>NZ_WTEV01000009.1 GCF_009795885.1 Gilliamella sp. Pas-s25 | reverse complement strand
TATCACCTGAACAATATGAACAACAATATTACCAAAACGAAAAAATGATAGAGGTGGGCACTGTCTAATATTTTGGCGAGGATCATCCAGTTGAATTCGGTTGAGTAGTGAAACAAGGTTAAAGGCTTATCTGTAAAGGCTTTAGGCATAAAAAAACCTGCTAGAAGCAGGTCTTAGAATTTGGTGATTGGTGCCCGGACGCGGAATCGAAGATACAGCTTAAAGCATTGGTATTATTGAGTTGGAGGAATTGAGGTTGAGGAATGTATCCGAAGTTGTATCCGTAGGAACTTAATCTCTTTATCTGTCATCATCTTTTTTTACTGATAGTTCACTGAGATAAACACAATTTATTTCAGGAAACTCTAAAAGCGATAATAAAACTCATGTCAGGAATGGATGAATATGAGGATTCTGCTCAATAAATAGTGTCATCAAATTTGAAATAGAATTTTCATATAAACTATGAGAACCAATTGCAAAAAAATTAGGTTCAACCTTGGCTTACAGTATAAATTTTTATAATCGGTTAATGAGAAGGAAAAGGAGTTTATAATTTTTATTCATAAACATTCCTTATGTTATTTATATCCTGGGAAAGGTCATTTTTAAGTTTTGATAATATAAACATAAAATGTATATCTTTCTTTGTCAAAAGTTCGCTTGCTTTTAATGTTATATTCAATTATTTTGGAGGTTTGAGTGTAAAAATTAAATTATAGTTATATACCTGCTTTGCATTAATAACTTGATAATTATATATGAAAAAAATTAACAAATTAATAAATCAAGATCATTTATATATAGAAAGTGATAATTTGTTTGCATTAGAACATTTGATTGATAAGTATAAAAATAGAATCAATTTAATCTATATAGATCCTCCTTATAATACTGGCAATTCTTATGTATATAATGATTGTTTTTCTGATTATAAAGGATTCACATGGTCTGAGATGATGTCACCAAGATTAGAGTTAGCCAAAAGTTTATTAGCTGAAGATGGAGCAATATTTATTAGTATTGATGATAATGAATTAGTTAATTTACGTTTAATTTGCGATAACATTTTTGGCAAAGAAAATTTTATAGCTAACATTATTTGGCAAAAAAAATATTCTCAATCCAATGATTCTTATACGATGTCCACTGTTCATGAATATATTATTGTTTATCAAAAAACAAGTAATTTCAGAATCAACTTATTGCCTAGGAATGAAAATCTTAATAAACCTTATAAAAACGATGATGGCGATGGTAAAGGTGTTTGGCGACAAGATAATTTATTAGTAAAAAAATTTTCTCTTAGTAGGGTATATCCAATTGTTAATCCTAATACTGGTAAAGAGTATTATCCTCCAAATGGAAATAGTTGGAGAGCATCTAAAGAAACAATGAATAAATGGCTTCAAGAAAATCGAATTTATTTTGGTCAAAAAGGTACTGGTGCACCACAATTAAAAAGATATTTGAATGAGGTTAAACAAGGAGTACTACCCACAACGTTTTGGTCATACGATGAAGTCGGTCACACACAACAGGCTAATAAAGAAATAACATCTTTATTTAACAATGAACTAGTTTTTGATACACCAAAACCTGTTTCATTAATAAAAAAAATATTACAGATAGCATCAAAACATAATGATATTATTCTCGATTTTTTTGCTGGTTCAGCAACCACTGCACATGCTACATTGGAATTGAATTCGGAAGATGGTGGGAATAGAAAATTTATAATGATTCAATCACCAGAGCATTGCAATTTTAAGAACAAAAAATTTAAAAATAGATTTAAATATATCAGTGATATAGGTAAAGAAAGAATAAATAGAGCAGGGAAATTATTATTACAAAAAACATCATATCATCCCAACTGGGATAAAAATGTTTCTTTTAAATTTATAAAAATGCAAGGATGATATCTTATTTTAAATATTATTTATTGACAGTAGGACATCCCATTCATTTTTAAATAAACAGCAAGACAACAATTAATTTCAAAGCCTAGAAAAATCTAATGAAATTTACTATCTCTAGTTTTGATAAGTATTGTCTAGTTACGAATTGCCCATTGTTTAGGCCTAGTGGTTTCCAAAGTATTTACCTAGAATTGAACTATTTTCTTGTACAGTAATTTAACGTTGTCTTGTTCTAAACGCAATATTAGGCGTTTTCCATCATCATATGATATTTCAAAAAGCTCATCACTTGATGGGGAAAAACTAGTTCTTACTATGTTTACAGGTACAAGAATGTAAGCTTGGTTTGGCCCTCTATTTTTCTATGTCACCAATTTAAAACAAAACTTAAATGTGTTTTCCCGGTTTTTGAGCTCAATAGAGATAAATTTATGGTGCCTATAATTGACACAATTATTCCCTCTAAAAATACATGCTACCAATAATCATTTATTAAAAAAACTAAAAAAACAATGTTATAATAATTTATAAAATATTTATAAAAATAAAAGATAAAATAATAAACTAACTCATAAATCAGCTTGTAATACTCTTCTATTAAGACTAAATATATCTCTAATTCGTTGTTGTGTATAAGGATTACTTGTATGCTCATAAACTAGATTTATCATTGTAGATATATTAATAGCACTTCCATTAATACCGGTTTCGTTAACAACTCTATTTAGTTGTATATTTATATTGGAGCCAAATCCCCCGGCTATATAAGAAAAGAAGCTAAGTGGATAAGTACCATTATAATAATTGTTAAGCTGACCAATATAATTATAGACCATCCTGTTATGATGATCATTAGTTATACTATATTTACTATATGCTTTATTATCTAAAATAGCCGAATAACCTTCATCATCAGAAAGTAATAACACATCAGGTGTCAAACCTTTTGGTCCTACATGCCTAGCTGTAAAACCAAAAACATTTTGAAATAAATCTACCGTTGCTAATTCAAAATCAGTGGCTTGCTCTCTATCTTTGAAAGCCATTTCAAAATATTCTGACAAAAAAGCACCAATAGCTCCTTGTGGATATAATTCTTGTAGGCAATCTTCGACTAGATCAGGTAAAAATCCTGTTTTTTCACAAATTTTGTCTATGAGAGTACTAGTAATTTTACTTATTGGCATTTTTACTGATTCAGTAATAAATGCCTGTTTGATTTTATTAATTGCAATAACTCTCGTTGAAATTCCATGTATATTTAACAAATTACGTGTATCTTTTCGATGTTTTGGATCCACACCAAATTTTCTTTGAAAATATTCATGTTGTTCAGGACGGTCAATGAATGGAGAATCAGACAACAGTTGATTAATCTCATCTATTTTATCCTCAATAATTCTTACCCTATGGTCTTCAGTATCCCTTTTGACTAATTGAGTATATTCCAACCAGTTAATTATAGTGTTAGCAATGTCTAATAGGTGATCAAAACTATTTTTTGAGCCTCGGCTTGAAGAATATTTTTCAAAAAAATTTTTAGCTAAAATTGCATCACCATCATTTCTAAATTTAATTATTTGCTGAACAATATATTCAAAACATTTAGCACTTTCATTTTCTGCTTCAACAACGACAATTTTTGCAATTTCCTCTTCTGATAAACTTTCAATTCTAGAATCTGATAATAATTTTAACAAAAACTTGAAAGGTCTTATTTTAAAACGAACCGAAACATTTACTCCGCTACTTAATGAATAAGAAGAAGGGAACTGGTATTTGATAATTTGATTTTTTAATACTTCAACTGGAGAATCACCATTCATTATTGCTTCCCCAGCTAAGGTTAATTTTATTTTTTTAGTATTTTCTTGTACAAAAATTAAACCTAAACTTACTAACCAAGCTTTATAGGTTCTACCTCCACCACCTGTTTGATCTCGCCGATCTCCAGTACGTTTTAATCCAGCTTCTTCGAGGGCGTCTTCTAATGACATATGAATTTCTCGTTGTCCAATCCATTCTTGATTTAATGAAATATCAGAAAAAGTTGCCAATACTTCTGGAACTGAATTCAAACGTCTTTTAGGTCGTGTTACCCACCAATAATTTAGCACTTATATTTCTCCGTGAAACAAATTTGATTATTAATGCGGTGAAAAATCCATATAAAATTGTTCTTCATCTAATTTATAAAAAGTTACATCCGTTCTTCCATAATCTTCTAAGTGTTGTCTGGTTACGAACTGTCCATTGTTAAGGCCTAGACGATTTCTAAAGTATTCTCCTATCAACGAATTGTTCATTGGTGTTGTTATCGCTTTATCACCTTGTTGCTGGACTCTTAAAACCAAATTTTTATGATCATCAGTTAAAACTGAAAAATGTCTTTTTTCTAGGGGAAAAAATCCAGATCTTGCTATTCTTGAAGGAACAGGAATGTAAGCTTGGTTTGGCTCTCTACCATTTCTTTGTCCCCAATTTAGGCCAGAATGCCTGTGTGTTTCACCAGTTTTTGAGTCCAAGAGAGAAAGGGTTACATTTTCAATGCTGTCATCAAAAATAATAGCTGAATTTTCGATTTCATTCTCTAAAACAGGATGAGATGCTCTTAACATAATATAATCTTCGATTTCATTATGATTACAAAACATCACATCACAAATCAAACCATTATAATATTGAAAAGCCAGATAAGGCTCACAAGGTGTCATATATTCTCTTCTCCCTAAACTGAAACCTGCTTGAGAATAATTAGCTGACCCTGTATATGCTTCTATTGGTAAATCATTATCTAGCCAAATATAAATTTTACTGTGAACGGGAGCGTGTTCAATTATGTACTGACATTGAAAATTAGAATAGATATCATCATTATTTTCATGAATATCTTTGAAACCTTGATGAATATCTTCTTTTAATCCATCATATAAGGCCATACCAACAATCAATTCTATATCAATTGTTGGTAAACCTAATTCTTTAATTCTTTTTAAATGCCAAGATGCCATCGTATGAGAAGCGTAGCCTGAAACTATTAATAACCTATTGGCTCCTTTACGAATTGGCTCTATCAATATCCTATTAATTAAATCCTGATTAAACATTTACCTATTCACTTATATTAGGTTCAACAGAATCATAATCAATTTTAGCAAAACTATTCAAAATAGCATCAAATATTATTTTTGCGCCTTGACAAGGAACAGCCATACCAATTTGTTTTCGCACACTTTCTTTGGAACCTAAAAATTCATAAGAATCAGGAAATGTTTGTAATCTTGCTCGTTCCCTATTTGTCAAAGCCCGTGGCTCTTCCCAATGATATATATGAGTACCTCCACCACCACTACCTGTAACAGTGTATGCAGGTTTGGAAGGATCAAGTCTTTTATAAATCTGGCTCATCCTAGCCCCTTTAACATTCAATTGCAATGCTTTCGGTAAATCTGCTGTAAAAGCATTTTGTCCAGGTAAAATATGTTTCAATCTTTCAACAACAACTTTAGACTGCTTTGTCATTTCATTGTTAAATGCATCAGTAGGAATTGGGGGGGTTTCTATAGCATTTTTACAAGTATTATCTACTTTTAAATAAGGACGAGGGGATGGTACTCTGAAAGATATGGTTTTACTTAAATCCAACCTAATTCCAACAATAATTATTCGATGTCTAGCTTGGGGAATGCCATATTCTTCAAATTTATATAAATGTGGAACAACTACATAACCAGCATCTTTTAATTCAGATAAAATCTGCGTAAAAGCTTTTCCATCATTTGCATTTCTTAGACCACCTACATTTTCAGCCAAAAACCAATCAGGTTGAAAATGTTTTAATGCTTTAACTCCATAGGAATACAAAGGTCCATAGACTCCATCAATCCCCTTTTGTTCTCCTACAATACTATAGTCATTACACGGAAAACCAAATGCTAATGCATCAATAGGTGTTAAATTTTCCATATTTAACTTTCTTATATCTTCATGAAATACCGACTTACTTTTACCATCACAAATATTGTGAGCATAGGTAGCACAAGTATCTCTGTCATAATCATTTGCCCATTCATGAACTATAGTAAGTTTTTCGTCTAAACTACTTGCATTTATTGCCCCATAAGCTAATCCACCTGGACCACAAAATAGCTCACCTAATTTATACTGCATTTTAACTCCATTAGTTTCATGCCTATCTTTTTTAGCAAAAAGATTTATTATATTTTGAATCGAATTTATTTTTTCTCACCCAATAATTCACAATTATAAAAAGGATTCTGATTTTTAGATATACATAAGCTACTATCAATTTATTCTGAAAGTTCATATAATTCTAGTAAATTTATTTTATAACGAGCCTATAGCTTTTTTAATACCTCGGGCGATGGTTCTTTCACTTTATCTAATTCTATTCTATTTAACATAGTGGATTAATATCTGTTACATAAGAAACGTTATTTAAATCGAAGTTAAATTTATACCTTTGGTTTCTTAGGAAACGACCTAATACTCCGCCACTGTAAGTAAATACAGTATCATTTTTGCGGCGATTTCGCAATAAATATACAAATATTGTAATGATTTCACCACAATACTCTTCTGGTACACATTTTTCATCATAATCATTACAAAAACTTTTACCAGTGTAATAAATATAATTATCCGAATAAAATGTACTATTTTTTTAGCGTGTAATATCATGACTGTAACGTTCGTAATCAAAGTAATTAGTTAAGTTACCGAGTTCTTTTAAACTATAACAACCACTTTCAGCAATCCAGTAGAAACCTAAATCATATTCATTGCTGATGTTATATAGACATTGAAAACAATCTAAGTTATCCGTTAGATTAATTAAGTCTGTAATTGAATTAATATTTACGCCAATATCAATTGCTGCTTCATAGATTTCCATTTCATTATGACTTAATTCGTCAAGTTTACAGGCTAAATAATTTAGTTCATCAAGATTGCTATTTTCAGAGATATAATTTGTTATGCTGTATACAGACGATTTGTAACTACTTAGAAAAAACTTTTCATCGTTAACACCATCAATACCAATTTGTTTAAAGCATTGTATTACTTTTTCTGGTGTTGTTGGTAGCTCTAGCCATTCGCCGATCAATTTTCCTTCGTTATATTTTTCTAAATTGGTGATAAATACTGAGATCATACCAGAACCCACCGTAGTGGATTTTAGGCATGATGATACACTAGGTAATGTTTGCATAAACAATTCCTTAATTTTTTGATATTAATTGATATTGAGAAATGAATTAAATAGTAGGGTATTTTTTAATTTGTTTTGAACTCATAAGGCATAATAAACTCAGTGCGGATTGAATCTAAGTAATCAGCCCACCATTGAACCATTTTAGTTCGTTCGATAATGTGTTGTGCTTTATGGATATAAGCGGCTCTAACGCCATTACGTTCTTGATGACTCATCTGGCGTTCAACTGCATCTCGTGACCATAGATTAGATTCAACTAATGCACTACAAGCCATAGTTCTAAAACCATGTCCACAAAGTTCTGTCTTGGTGTCATAACCCATTGTTCGAAGTGCTTTATTAACCGTATTTTCGCTCATTGGTTTTCTTGCAGAATGATCACCAATAAATACCAGTTCATACATTCCACTAATTTCATGTATTTGTTTTAAAACATCAATTGCTTGATCGCTTAGCGGAACTAAATGAGGCGTTTTCATTTTTGAACCTCGGTGAGAATGAGGTACACCATCAATTTCCTCCCTTTCAGCTGGAATAGTCCAAATCTTTTTATCGAAATCAATTTCTGACCAACGAGCAAATCGTAGTTCACTAGAACGAATAAATATAAGTAGAGAAAGTTTAATTGCTAATTTGGTTAACTCTCGTCCTTTAAAATTATCAATGCGTTCTAAAAGTTCAGGTATTTGTTCGAGTTCAAGTGCAGGGCGATGATTTACTTTTACTTTACTCACTACCCCTTTTAAATCTTGAGCAGGGTTATAAGAAATATAACCATTTTGTACTGCATAGCGCATTATTGCTGAAGTACGTTGTTGTAATCGGTTAGCGACTTCAAAACGCCCCTGCTCTTCAACAGCTTTAATTGGAACAATTAACTGACGAGTAGTTAATGCTGAAATAGAATAAGCGCCAATTTTAGGGAATAAATACAATTCTAATGTTCGTAGTACTTTTGCTCTATGTGGCTCAGACCAAGTTTTATTATTGGTACACCATTTACGAGCAATTTGTTCAAAAGTAACTTGTATTTCATCTTCAAACTGTTTTGCTTTCTTTTCTACCTGCGGATCAATATTTCTAGCTAGTAATGATTTGGCTTCGTCTCGTAGCCTTCTAGCTTCGCTTAATAAAACATTAGGATATTGGCCTATAGACATTAATTTTTCTTTAGCATTAAAATAATAGCGAAAACGCCAATATTTAGAACCGTTGGAGTGAACAAGCAAAAATAAACCATCACCATCAGAAAGTTTATATTGTTTATCGTGTGGTTTGGCTGATTTTATTTTTAAATCAGTTAAGGACATAACGAAATTCCTCAATTATAGAAATTTAGACATAAAAAAAGCCGCATATTTGACTATGCGGCTTTGGTTAATAGGACATTTAACTGTTAATTAGTTTTGGTCTTTATCCATGCTTCAACCTCTTTTAGACGCCAACGCGAGGATCTTCCTAGTTTAATAGGGGGTGGAAATTTATTTTGTTTTATCAAGGCATAAAACCATTTATCTGTCATGCCTGTGAGTGTGGTGATATATTTCATATCAATTAGGTAATCTGGATGTGTTTGTGCATCCAAAGGGGATAAGAATGTTGACATTGTTGTACCTCTATTGAGTGATGTGGGTTAATTACATTCAATAGATAGGTAACAACAATATTTTTTTACTATTATATATTTCTTATATCTATATTGATTAGATCCTTAGTTTTTTAGGCTAGAATTAATATTATTCAAAATTTGATAAAGTGGATCATTATATACTGATTCTATATATCGATCTGAATAAGTAGCACTAAAACAGTGATTAGCCAGTTTAGGATCTGAAATTACCTTTGGAAATGAGTTAGTTTCAATAATTAATTCACAGCTGGTTAATACTGGTTCTTGTTCACCCACTAATGACCAACGTATTTTTTGGTCATAACTTTTGATTTTTAGATCGTTTTGCAATTTTTGTACAATCTCAATATTGGATTTATTGGCATTGTTATGAGGAACTAAGACATCAGATACCATCTTTGAAATAATATTTTTTTGTGTCGTTTTTAATGACGCAAGCAATTCCCGGTAATTATTTGCTGAAATTTTTGTTTCTATCTTATCATCATAAATACTAACAATCTTCGGCGTTTCTCCCTCTAAAAAATATCGGAATGTTTGACAACAGTCACTACTATGAGCTAGGTTAATCATTCCATCTTGATCAATCTTAAGTAATTTATCATTATAACGAATTTCTTTATCATGAAAAGGATCTCTCAAGCCACCTTGATCAAAAAGGTAAGAATGACTAAAATAAATTTTATGCTCTTTCAGCTGATTATGAATATCTTCAATATCAATAAACATTTCTTCTATTCTGTTACGAATAGTTTGATTTGAAATGCTTTGCCATTTAAAAAATTGACTTGGTGAAGTGTCCGAATCAATCCAAAAAATATCTCCGATTAAAGATGAATGTGTAGAAGAATAAATATACTCGATGGTTTCCTTAGGGTTATCAATAGAATGATCCTCTAAAATAACTTTTTCAATATTTTCTTTGTTAGCTATAAAATAATTTCGATTTTGTTGATAACGAATAAATGCTTTCGATTTACTTATATCATCCAATGCTTGTCCTAATAAGTTATAAGCCTCCAATTTTGCATTAGCATAAATAAATGCTTGCGCATTTATGTCAACATAATTTCCATAAATAGTATATTTGTATCGTTTGTTTTGTGAAGCTTTAACTTCATCTATTCTGAATTTTTTATATTCTTCTGGAGAAACCTTAATGTCTGTTTCTACAAATTTGGACTTAAGAGTATTTAACTCATCATCTAATTGAGTATGTAAGAAATTTTCGGCCTTTTTTGTATCTAGATTACAACTATATTCAACAATGTCTCGTTGCTTCTCATCTTTTAAAGATTCCCAGTTGACTTTTTTACATAGCTCACGATTGTCTAATGCATTACCAACAGTTATTGTTTTATCCAATTGAGAGTAGATTAATGCCTTTACTTTTTTGATATTTTCTGAATTATCACAAGCGGTTAAGAATAAAACTAAAATTATAATAAAATGTTTTTTCATATGGTATTATCCTTGTTAATCAAAAACATATGTTTCTGTTCCCTTGTTTGTATCAATTGTTACTTCAAGTATGTCACAACCTAATTTAGGCGTTACTTTAACTTTTTCACCAAACTTAAGTTCAACAAGGTAATTTTCAGAAGGAGAAATAATTTCGCAATTATTACGATTTATTGTTACCTTATTAATTTTTAAACTATTTTCTTTAGAAGTAATAAAAGTTTGTTGTACATAGCTATCAAATCTTTCGTTATAGTACCCACCCTTTTCTACAATCAAATTAGGTAAAGCGAATGCATTACCACTTAATAATAGAATTGCGGTTATAATAAGTTTTTTCATGGCCACTTAGTCCTTATTTAAAAATTAGTTAAGATTATTGATTAATAGTCACTTATAAGTTTTTCATCTGGATATAAGTTAGGATCGGTAATAGTGAATTTTTCGTAAGATACTAAAATAGGTTGAAAACCAATCACATAGGCAGGTATGTTATTATCCTTAAAGTATTTTTTAGCACCTTTAGTATAGTTGTAAACCATTTCACGTGTTTTACTGTAGTCAACTGATATATCAGTATCACCCTCCACATCGAATCTTTCTTTAATCCAATCTGTTAAGCCATTAATTACTTCAGACTCCCAAGTTTTAAGTGAACCATCTTTTGCTTTTTCTTTCCAAAACTTATCTTCTTGTTCTTTATTTAAAAAACCATAACGTAATTCAAATATAACTGTGACAATATCAGCATGGCCATAATAGTCACGTATGCCATTAAACTTAACAGGAACAAGTATAGTATCAACTCCATTTTTGATAACTTGTAAATGTTGATTTAATCTTTCTTGTTTAATATCATCATTATTTTGTGCATTTGCCACACTAATTGAAAATACAATAGATAAAAATAATACAATTAAATGCTTCATAGTTTTGTTTCCTACTGCTGTTTATTAAATTAATAGATATACTTTATTTAAAGTATTAAGATTAAAAAGGACTTTTATCGTATTGGTTTGCATCATCTACTCTAGATAACCCTGGTTCAGTATATTTATAAGTGATATATTCAACTTTTGTTGGTTGTAGGCCAACAACGTAAAATGGAGCATCTTTAAACCATTTCCTAGCTTCTAAAGTTAAGGCAAATACATGATCACGACTTGAACGAATTGGAAGCCCATGAGTGTTTAACCAGCTATCAAGGTCGTCTTCAATAATATCAATAAATGCATCTCGTCTATTAGTATTATCCATATCCCATAGTCGAACATCTTTTTCAGTTTTACTATCAATAAGAACATAGCTAAGATCAAACTCCAATCTAACAACTACTTTTTGAGGTTCACATAATCCTCCTTCATTAACATCAATACATTGAACTTGGTCTAAAGTAATTTTTTTATGTTGTATTTCCTTTTTAAGTAATTCATTAAAAGTTTTTAAACGTTCAGGATAGACTGGAACATAATCATATTGTGGTATTGGTTCCATTTGACTTAATTGAGATTCATTTGTATGTATTTGGCTATCTTGGTAAGGATTGTTATTTGCAAATGAGCCTCCCGCAAATAATAGAGATATAGCTATGAGTAAATTAGATGTTATTTTAGACATTTTGTTATTCCTTTCATTTGATATATATCATTAGCTAGATAATGATATTTAATAGTTCGATGAAAATTAATGTTGGTATTTTGAGGTTAAATAATTGAGCTAAAATAGCTATTATTTTAATCAAATCTATATTTTCATTGATTATTTAAATGAAGTCATATCGTTTAAATAGATCAATAAGATCTTATTGATCGTTAAAAACGATCAATTTATATATTGAAGGCATTTTAAAATTAGAGCCAACTTCGCTCTGCAAAAGAAAAATACGATTGTTTACCAATCACAATGTGATCTAATACTCGGATATCAACGATATTTAATATTTCTGTTAGCTTTTGATTAATATTACGATCTGCATTACTGGGTTGCGATTCGCCTGATGGATGATTATGGGCAAAAATAACTGCTGCTGCATTATACCTAAGTGCTTGCTTAATTATTTCTCTGGGATGGATTTCTACAGAGTTAATTGTACCCATAAAAAGTGTTTCTACTTTAATTAACTGATGTTGATTATTTAGGTACATAGCAACAAAGTGTTCTCGTTCTTTTTGTGTTAATTTTAATCTAAGGTAATCAATAACCTGTTTCGTTTTGGTGAACTGATTTTTTTCTATTTTCATCTGCTTTTCGAGCAATTTTAACGCTGTTGTCACAATGCGCTTTGTTGAATAGTTAGTTTTCATTTTTTCTCCTATTAAGACTGAGCAAAACATAATCTCTTCATGTAAAAACTGAAATTAATGAGATAAATTTATAAATGGGTGAATTTTTAGATAATTGAATTATTAGTGTTATTCAACTAATAGACTTGATTAAATTGTTTTTTAGCAAATTGGCCAATGCGATAAGTAATAATGCGATCAACAACAGCTCCCATCACACCACCAAAAATCGGGATCATTTTAATTAACTTTAAACTATGCTTTGCACTTATAATACTAATAAGCTGTTTAATGACCGATAGGCTTATTTTACGAATTACTTCATTTGGCTGTTTCATCAATGTAGCTAAACAAAACTGCTGTAATCTTAACTTGCTTGCCATCACACATAATGATAAGAAAATTAAGATTTTGATTCTTTCATCATACACATCATGACCTTGCAAGATAGCAATGGTTGTAACGAGCCTCATTTGAATAAACAAGACACTTAAGGTGTTTGTTGGCAAAGTTATAGGTAAACTTACAACTCCGCCTAACCCTGTGATAAAACCTGTAGCTGTTGCTTTGTCTGTTTCATGTTTGATTAGTTTATCAAGATTATCTGAATGTAAAGGAAAATTGGCTTTATGTTGCTCGGCTAATGTATAAGCAGAGGAAAAACCATAACCACCGGTCAAACAAAGCTGATAGAGTTTATTAAGTAGTAAAGGTAATTTATCTGACATATCATGCTTCCTTATTTGTCGACTTAAATAAAGAATGAAAATGATTGTAATAAGGCTCTAATAAATAAAATAAGGTGTTTTGTAATATTTGACGATCTAACATGGTACACTCCTTATAAAAATGTTAATTGAACGGACATATTGGTATGTTCAATTAATGATATCTATTTAAAATTATTTATAATAAGGGTGTAGTTAATATACTGGGGAAATATGAAGCAAACAGGATAAATGAGTTTGCCTCACGAATGAGATTAACGATTATTGCTAATACTATTTAGTTCTACTGAAAATTGTTTTTTTACCGGATCATTCCAATAAATAGTGTAAGTTATGACATGATTTTTAGAATCCCCCACCATTGTGTACAAAAAACGAGTACGACATTGGTATTCTTCTGCTTCTTTATTTGCGCTAAGTGTTTGAGTACCTGTAAATCGTCGGTTCTTTCCTATCCAAAGTGGATCAATATATTTACGTGCCAAGAACAGTAAGACTTTTTCCGTTTCTTTACTATCGCAGGCTGGGGGCATACTTGCTTCACAAATACTACTAAATGCACCCGATATACTAATTAATATAAATAATATATATTTCATAAACGCTCTATTACATTCGCTATAATTAGATTTAGTCATTTTATCTCCTTAAATTATTATTGAATAAAAATACGTCATTATTATTAGAAATATATTGTGCTCTGTCATATCGTTTATAACGATCAGTTAGGATCTGATTGATCGTTATAAACGATCAATTAATTTGGTTGAGAGTATGCATGCTGTTAATATACAAAGTATGAAGAGGATTATGTTTCTTCCACGAAAGTTGTGCTAACTCAGATAAAGCATTCTGAGTTAGTTTTTTTTCAACATTAATACCATATCCATCAGTTTCGTTCTTCCAAAAATTGGTAACGGAATTCATAATAACGTTATAATTTGCATATTGTTCTGAGCTAAAGTACAACATGGTTGGAAAATAAAAGCCGCATTGTTTATTAAAAGCCATTACCCAAGCAATGCTAACAATATGATTGGAAAGTAATGTTAAATCAGATAAATTTAACATATCCATATATGCATCTACTCCATATTGTCTTTGATAGGCATCATCATGATAGGCAAAATCCATTCTGACTGGATATAACTTTCCATAACTTGTAAGTAACGATATATGATGAACTTTTAGCTTATTTAGTATTAGGTCATAATGGTTGTCCATTTTTTATTCCTTTATATGAATTGTATCTATAGCAATTAGTCTGTTTTGTTGACTTATTTGTATAAACATACTTTTAAAGATTCATAGTGATTTTCCAAAATGAAGGAAATGTTTTTTTGGGGTTATTAAATAGGAGAAGAAATTAAAAATTTATTTAGACCAAGTGTTCTAGGTTTTCCTCGATGACTTGGAGGCGGGACTTTACTTAAAAATAGACAATCACTATAACACTCTTTAAAAAATGATTTCTGTTCTGTTTTAGCTAAATAACTAAGCATATAACAAACAGAACGAAATGCTTCATCATCGTGATGATTTATCACCCTTAGCCCATTAATATGATAATTATTCCGCTGACAATCATATAAATAACCTTTAGTCAGTTCATACCATGCATTTTCCAGAGCAACGTAAATAGGATAGTATTTTTGCCTTTTTTGACCATTTACATAAAAAACAGAATGAAAATGGATATGTTCATTCTGATTAAATTCCATAACAACAGCATACCCTACAATATCAAGTTCAAGTTGCATAGCTTGATAGAGGAAGTACATTATTTCTTTTTTGGTTGTTTCAATATCAGTATTGGACTCATCATCTTTAGCATAATGAATGTCGATTCGAATCGGTAAAATTTTTGAGTATCTATCTTGTAGCTTATTTAGGTGTGCAATGAGTTGACCATTGAGTTGTTTATTAATAGTAAAATTTTTATTTTGCATTTAGTTGCCCTTATCAAATTAGAGTTATTTGATAAGGAGCAAGATTATTTTTTTACTGTTTTAGTAACTGATGGTTTACTCAGATAGAGGGTTATTGGTGTTATTTATCTAATAATTTTCTTTTATATAATAATATTAATTAACCTTTAATGATTATTTTTTTATCTTGTCTTTAACCTCAATAAAACATCGAAAACATTCGATAAAAATTAATATTTGACTTTGTAAAATAGTGAAACGCTAACGTAAGAATCTTATTCTCATAAAACGATCAATCCATCAGAATATGAATGGGTGGAGATGAATACTGCATAATTATCTTATGATCAAACAACCAGCGTAATGTAAATAAATATTTACAAAAAGAATAAAGTAGTAACGGTATTAATTGAAAGTAACAGTACAAATAATGAATACATAATCACTTGGCAAGCAATTCTCTATAACCCTTGCAAACAAAGGCTTTAAAGCCATTTTATGGATACACGCCATTATCGAACCAAATGTATCCGGGTTTGTATCCTATTTTCCTCTTGATTTGGGGTAATTTCAGTTGAATTTGGTTGAGTAGTGAAACAAGGTGAAAGGTTTATTTGAAAAGGCTTTAGACATAAAAAAACCTGCTAGAAGCAGGTCTTAGAATTTGGTGATTGGTGCCCGGACGCGGAATCGAACCACGGACACGGGGATTTTCAATCCCCTGCTCTACCGACTGAGCTATCCGGGCAACAATGGATGCACATTAAACACGATTCGTGATTATCAGTCAATCCCTTTTGTAAGATATTTTGAAAAAAATATATCATTTGGTTGAAAAATAGCTAATCATCTTCATATTAATAGCTAGTTTCTAATAATATATCTCTATGCTTATAGGAATTGTTATATGCGATTTATTGGTTTTATAATTTTTTTTATTTATGTTTATTTTGAGGTTAGCTTTTTCATAACAGTTGCAAATACAATGGGGGTTTTCCTTGCTTTAATTTGTATTATTGCAACGTCTATTCTTGGTTTTTCATTAGTTAAATCTCAAGGCTTGAAAAATTTTAGTATTATGCAACAAAAAATAGCAAATAAGCAAAGTCCTAAAAATGAAATCATTAAAAGTGTAGCCTTGCTTTTTGCTGGTTTTTTATTGCTTATCCCTGGTTTTTTGACGGATATCTTAGGTGCAATTTTATTAATACCCAATGTTCAAGAACATATTGTTAAATTTATTGTTAGAAAAATGCCGATTAAATCAACATTTGCATCATCACAAACACGTTACCAAAATGAGGATATTATTGAGGGAGAGTTTAAACGTAAAGATGATGAATAAATAATCAATTAGAATTTTTTTTATTTTTTTCTCTTGAAGATTTTAAAATAGTCCCCATGTAAAGTGGACTATATTATAAAATCGTAATTTTATGATTTATTTTTAATAATTGTCTATTTAAAAATTAGTGCTAGGAGATAACTAATGAAAATTCGTCCATTGCATGATCGTGTGATCATTAAACGCAAAGAAGTAGAATCAAAATCAGCTGGTGGTATTGTTTTAACTGGTTCAGCAGCTGGTAAATCAACACGTGGTGAAGTTTTAGCTGTTGGTAATGGTCGCATTTTAGAAAATGGCCAAGTTCAGCCGTTAGATGTTAAAGTTGGTGATATCGTAATTTTTAATGAAGGATATGGCGTTAAAACAGAAAAAATCGATAATGAAGAAGTGCTTATCTTATCAGAAAGCGATATTCTAGCTATTGTTCAAGCATAACCAGCAAATAATTAAACTTATAGACAGAATTTAGGAGAAATACGAAGATGGCAGCTAAAGATGTAAAATTTGGTAATGATGCTCGCATCAAAATGCTTCAAGGCGTTAATGTATTAGCTGATGCAGTTAAAGTGACTTTAGGCCCAAAAGGACGTAACGTAGTATTAGATAAATCATTTGGTGCACCGACAATTACTAAAGACGGTGTTTCTGTTGCTCGCGAAATCGAATTAGAAGATAAATTCGAAAATATGGGTGCACAAATGGTGAAAGAAGTGGCATCTAAAGCGAATGATGCTGCGGGTGATGGTACAACTACTGCAACCGTGCTTGCTCAAGCGATTGTTAATGAAGGATTAAAAGCTGTTGCTGCGGGTATGAATCCAATGGATTTAAAACGGGGTATTGATAAAGCAGTTGTTGCTGCGGTTGAAGAGCTTAAAAAATTATCTTCGCCATGTGCTGATTCTAAAGCAATTGCACAAGTTGGTACAATTTCAGCTAACTCCGATGAAACTGTTGGTACTTTAATTGCGCAAGCAATGGAAAAAGTAGGTAAAGAAGGCGTTATCACCGTTGAAGATGGTACAGGCTTACAAGATGAGCTTGATGTTGTTGAAGGTATGCAATTTGATCGTGGTTATTTATCTCCATACTTTATCAACAAACCAGAAACGGCAACTGTTGAATTAGAAAGCCCTTATATCTTATTAGTAGACAAAAAAATCTCTAACATTCGTGAATTATTACCCGTTTTAGAGGCTGTAGCTAAAGCAGGTAAATCTTTATTAATTATCGCAGAGGATGTTGAAGGTGAAGCATTAGCAACATTAGTTGTTAACACCATGCGTGGTATTGTTAAAGTTGCTGCGGTAAAAGCACCTGGTTTTGGTGATCGTCGTAAAGCAATGTTACAAGATATTGCTATCTTAACTGCTGGTACCGTTATTTCAGAAGAAATCGGTTTAGAACTTGAAAAAGCAACACTTGAAGATTTAGGTCAAGCCAAACGTGTTGTTATCAATAAAGACAATACTACAATTATTGATGGCGTTGGTGAAGAGTCTTTAATCTCTGCTCGTGTTGAGCAAATCCGTAAACAAATCGAAGAATCAACTTCTGACTATGATAAAGAAAAACTTCAAGAACGCGTTGCCAAACTGGCTGGTGGTGTTGCTGTAATTAAAGTCGGTGCTGCAACTGAAGTTGAAATGAAAGAGAAAAAAGCACGCGTAGAAGACGCTTTACATGCAACTCGTGCTGCTGTTGAAGAAGGTGTAGTTGCTGGTGGTGGTGTTGCCCTTGTTCGCGCAGCGTCAGCAATTACAGAACTTAAAGGTGCAAACGAAGATCAAAACGTGGGTATTAAAGTTGCACTTCGTGCAATGGAAGCACCATTACGCCAAATCGTGACTAACTGTGGTGAAGAAGCTTCTGTTGTTGTTAACTCTGTTAAAGGTGGTAAAGGTAACTATGGTTACAATGCTGCAACCGAAGAGTATGGCGATATGATTGCAATGGGTATTTTAGATCCAACTAAGGTAACTCGTAGCGCATTACAATATGCGGCATCTGTTGCTGGTCTTATGATTACCACTGAATGTATGGTAACTGATTTACCTAAAGATGATAAAGCTGATTTAGGTGCTGCTGGTGGTATGGGTGGTATGGGTGGCATGGGTGGTATGGGCGGAATGATGTAATTTATTTCGTCAGTATAAAATTAATTTATCAATATAAACCACTCGGTCGTGCGAGTGGTTTTTTTATAAATCCTTTTCACTATCTATTATTTACCAAATAACTACAAAATAAATATATGCAATTTGATCCTCGCCAAAATATTAGACAGTGCCCACCTCTATCATTTTGCCGTTTCAGTAATATTGTTGTTCGTATTGTTCAGGATATATCCAGCCGTTGGCTGAATGACGACGAATACGGTTCTAATAAATTTCAATATCTTTAAATAGTGCTTTATTAGCCAACTTCCTTGTTTTATAGTAACAACTATGAATAATATGGGTTTTAAGTGTGTGAAAAAAAATTTCAACGACCGCATTATCAAAGCAGTTTTCTGTTCGACTCATTTTAAAAAAGGTAATTTTGTTTTCTAGACAACAAAATTACCTAATTCAAAAGGATTAATTAAACACGATAGACGAAGAATAGCATGCTTAAAATTCCTCATTTTGGCTTTTATGATCAGTGATTGAAACCATATTATACTGTTCAATGCCTTGTACTGACGCTTCAATTATTTGGGGTAATAGATTATTTAAATTTTTTTCATCATCTCTTAGCATAAAGGTTGTTAATAACATTGGAATATTTACACCAGTGACAATGTTAATACTGGGGTAATTCACCACCAATTTGGCCAGTGAGTTAAATGGTGTTCCTCCTTTTAAATCAACAAAACATAAAACATTAGAACTTTCACGTGTTAACTCTTCTAACTTCTGCTCAATCTGCTGTTGAAAATCATCTAAAGATTGCCCCATTAGAAAAGGCACTGCCTCACATTGAGATTGTTTACCACAAATCATTTCAGCTGTTTCAATCATGCTATTAGCTGTAGATCCATGAGTACTTACTAATACTGCAATCATTGCTATTGCACTCCTTAATAATCCAAGCAACGATAATAACGGCGAATCGTCATTGGATGACGATTTAAATGCTCAACATATGCATCAATACGATTATTAATAGCTCGAAAAACAAATGGAGAAAGATTGCCACGATATTTTTCTGATATACCTGGTAATTCGTAGTCTTTAGTATCAATAATGGTGTAATTCCCACAAATTTGAGGTAAAAACCTTGCAACCCTTTCACTTAATGGGCGCTGAGTATCTTCACCAACATAAACAGTAACTGCGGTATCACGATCGATAACTTCTAAAGTACCATGGAAAAATTCGGCTGATTCAATGGATTTTGAGCGTAACCAATGTTGTTCTTCCCAATAACACATTGCATGTGAATAAGTCGCCCCCCATTGATTTCCTGCTCCCACAAAATAATGCATCGCATCATTATGATGTTTTTCAGCAACTTCTTGTCCAAATTTATCAGCTTTTTTGGCTACAGCGACGATATTTTTTGCAAAATGTTGATCCATTTGTTGATAAAATTCATCATAATCAGAAAACTCATCAGCTAAAAACATTAAACGATCAGCAGCCATAAAGAATTTTAATTGCTCATTCATTGGGTAAGAGATAACATGATCAGCCATTTTACCTAATGGGGAATCAGCTTTATCCAAAAAAGCTAAAACTGTAGCGCCGACTTGTTTTTGAATCTTATCGATAGCTTGAACTACCTCTTGGGTTGAGCCCGTAACAGATGAAATAATAATCAATGTATCTTTAGTAATTCTCTTATTACCTGTTACTAAGTATTCAGCTGCATGTTGAATAAAAGTTTCAATAGCTGATTTTTCTTTCATGTGTACAACAGCTTGCATTGAAGATGCATAAGTACCACCAATACCCAACCAACAAACATTGCTATAACCACGTTTGTGGATTTGATCGATAAATTGATTGATTTTTGGACGTAAAGCTAATGCGCCATTCATGCTGTCTAGTTCTTTTTGTTCATCAAATTTTCTCATTTTATAATCCTCTTAATTTTAGATTTAGTTATTTGGTCAAATTCTGGATATGTTGATTTTTCAAGATTGTGTCCTTTTAATTGTGATACTTGATAACTTAATAAGTGAATAGGTATTGTCATAAATAACGAAGTTAACAATTCATCACATTTAATATTTAGGCATAAATCCCTCGCGTTGAAGCAACTGGTGGTGTTTGCATAAATAGTTGAAATGTTGGGAACATACTGCTTTAAAAATTCTTTTAAAGATTCCGCTCGTTGTGCTAGTCGCCCATGAGGTTCGATAAAAATAATACAATCATCCGTATGTAGACCTAAGTATGGACCGTGCATATACTCTTCTAGTTCTTTACCAAAAGCAGTATTTCTTACTGTTTCTGTGAATTTGGTCTCCCCTTCTCTAGCTACACCATAAGTTGCACCATAACCAATCAAAATCACTCTTTTAGAATGATAAAAAAGATCTTGATTTTGATTTACCCAATCTTGTGATTGTTTAATGATTTGTGGTAGTGACTGAGTTATTTTTTGTATCTGATTAAAATATAATTCAAATTGCTCTTGATTTATTTCCCCTATTTTTTGACCAATAGTTAACGTGATTAATATTAAATCGAGAATCGTTACACTATAACCAGCACTTACATAAGGCATTTCTTCAACAGGCATTCCCATAGATAACACATGGTTGCTTACCTGATATAATGGGCTTTGTGAATTACTGGTAAGTGTGTAAATAGTTTGATTGTTATGAACAAATTGTTCAACCAAGTGAATAGTTGAGTAGCTTTCTCCTCCTTGTGAAATAGCAAGATACAAGGTATTAAGATCACCATAGTGTAAGTAATTGGCTGCCATTGATGGATCTTCAATATAGACAGGTACCTTTAATAATTTGCTCATTAAAGGTCTTGCACCATAAGCGGCATTAGCACTTGAACCTGTTGCAAATATAACAATTGCGTTAAGTTGTTTAACTTTACTTAAATCAATGGTATTGCCAAATAATGTTTGATGGTTATTTAAAATATTTTGATAATATTCAGGTTCTAATGCGACATAATCTGCGATACTTTTCATTTTTTCTCCTTACTAGCCTAATAATCCACTCCAAGCACCAAAAATACCAATAGCAGCAATTAATAAGAGAATCCAGTGGGCTTTAATCCCTTTTTTGACTAACACAAAGATAAATAGTGTAAAAAGTAAAGGTAAGATTTGTGGCATAACACCATCAAAAATATCTTGTAAAGATGAAGCGTTTGTGCCCGAACCTAATTTTAATGGCATATTTAATGTCACCATGGTGGCAACCATAGCCCCAACCACACAAAGTCCCAAAACTGATGCGCCATAGGATAATTTATCCATTAGTCCAGTCTTTTGAACTTTTTCAATAAACGATGCCCCAATGTTATATCCGATTAATAAACCAAAATAACGTACTAACATTGCAGGAATATTAAAAATTAATAAAAATAAAAGAGGACCTAAAATATTACCTTCAAGTGCTAAAGAAGTACCTATTCCGGTCGCTATAACACGTAGTGTTCCCCAGAAAAATGAATCACCTAAACCACTTAATGGTCCCATTAACGCTATTTTGACGTCATTAACAGAGCTTTTATCAAAATTACTATCTGTCGCATTTTGTTCTTCCATAGCAATAGAAATTCCTAAAGGAAAAGTGATTAACCATGGTGTAATATTGTAGAATTCTAAATGCCGTTGATAAGCATCAGTTAATTCTTCTTTGTTATTGCTGTAAATTTTATCTAAAGCAGGACGCATAGCATAGGAATAACCTAAGTTCATTTGTCGTTCATAATTCCATGACCACTCAGCAGTAAAAGATCGCCAGAACGTCCTTGTTAATTCTTTATTGGTTATTAATTTAGAATTCTTCATTTTCATAATTGATCTCCTGTATACCTAAAGTGTCGCCAGTATTATTATTTAACCTTTGATTACCATCCTCTATTACGTCTTTTTTTCCATTAAATGCGGAATAACCTGTCAAAATTAGAGCAATACACGCACCGAAGATGGCCACTCCAGTAACAGGCACTTTCATATAAACAGCCAAAGCAAAACCAAGAACAAAGAATGTTGCATTGGTTTTTTTTATCATTATTTTCATTAACATAGCAAAGCCAAACGCAGGTAATAATCCTGTTGCTATACCTAAACCATCTATAATAAATTTAGGAATCATTTCTAATAAGTCATTGATAGCAGAACTGCCAAATAGATAAGATAATCCTACAACTAAACCAATTGGAAGATTAACAGAAAAGAATCCACCTAATAGATTCATTCGATCCATTCCTTTACCATTACCTTCACATGCGTATTGATCGGCTTTATGAACAAAATAAGGAAGGATAAAAAGAAAGCATAAGTTTTTAACTAATAAAACAAATGAAGCAATCGGAATACCTAGCGTTAAAGCTATTTCCGTACTTTTACCTGCACCTATTGCAAAGGCGGTACCTAAAATACTCCCTGAGATAATTTCAGGGGGAATAGATGCCCCAATAGAAAACGATCCAACAAAAGCTAATTCTAATGTTGCCCCAATAATAATGCCTTGTGTGATGTCCCCCATGACTAAACCAGCTAAGGTACAAGTCACTAATGGTCTTGATAACATTGATGAACCTAAAAAATATTCACCGTTTGCTAACATCGCAATCAAAGCTAAAAAAATGGCTGTTAATTCGATACTCATTTTATGTATCCTCTAAACTATTTTTCAAATTTTTGCTTTAATTCATTTGGAACTTGTTGAATGTAGACATCAACTCCATCTTGTTGTAATCCTGTTAATAAATCTGCTTCTAGATCGGTTAGATTAATAGTTTTAGAATAATTTTTGGTTCCTTCTCGAGGCTTAGTTCCACCTAAATTAAGACTTACTATTTTATCTTGAGTGTTTCGTATTAGTTTTTCAGCGTCAGCAACAGATTCAACAACAATTAGCATTTGATATTTGTCGGTTATACCTGAATTAATAGCTTCAATGCTGTCATCTATTGATTTCATCACTAATTTTGCATCATCAGGCTTAGCTAAACGAATGGCAGACTTACGTAATTCATCACTTGCAACAATATCGTTGGCAACTAAAATAGTATTTGCTCCAACATTTTTGAACCATGAAACAACAACTTGACCATGTAATAAGCGATGATCAACACGTAATAATTTAATCATTGGTGTACCTCCTAGGTGAAATCGACCACATATTTAGTATTGCAAGCAAACTTATATTCAATGGCAATTGGTTCGCTATTAATATCAAAATAGTGATTAGAAATTTTAAATAATGGATCATTTATTTTGCACTGTAACTGTTTGGCTAATTCAGCATTGGCTGCAGTTAACTGCAAATCTTGTTCTAATTTATCTACTTTTCTCTTTCCTGAATTAGTAATTTCGAGCGGTGATAAAACTTTTATTATGGAAACTTGAAAGTCAGGAAAATAGCTAAGAGGCAATAAAAAAATTTCTTTTACTACATTTTTTTCAGAGACCTCTAAAAAGCTAATGTAATACATGAGTTCAGTAGGCTTTATTTTTAATAATTGACTATAATAGTTTCCTGCTTGCCTTAGGTAAGATTCTTTAATAACTTTCTTATGGTTTCCATAAATATGAGGTTTAATAATGCCTGTCATTTTTAGAATCGTTTGAGTAGAAAGAGTTGGTGCAACGAATAAACCAACGCCTTTTTTCCTAACAACCAAATTTTTATTAACTAATAGATCAATTGCTTTTCGAATAGTTGTTCTACTTACATCATAATCTTTTTGTAATTTTCCTTCTGGGGGTAATTCTGAACCTACGCCATATTGTCCTGCTTTAATTTGCTCCATTAAATGAGCTGCTATTTTTACAAATAAACTCATTTATATTTTTCCCCGTAATCAAAAATATTTTTAGCAGACAAATGATATCTAAATTTATTTCCTACTAAATATTGAACGGTATGTTCAAAAGGCTGAAAATTAATATCAAAACTGTAACTTGACACCTTATAAATTGGTGTACCTTCAATCAATTGTAAATACGTTGCTTTATCCTTGGTTACTACTTCATAAGTAATCTCTTCACGCCCGTGGCTTGGAACAAGGTGGTAGTGATCTTTCAAAAACTGATAAAGAGAAACATTATTTAAATCCATTTGATCTAGTTTTTTGAACTTTTGGGATGATAAGTAGGTAATTTCATATGATAGTGGAATTTCACCTAATACACGCTGTCTTATAATTCTAGTTAATTGTTCATTTGAACCAAAAAATATTCTTAGTTCAGCGGGCATTGTAATGATTTTATTAGAAATGACTTTTATTTTGATTTGAGCATTATCAGCTTGTTTAACTTCTTCACTTAATGAAGACATTTTTAACATATTTATTTCAAAAGCTTTACTACATTCTAAATTTTTCCCATTATTGAATAAATAGCCTTCTAGCATTAAGCTATGTAATGCTTTTTTTACTGTTGTTCGACTAACATTAAAGTGTTCAGCAAGCCCTCTTTCTGTTGGTATTTTCTTAATAACAGACGGATTTGCTTTAATTTGTTCTTCAACATAAGTTTTAGAGGCAACATCACGATATTCCAAAGGCACTTCCCCCATTTTTTGGATTCATTAATCCAAAATGTGTATTTAAATCTACACAACAATCTGTGAAAAAGAAATAAAAAAATACATGTTACTAATTTTTAGTGCCAATATTGTTGCCTTGATCACAATTTTCAGTATCAATACACAAAATCATTAAGGTAAAAATAAAAAATGGTAGAAATACATAGTAACTTCAGATGGAATTTATAAGAGAAGAGAAGAGAATAAACAATCTTTTGAAATATTTGTTAGAATATCAGTAATAAATCGATCAATTAGAAGGCAATAAAACCCTACTAAAATAAAGAGGCTTTTAATTTAAAATTGGTCGGCGAGAGAGGATTCGAACCTCCGACCCACTGGTCCCAAACCAGTTGCGCTACCAAGCTGCGCTACTCGCCGTTAGATGTGGTGCCCTATTGAATGGGGTGGCTAATGGGATTCGAACCCACGACAACTGGAATCACAATCCAGGGCTCTACCAACTGAGCTATAGCCACCATAGAAGCAGGACGAAATATTACGCATAAAAAATAACATTGTCCAGCACAATTTTAAAAAAATGCACTGATTGATTATATTAGAAGCGCTAAAAGTATAAAATTTGATAACCGCCAATCCAGTCGTTAGCAAGGGCGTTTTTAGCTGAAGTACTGATTTCTTCGTTGGATGGATTATTGTTAACAATTTTAACACACCCAACTCAATGAATTGCTAGCAATTTTTTGTTATAATGTTTTTGGTACTTTAAGTTCAGCTTTGACACATCAGTAACCTCGCCAGTAAGATATGGCTGTTCACGCATACCCGACTGGCTCTAAAGATAATGAGCATGCTTTTTTACTAAATTAGGGAAAACATAAGCATATTTTAATTGTTATTTTTAGCTATTTGACGGTAACAGAAGCAGAAAATACAACAATATTGGCTTTGTCAATCCTAAAGCTGGTAAGACTTCAAACTTCTGCAAATTTATTCTTTCCTAATTACTTGTGGTTTTATTTTTTATCTCCATATTCTATCTATAAAGTAGATATTTGATGATGAAACATTAACATATTACTTTATTATATCTTAGCTGAGAATTGAATGATTTAATTGCATAATAAACAATCAATTCCACTTATGTTCTTGGGTTAGTACATATGCTACAACATATAGCTAACCTAAAACTTTTTTACATTATTAATAACAGTAAATTAAAACATCTGGGATCGTTCAAAATATGTAATATTTTAGTAAAAGAACCTGACTTTTTTTTTATTATTGCAATAATGTAAAAATCTAAATTAAATAACAATGGCGATTGCGATTATGATAAATATTTTATTAATTGATGATGATATTGAACTATCACAAATGCTTAGCGAATATTTGACTAATGAAGGTTTTAATATCAAAAGTGTTTATTTAGGTAAAGATGGTATTGATGAAGCATTATCAGGAAAATATCGTGCCGCAATTTTAGATGTCATGTTGCCTGATATTAATGGCATTGATGTCCTTAAAAGCATACGTCAACAATGTAATATGCCAGTTATTATGTTAACAGCCAAAGGCGACAATATTGATCGTGTATTGGGGTTAGAATTGGGGGCGGATGATTATATCCCTAAACCATGTTATCCTCGAGAATTATTAGCTAGATTACGTGCTGTTTTACGTCGTTTTGATGAACGTTCAGTTGAAATGGTTGATGATAAAAAATATCATTTTAATGGTTTAACTTTAGATCTACCACAACGATTATGTACTTGGAATGGACAAGTCATTGATTTGACATCAACCGAGTTTAATTTATTAGTTTTATTGGTAAAACATAGTGAGCGAGTGGTTACTAAAGAAGAGTTATCGGAAATTGGCCTTGGTCGAGCACGAGAACTTTACGATCGCAGTGTCGATGTTCATATTAGTAATATTCGTCAAAAATTACATCAAATAGCACAAAATGATGTAACGATTGAAACAATTAGAGCAGTCGGTTACCGTATCCGTTAACGACCAATAGGCTTTAGTATGAATCGTCGATTATTTTGGAAAATACTCATTATATTTTGGGTCATTTTTTATCTCACCTTCCAATTAACTTGGATTGCGTTTTCGATTTATGTAGAAAATAAAAATCAAAGATTCCTCAATCATATGCCGACAAAAGTCGATATGATTGCGCAGTTATTACATGTGGCAGGTGAAGATGAAACACTTAATTTTATTGCGCATTTGCCCGAACAAGAAAGGGCTTTATTATCAATAAAATTAGTTTCTCCAATAAATGAGCAAGTCAATATACTGACTGATGAATTAGAAACGCCAACATATGTTTATCAACGTATGGCTGCAGCGCCTGACGGAACGCTTTATTCTGTTTCATTTAAAGAAGATAAGGACGATCATACTAAAAAAACATTGTTCAATATGCCAATGCCAATAGTATTAATGGGAATATGTGTTGGACTTGTCTTTAGTCTTTTTTTAGCATGGAATTTAACCAGACCTATGAGACTATTAAGGCAAGGCTTTTTTAGGGTATCTCAAGGCGATCTTTCTGTCCGATTATTTAATAAATTAAAACCTCGCCGCGATGAGTTGAGTGAGCTAGGTAAAGATTTCGACATGATGGTTGAACAACTTAATATATTGATCTCTGATCGTCAATCTCTCCTTCATGATGTCTCTCATGAACTCAGAACGCCACTTGCTCGTTTACAGCTAGCAATTGGGCTTGCTCAACAAAATAAACAAAACATTGATACGGCTTTGGCTAGGATAGAGTTAGAGTCACAACGATTAGATCAGCTAATTGGTGAGATTCTAAATTATTCTCGAGCCGAAATGAGTAGTCGCACCGATGAATATTTTGACTTAAAAGATTTAATAAGTGTAGTTATCAATGACGCTAACTATGAGGCGAACCACCAGTTAATTGATGTACATTTCATTTCATCATCAATTACTCATTCAATTGTTAAAGGCAATTCAGAACAAATACGCCGTGCTATTGAAAACATTATCCGTAATGCTATTCGCTTTTCACGGGCAGGACAAGCTGTAGAAGTTTCATTAAAAGAAACAGGCAAGTATTTGCAAATTGAAGTAAAAGATCGTGGACCTGGCGTTGAAGCTAATAAACTATCCAGTATTTTTGAACCGTTCGTTCGTATTCAGTCTCCCCAATTAGGCAAAGGTTATGGGTTAGGGTTAGCAATAGCCAGAAAAACTGTCATTATGCATAACGGCACTATCCAAGCAACTAATCGCGATGGGGGTGGTCTTATTGTAACAATAAGTTTGCCATATTGGAGAAAACTTTAATAATAAAAACATGTTAATAACAATCAGTATTAACAGTTAACACATACTCTTTAACTAGGTTTTCCAACTTGATTTTATCGTGACCTGTAAAAGTTAAAGCTTTCATGATAGCATTTGGATCGCTTTCTAATATAGCTTGATATTGCGCAATATATTGGCTAGCGATCGGTTTGTATGACCAATGCCATTCTTCAGGTTGATATCCTCCTTTTCTTCCATCATTAAATGCTTGGCAAAATCCATATTTGGGAAGATTTTCTTGAAGCCACTTATAAAGAATTACGCCTTTTTTATCATTTCTAAAATATTCTGAAGAAACACTCGTAATATCGATATCTGTACCCCAATGATGGCGAGAAGTTCCTGGAATGGATGAATATTTTAAAATCTGTTTCGCAATTTTTTGCGGATCATTGAACTTAGCAGATAAAGCATCCCATTTCCGTTGCCAAATTCCATTTTGGTAAGCGTAATTCCGCGTTGCACTTACTACAACAAAAGGAATGTCTGGGTGAACTTTTTTAAAGTCATTATATGCTTTAATAAGTTGCTCTGTTGGCTCTTTCTGCAGATACATTCCTTTTTTATTAACCGGCAGTATGGTTGAGTCTAAGGCAATAAAATTATCGTCTTTTTTTTCATCAAACTGTCCAATCAGTTTATTTAGGGGGATTTGTTGTGCCATAGTAAAAGTAGAAAATAAAAGTAACGCTAAGTTTGAAATCAAACTGCCCATTTTGTTAAGTGGTGTTGAATTTTTCATCTTTTGAGCATTACCAATATTCTATTAGCCAGATTAAGTTAAAAACAGTATAATCTTTTTCCTAAAAATTGAAATAGCCATAATGTGTAAAAACGAGGCCTTATGTTAACACCATCTACATCCAACACGTCTATTAATTGTTCAGGCGTTACAAATACAATGAATCTTAATACAACTAATCACACAAACGAAAAAATAAATTTACTCAATTTTACACGCCAGCAATTAAGAGAGTTTTTTATATCACTTGGCGAAAAGCCATTTCGAGCCGATCAAGTGATGAAATGGATCTATCATTTTGGGATAGATGATTTCGATCAAATGACCGATATCAATAAAAAGTTACGTGAGCAACTAAAAACTTTAGCTGAAATTAAAGCACCGAGGATTGCAATGGAGCAACGCTCATCAGACGGCACAATTAAATGGGCGCTTGATGTTGGAAATAATCAAATGATTGAATCTGTTTATATTCCTGAGCGTGATCGTGCAACATTGTGTGTTTCATCACAAGTTGGCTGTGCATTAGCGTGTAAATTTTGTTCCACAGCGCAACAAGGATTTAATCGGAATTTAACTGTCTCTGAAATTATTGGGCAAGTGTGGCGGGCATCAAATGCTATTGGTGTAACCGGTAAACTTGCTGATAGACCTATCACCAATGTCGTTATGATGGGGATGGGTGAACCACTACTTAATTTATCTAACGTGGCACCAGCTATGGAAATCATGTTAGATGATTTTGGTTATGGTTTATCAAAAAGGCGTGTCACACTATCAACGTCAGGAGTTGTTCCCGCTTTAGATAAACTAGCTGGTATGATTGATGTAGCATTAGCCATTTCACTTCATGCTCCAAACGATAAGATTAGAAGTGAAATTATGCCAATAAATCAAAAATATAATATGGCAATGTTACGTGATTCTATTTTACGCTATCTTGCTACTTCAAATGCCAATCATGGTAAAGTAACAATTGAATATGTATTACTTAATCAAATTAACGATGGCGTTGAGCATGCGCACGAGCTGGCAAAATTTCTTAAAGATGTACCTAGTAAAATTAATTTAATTCCTTGGAATCCATTCCCAGGAGCACCGTATGCTCGCTGCTCTAATACACGTATTGACCGTTTTATGAAAACACTGATGGGATACGGTTTTACAGTAATTGTTCGTAAGACACGTGGTGATGATATTGATGCAGCATGCGGACAACTGGCTGGCGAGGTTGTTGACCGTACAAAAAGAACACTTTATAAAAAACAAAATCTAGTTCAGCAAGCAATATAAAGATCACTTTTTATAAAGGAAGAATAGATGCAAAAATCGTTAATTATATCTAGTTGTTTTTTGATTGTGATGCTATCGGGCTGTCAAATTAAAAATAGCAATGAGTTTGATCCAGAAAAGGCGGCTTTAGCTAGAATGCGACTTGGATTAGGTTATCTTGCTAAAGCAAATGAATCAGCTGAAAATATCAAAGCAGCACATTATAATCTTAAATTAGCGGCACAATATTCACCAAATAATCCTCAAGTTATGTTAGCTATGGCAATGTTTGATCAACATATTGGCGAATACAACGAAGCTGAAATAATTTACAAACGTATTACGCAAATGCAACCAGGTAATGGATTATATCATGTGCATTATGGTTCTTTTTTATGTGGTCGGGATCGTTATCAAGAAGCAAAGCAGCAATTTCAGCAAAGCCTTGATTTAGATCGCCACCGTTGGAAAGCCGATGCTTATGAGCAATATGGCTATTGTGCTATCCAAAATAAAGATAAAAAAACAGCTGACTTAATGTTTAACCTACTTTTTCAATATGATGCAAACCGTCGAGATAGCGTCAAACAAACCGCTGAACTATATCAAGGTAAAGGCGATATAAAAGTCGCAAATTATTTATTTTCAGTAACAAAAAAATAAATCGTAACGAATTATTATTCAATAATAATTAATATAATGTAAAGCAAGAGTATATGTCATGAGTTTTTGGGCTATTTTGTTGTTAGCACTGGCTATGTCAACCGATGCCTTTGCTGTCGCTGTATGTCGTGGAGTTTCGCTTAAATCAACCCCATTTTTAGGGGCACTCAAAGTCGGTATTTTATTTGGTGTTGTTGAAGCTATTACGCCATTACTGGGTTGGTTAATTGGCTATATTGCACTGCAATATATCGAACAATGGGATCATTGGGTTGTTTTTACTGTCATGTTATTTTTGGGTATTAACATGATTTACAATAGTTTTAAAAATTCTGATGAAGATTGCCAAGATGATAAAGTAACCTCATCAAAAAAATCTTCTTTAATATTAATTTTTACAGCGATATCAACCAGTATTGATGCATTTGCTGTTGGGATTGGACTGGCATTAGCAAGTGTCAATATCTGTTTTGCTGCAACAATGATTGGCATAGCAACCTGTTTAATGGTTACCATTGGGCTATTGCTAGGCAATAAATTAGGGTGTTTAATTGGAAAGCGAGCAGAATTTTTAGGTGGCTTGGTACTTATTCTGATTGGTATTATTACACTTTATCAACACCTATCCCATTAACCTTTTCTGACTTTCATCTAGCATAATACCCCTTAATTTTTTAAAGGGGGAATTATAATAATATACTCTAACATTGAATACCCAACGGGTAACATTGAAACCTATTTAGGTAATTTTCCACAAACCGTTACCACTAAAGGTAACAGTTTGTAAAAAGTACTTCTATTTGCCCTTTTTAAATTTTACAAAATGTCATATCAAAACTATGTGTATCTTGATTATAAACTGCTTTGAATGTGCCTTTATCAAGAGGATTTTGTAAAATATGATTTACGATAAATGGCCTAATATTTGTTTTAATATAACCAGGCAATCCCCGAGCACCACGAATTAAATCATAATGGTCATGACAAAATGCACTTATACAAGAATCTGATATCTCTACAGTGACACCACGTGGTTGATATGCTCGATTCAGTTTGTCAATTTCACGACAAATAATTCGTTCAATAACGTCCATCGGAAGACGTTTGAAATGGAGAATATTCTCTCTCCCATTAAAACGATTAAGCAGCTCAGAACGATAAGTATTGTTGAGTTCATTTGTCGCCAATTCACATGCAGCTTCATTAGAAAGGTTCGGATCTAAATAGTAAGGTTGTCCAATATTTGAGGTCATAATAATCATAATATCAGAAAAATCGACTGTTCGACCTACATTATCGGTTAACCGTCCATCCGATAAGATCTGTAAAAAGATATTAAATACATCAGGATGTGCTTTTTCAATCTCATCAAACAGATAGATTCCAACGGGTTTTGCTCTAACTGAGTTTGTTAAAATTCCACCAGCCTCAAATCCTTCATATCCTGGTGGTGCACCAATCAATTTAGCGACAGCATGTTTTTCCATGTATTCAGACATATCAAAACGAACCAACGATTTTTCGTCACCATAGACATATTGTGCTAAGGCTTTAGCCATTTCGGTTTTACCCACGCCCGATGGACCTAAAAATAGATAAGACATTGCTGGACCAGATTCGTGTAGCGCATCAACTTTAGCAACTTTTACCGAATTGGCTACGTGTTTGACAATACTATCTTGACCAAAGATTCGAGATAATAAATTTGTCTCTAAATTAATCAAGTTTTCAACTTCATTTTCATCCAATCTATTTGCCGGAATTCCTGAAACTTTGCTAAATTCAGTGATCACTTCTTGGCGATCTAGTCGCAAATCTTTATTAGCTAACATGACTAATTTTTTGTGTCGCTCGTTATTTTGTGCAATTTCTGCATCAATCTGTCGAATCTTTTCTTTTAATTTAGCTACTGAAGGAGAATCAAATCCGCCAGCCGTAAACTGAGCAAATGTTTTTACGGTAGTCGGCTGTGAATTATTGTTGTTATCCTCTTCTTCTTGCAGTTGAGTGATTTCATCTTGCAATTGGAAGCGTAATGTTTCAGCATCACGTTGATATTGATAAGTTTTATTAATTTCTGACTTCAATTCTTGCCAATCTTTCTGCCATTGTTCAAGTTGTTGTTGCAAATCTTGCTGCTCAGTTTCATTGGTACTTCTTGCAATTTTATCCATTAATTCAACAATTTTTGGATGCTGTTTATGCGTTAGTTGTCGATAACTAGCAAGTGCGCGATCAAGTAATGAAATCGCTCTTTGAGGTTGTGCTCCACCCAAACCTAAGCTATCGCGATATTTACTAGTTAAGTGTATTGCTTCATCAATAGCATCTTCATTAATTTGAATTTTATGATGATCAGAAAGATCTTTTGCAACCACAGAAACAATATCTTTTAAATCATCACCAACCGGCTCTTTAACATCGTAAAGTGTGTAAAGTTCGGGTATTTTTGTACTCGCTTTTAATACACTACTTAGCTTATCGTCTCGCACCTCCAAAATAACTTGAAAATTATTTGATTTATCGATGTTATTTAACGCATTAATAAAATGAGCATTACCAGTATTATGTGCCCCCTCCAAAAAATTAGCTGTATCGGTAATAATTAACACAGATTCAGGCGTTTGCATTAACTTTTTTAAGATACTTTGAAATTCATTATTAATCTTAGCACTATCACCGCTCGAAAAGAGCGCATCGCAATTCAACCAAAATAATTTTTTTACAATCAAATCAAATGGTGTATCTGGACTATTTTTAATAGCCTGTAAACCAAGGGTAAGCATTGAAACACCTACCCCCGCTGGCCCTGTTAATAAAAGTGAATTTGATGATTTTCGAATTAGAATAGACGATATTCGTTCTAAATCATGTTCCCTACCTACTAAGGTAAAATTAGGATATTGCGCTAAATATTCACGCCCTCTAACTAACAACATTATGCGTTCCTTTATTACAGTTTAAAAGGTGAGGTTGTGCCACTAGTGCTTTCTTTTTTAGTTTCAGATTTTTCTGATAAAACATCGCCTGTCACCGCAATAAACTCTCGCGTATCACTTTGAACGTCTTTAGACATTTTTTCAATTTCTTCTAAATTCGCACGCATTGTTTCTAGTGCTGAACGAGTGATTTCAGTCGCTTCTTTTTGGGTATCGCCAAACTCTGCTAAGTTTTGTAACATAGCTTCTAAATCGTTATTAATTTCATCACGCCCAGTTGCAATTCGAATTGCTTCATTTTTTGCAATATCATTTGTAACTCGAGTCATTTCGGCTAAAGTATTACCTGCCATTGATTGTGCCTCATTAATCGCTGCTGAGTTAACGGCAGTTACCACAACACTAAGTTGTGAGGCCACCGATGCAATACCTCGTGAATGCATTGCTCTTGCACTTTCAACTTGTTTTTTCGTTGCTGCTTGCATATTGCGAATTTTGATGGCTTCTGTTGTTAATTCACCATAGGTCTGCATGGTATCAACCGTTGCAGTTGACACTGTGTCGATATGTTCATCTAAATTGCGTCTAGCCTCATCAAGCTTCATTGACTCTAACAAATTATCACCAACATCTCTATTTTCAAGCTCTTGCCTACGTTCTCTATGGACTTTTTCAACTTTTTTAGTGGCTTCGTTCATAATGGCATAAATTTGTATCATATTGCCATTATTGTCACTAAGTCCTTCAATTTGTTTAACCATTTTTTCAAGATGATTACGAATAGCACCAAAACGCTCTTTGCCTTGATTAACAAATTTTAACGCTGATTCAACCATATCTGCTTGGCGCAATGTATGTTGTTCTGAAGTTAAATTCAGCAACTCTTTTAATTTTTCAACATCCAGTGATTCCTTACGTTGCTCATGCCGTTGTGTAATTTCTGTTTGGATATCATTTAACGCTTTATTCTTATTTTGAATTTGTTCTCTTAACTGAGTAATTTTTTCTTCATTAAGATCAATTTTTTCTTTTGATAAAGCTTTAATTTTCCCAAAGCCAAAGAATGTTTTATCTTGCTGCAATAAAACTATTTCTTTTTGTAGTCCTGATATTTGTTTTTCTATATTTGTAATTTCACTTTGCACACTTGCTTTTTGTGCAGTTTTTTCTTCATCCCACTGTTGATCAGCTTTGATTTGAGCTAAAGCATTTCGAGTTTCACCATTTTGGCGTAAGTTATACAATGCATCGGTAAGCTCGGTAAGAGGTTTTATTTTTTCAATAAAGTCATTAAGATCATTATTAAAATCCGCATAAACTCTTTGTAACTCAGCAAATACTTCGGTATCGGTCATCTCGATACGCTGTTTAGACATCTCTTCTGAAATAGATTGTAGATATTCCTTGAACGTATCAAATTCTTGAATTTTAGCCCGATCTGCTTCTTTATTATCGGTAAATTCTAAAATGTGAGTGACTTCTTCTACTTTTTGTTCAAGGGAAAGACTATCTGAAAAAATAACTTTAAAAAAAGTATTTTCTTTAATTTTATCAAGCGGGTTTTCCACTTTAGCTGTTTTTTGTCTCTGTCTAATCGAGTAATCACTCTGTTCAGTAGTGGCCATTTTTTTTCTCGAAGATACACTCATTATTTCTTTCCTTATTGTATTATTTGTTTCTATATTTACTGATTATTTACCCACTTTAAATCCTATTTCAAATAAAAAGGATAAATCGTGAAATACTAATTTATTCTTACAAAAAGATAAGTTTCATCTTTTCATGATGTTATTATCTATTCAACATTTTATTTTGACAAGTTAAAACTGTTATTAATAGCTGAAAAATAACAACTGTATAATAGTATAGATAAACTACTTACTGGCATATTAACGTGTTATCTATGCTTTATTTAACTAATTAATAATTAAATAGTGATCCTCGCCAAAATATTAGACAGTGGACACCTATCATTTTTCCGTTTCGGTAATATTGTTGTTTATATTGTTCAGGCGATATCCAGCTGTTGAATGTTGATGGGCTTTAACGATGCTTCCATTAATAAATTTTTATTCTAAATCTAGCGCCTCTTTAATAAATTTAAATAGTTTCCTCAATATGCCTTTTTTTGACAAGAGATAAAATGTTGCTAAATCGTACTCCAGCTCCCAAATTTCGTTGGAATATCTCGCTAGGAAAGCTAATCCGCATTCGATATAAAATACACTTCTAGTTGTTGCGATGCACTTATTTATTGTAAATTTGACCTGCATTTAGTATTAATTTTTGTAGCTTTTTTTAGTTGTTATCTGTTAACCTGTTGTATGTGTAACTATTTGTTATTGTTATCTTTTTATGAGTTGCATTATAACGACATCTTTATGTCTTTTATTTTCTTTTTTATTGAAAGATCAAAGACCCTAGTAACCGAATCATTTCAATAAATAAAAAATGGATCAATTTGTTAAAGTAGTGAATGTATTATCTAGAAGCGGTATTTGGTTGCAGATGATGATTCATTTTTCCCGTTGGTTATTGTAATTGTTTTCTCTTTCAATATATAACACCATGTTATTATATCCCTGCCTACAAAAATAATTCTTATCTGACTTGTTTTATGATGATATTTTGCTTTAATAGTGAAAATATCTTTTTATAACATCTACTTTTGGAAATAAAATATGAAAAATGTTGGTTTTGTCGGTTGGCGTGGAATGGTAGGTTCTGTTCTTATGCAACGTATGGTTGAAGAACACGATTTTGATTATATCAATCCAGTTTTCTTTTCTACTTCTCAAGCAGGTCAAGCTGCTCCTACTTTTGGCGGTAAAACAGGCACATTACAAAGTGCAGATAATATTGATGCATTAAAAGCGTTAGATATTATTGTTACTTGCCAAGGTGGTGATTATACCTCCGAGATTTATGCAAAATTACGTGCAACGGGCTGGCAAGGTTATTGGATTGATGCAGCATCAACATTGCGTATGGCTGATGATGCAATTATCGTGCTCGATCCAGTGAACAAAGCTAACATTGATGCTGCTTTAGATAAAGGTATTAAAACCTTTGTTGGTGGTAACTGTACTGTGAGCTTAATGTTAATGTCTCTCGGTGGTTTATTTGCTGAAAATCTTGTTGATTGGGTTTCGGTTTCAACTTATCAAGCTGCTTCAGGTGGTGGTGCGCGCCATATGCGTGAACTACTTACTCAAATGGGCATGCTAAATGCTGAGGTTGCCAAAGAGTTACAAAATCCGCATTCTTCTATTTTAGATATTGAGAGAAAAGTGACCCAAAAAATGCGGGATGGTAGCTTGCCTACTGATAACTTCGGTGTGCCATTAGCCGGTAGTTTAATTCCTTGGATCGATAAGGCGCTTGATAATGGTCAAAGCAAAGAGGAATGGAAAGGACAAGCTGAAACCAATAAAATCTTAGGTACTAGTCAAATTATTCCAGTTGATGGACTTTGTATTCGTATAGGGGCACTACGTTGTCATAGCCAAGCTTTTACCATTAAATTGAAAAAAGATATCAGTATACCCGAAATTGAAAAACTGCTTGCCGCTCATAATGATTGGGTAAAAGTCGTACCTAATGATCGTCAATTATCCATGAGGGAATTAACGCCAGCAGCTGTTACTGGTACGTTAACAACACCGGTTGGGCGTTTACGAAAATTGAATATGGGCAAAGATTATCTTTCTGCTTTTACAGTGGGTGACCAATTATTATGGGGTGCGGCTGAACCATTACGAAGAATGTTACGCATTTTAGCCTAAATTTAGAAATAATATAGCAAAGCCCGATTAATTGGTCGGGCTTTATTTTTTATCACAATAGATTACTGTTGTGTATCGTCTAATAATGTCATTAATAACGATCCATTAAATAAAGCTTGCTGCACTAGTGCAAATGCCCCAATTGCCGATCTATCATTAAGTGATGAGCAAGTAATAGTCAGGTTTTTGCGTAAATCTTCTAAGCTTTGAGCGTTTAATGCACTATTGACTGCGTTTAATAGTATTTCGGGCGACTTGGTGAGTTCACCGGCTAATACGATTCGTTGGGGATTAAATATGTTTACCATAATTGCAACTGCTCTGCCAAGGTTTTCACCAGCATCTTTAACTAGTTTTATAGCTAGCTCATCACCTTGATTGGCGTATTGACAGATATGATTAATGTCACAGTGCTTGGCTGTCAATTTGGATACATAACCTTGTTCAATCATCTGTTTAGCTCGGTATTCAATGGCTTTGTTCACTACACGGTTTTCTAAACAACCAAAATTACCGCAATGGCAGCGTTCACCTAATGCATCGACTTGAATATGCCCAACTTCGCAAGCGCTTTGATTATGGTTTGTAAGTAGTTGCTGATTAACGATAACGCCAGAGCCTACACCACGGTGTACACGAATTAAAATTGAATCATCAATATATTGTGTTGATCCAAAATAACTTTCAGCTAATGCTAAACTTTGAATATCATTACCTAAGAAAATAGATACATTAAATTTTTCTTGTAGGACTTTGGCTAAAGCCCACTCTTTCACTTGAATGTGTGGCGTATAACGGATAACGCCATTGACAGAATCAATTAAGCCAGGAAGTACAACGGATATTGCAACTAAATGTTTTATTTTTTTTCTATTTTCCTCAATAAATTCTTTAATCAATGTAATTAAATATTCTTGTACTTTTCGTTGGGTAAAATTGGTAATTGGATATGTGTTTGACGCAAGACATTTAGCCCCTAAGTCAAAAAGCTCAATGGTGACATGAGAACGGCTTAATTGCACAGCAATGGCTTGGTAGTGTCCAAATTTAGCTTCAATTGAAACCGCAGGTCGTCCCCCTGTTGATTGCTGGGCATCGACTTCTTTAATTAATTTCTTTTTAAGAAGTTGGCGGGTTATTTTAGTAATACTTGCTGGTGCTAATTGACTAATTTCGGCCAATTGAATACGAGAAACAGGCGCTTGCTGAACAATCAAACGATAAATCATTGCATAATTTAGCTGTTTGATTAATTCAGCATTACCAACTAAGTTCAGATAATTAAATGTCATATATTACTCAATATTTTTCATTAATTATCTGATATTCTAGCGATTCATTTCTCCATTAACAACCGTTTTCACAACCGTAAAGTCACGATTAAAGATAACAAGGTTTGCAATTTTGCCTTCACTAATACTACCAAGATGTTTATCCACACCAATTGCTTTGGCAGGGTAAAGTGTTGCCATTCTTAACGCTTCATCTAACGCAATGCCTACATATTCCACAGCATTTTTTACTGCATCAATCATGGTTAATGCTGAACCACCAAGAGTGCCGTTTTCGTCCACACAGCGTCCATTTTTATAATAAATGGTTTTACCTGCAAATATGCCAGATTCTAAATTAGAGCCAGCAAGTAGCATTGCATCGGTAATTAAGATTAAATGATCTTGTTTAATTTTGTGACTATTGCGAATATTTGCCCAACTGACATGTTGACCATCAGCAATAATGCCAACATACACTTCAGGTTCATCATAAATTGCACCAACTACGCCTGGTTCGCGTCCAGAAATATAAGGCATGGCATTAAATAGGTGAGTTCCTAAACGAATACCATCGTTAAATGCACGACGACAATCATCATAATGACCATTGGAATGCCCAACAGAAACATGAATACCTGCGTTAACCAGTTGCTTGATAAAATGACTTTCAACTTTTTCTGGTGCTAAGGTAATAATTTTAATGACATCAGCATTTTCACATAGAAAATCAATCATTTCTTGCGAAGGCTGACGAATAATATTTTCATCATGGATCCCTTTCTTTTCTAGACTAATATAGGGACCTTCAAGGTGTAAACCAAGCGCTTGATTGGTATGCGTAGCTAAATATTCACGCATCACTTTAACCGCCTTTATCATAAATTCATCAGTTGATGTAATTAAAGTCGGTAAATAACTTGTACAACCCGAGATAAGATTGGTGGCTTGCATTGCTTCTAATGTCTCAATGCTTAGTGCATCAAGTGTTTCATTAAATTGCACCCCACCACAGCCATTGACTTGAATATCAATAAAACCAGGTGCAACCATTGCACCTTGTAAATTTTCAATTTTAATATCCCCAGGTAACTCGTCTTGTTTGCAGATCTGTGCAATTTTATCTCCGTTGATAATAACGGCGTGATTTTCAAGAATTTCATAACCTGTATAAATACGACAATTTGTTAATGCGTACATTGATTTATCCTTTATAAAACGGTCACTTTAAGATTATCAGCTTCCATTTGTTTAAAATATTTTAGTGTTTTCACTTTAAGATCATCAGTACTTGGTTCATCACAAACAATAATTGAAGCTGGATGCATTTGTAGTGCAGTTACTGTCCAAAGGTGATTAACAGAACCTTCAACACCAGCTTGTAACGCTAAACTTTTGTTATGACCACAAACTAATAAAATCACTTCCTGAGCATCCATTAAAGTGGCAACTCCGATAGTTAGTGCATGTTTTGGTACTTGATTAACATCATTATCAAAAAAGCGAGAATTGGCAATGCGTGTATCTTCAGTTAATGTTTTGATACGAGTACGAGAGCAAAGCGAAGATCCTGGTTCATTAAATGCGATATGTCCATCTTGACCAACCCCACCTACAAAAATATTGATTTTGCCATAAGCTTTGATCTTCGCTTCATATTGACGACATTCTTCATCAATATCTGGCGCATTACCATTTAATATATGGATGTTGTTTTTATCAATATCAATATGATTAAAGAAATTTTCGTACATAAATGTGTGATAACTTTGCGGATGATCTTCTGGAAGTCCAACATATTCATCCATATTAAAAGTCACAACATGTTTAAAGCTAACATGACCTGCTTTATAATGTTTAATTAATTGTTGATACATGACTAACGGTGAGCTTCCTGTTGGTAAGCCTAGTAAAAATGGTCGGTCTGCGGTTGGTTTGAATTGGTTAATTTTATTCACAATACGCTGTGCAACCCAAGCACCGACTTCTTGTGCATTGTCTAAAGGAATAAGTCTCATGAGATATCACCTCTTTTGATATAATTAAATAAATTCTTTTTTTTAAAAGTAAAATATGTTGGATTAATTGTACTATATTAAGACAATTAATCAAAAAATATAGTGATTTTTGTCACAAAAAAGTAATAATTAATTTGCGAAGTAAAATAATATAGAGTGAAATAAAGGAGTCTTACTTATCATCGTTTAAAAATGTAAAATTTTATGACATTTTTTATATGCCCTTAAAAATATATGAGGTTAACTTATGGGAATTTTAGCTTATATGCAACGTATCGGGCGCTCACTGATGGTGCCTGTCGCAGTACTACCCGCAGCCGCAATACTACTCGGAATAGGGTATTGGATCGACCCTAACGGTTGGGGACAAAATAATATTATTGCTGCGTTTTTAATTAAATCGGGTGGCGCAATTATTGATAATATGCCTATACTTTTTGCTATTGGTGTGGCTTACGGTATGTCTAAAGATAAAGATGGTGCAGCCGCACTTGCTGGTTTAGTCGGTTTTTTAGTGGTTACAACTTTACTTTCTCCTAGCTCGATTGCACTATTTAATGGTATTGATACAAAAGCAGATGACTGGCTAGGACAAGTCCCTGCTGCATACAAAAAAATAAATAACCAATTTATCGGTATTCTTGTTGGTATTATTGCCGCCGAACTTTATAATCGTTTTAGTCAGGTTGAATTACATAAAGCGCTATCATTTTTCAGCGGAAAAAGACTTGTTCCTATTATTGTCTCAATAGTTATGTTGTTAGTATCTGCTGTTTTATATTTTATCTGGCCAACTATCTATGATGCACTTGTTGCGTTCGGTAAATATATTAAAGAATTAGGCTCTGTTGGTGCAGGTATTTATGGATTTTTCAATCGTTTACTTATTCCTGTCGGTTTACACCATGCTTTAAACTCAGTATTTTGGTTTGATGTTGCGGGTATCAATGATATTCCTAACTTCTTAGGTGGGCAAAAATCAATTGAAGATGGATTAGCAACAGTGGGTATTACTGGTCGTTACCAAGCTGGATTTTTCCCTGTTATGATGTTCGGTCTACCTGGCGCGGCATTAGCGATGTACCATACCGCGAAAAAAGGTAATAAAGATAAAACGGCTTCAATTATGTTAGCTGCTTCATTTGCTGCATTTTTTACCGGTGTTACTGAACCGTTAGAATTCGCGTTTATGTTTGTAGCACCAGTACTTTATGTTTTACATGCTGTTTTAGCTGGTATCTCACTTTATATTGCAGCTGCAATGCAATGGATTGCAGGGTTTGGCTTTAGTGCTGGCTTAGTTGATATGTTACTTTCCAGTCGTAACCCACTTGCTGTACATTGGTATATGCTTATACTTCAAGGTTTAGTGTTCTTTATTGTTTACTATGTTGCATTCCGTTTTGTGATTGTTAAATTTAACCTTAAAACACCAGGTCGTGAAGATGAAGATACCACAGTTTCATCAACCGGAAACACTCAGCAAAAACAAGCAATTGGTGATACATCGAAACTTGCAGAGCAGTATTTAGTTGCTGTTGGCGGTAAAGAAAATCTAACCAATATTGATTCTTGTATTACACGCTTACGTTTAGGGGTGAATGATTCAGATCTTATTGATGAGCAAGCGGCCAAAGCGCTTGGTGCAATGGCAGTGATTAAGTTAGGTAAGACTGGCGCACAAATTATTGTTGGAACTCAAGCTGAAAAAATTGCTGATCAAATGAAAAAATTAGTTTAGTCAAAAAACTAAATCAAATGAAACTATAGCCCACTCTATTTAAGCATCGAAAAAAATGGCGTGGGTTATTTATTTGATTTAAAAAAATAAAAAATTAAATAAAATCAATTATCTTTCTGAGTGATTTTGTTTGGATATAAATCTTGTTGTGGCGTGATATTTTATATTTCAGTATAAAATTAGAATCGCAATATTACATCTTGAGCGGTTAATAATTGAGCTATCGACAGCGTATCAATCTCTTTACTCGGGATATTACGAGGTATCAGGGTTAGCTTTCTTGATTTAAGGGATGATTTACATACATATACATCATCAACGTCATAAAGTTCAAGCATATTAAAAGTTGCAATATAATCGCGCATTAAAATTTGATCTGGTTGCTGATTAGGTAACAAATGAAATACACCATCATCGACAAAAAAAACAGAAATTTGGTTAAAAGCTGAGGTCGCCAATGCGATATCTAGTGCTTCTCGACCTTTGGCATTTCCATGAGGTGGCGAGCTAATAATTATTGCTACTTTTTTCATTTTCCCCCCTAACTTTAAAACTGAATAGTGCGATCTGTTGTTGCAATTGATTCACTCAATTCACCAAGACCAGTTAATTGAAAATGATCAGCTAGGTTATTTTCGATAATGCCACGACGCTGTGCTGCTGCTACACAAACCGTTAACGCAAAAGCGTGTTTTTGAGATAATTCTTGCCATGCCGAAACTAAGTTAAATTCATCATTAGCGGGATCGGTATAGCGGTTGCCATTATAAACACCATCGGCATAAAAAAAGATATTCTTAATAGTATGAGGAGTATTCGATAGTAAGGCTTGTGCAAATTGATACGCACAATAAGCAGATTGGGTCCCATAAGCAGGACCCATAACAACAAGTGTATAGCTTAGTGAACTAATCAAATTATTTAGCTGATTGTTCAGATTGCTCTTGATTTTGAACTGGTGTTGATTCTTCAGCTTTATCACCATCAATACCAAGCAATTCAACTTCAAACACTAACGTTGATGCTGGTTGAATGCCGGCTTTATCTTGTTGCCCAGGAAGACTTTGATCACCATAAGCTAACTCTGGTGGCACAACCAGTTTAATCTTGCCGCCAACGCCGATCAATTGAATTCCTTCAGTCCAACCTTTGATAACAGCATTAAGTGGAAAAGTTGCCGGCTCACCACGGTCATAGGAACTATCAAATTTACGTCCATCCGTTAATGTGCCTGAATAATGAACAATAACAGTGTCTTGCTCAGTTGGATGACGGTCAGAACCTTCTTTAATGACTTGATAAAGTAATCCTGACTTGGTTTGTTGTACGCCATCTTGTTTAGCAAATTCTGTGCGGAATTTATCACCTGCTGCTGTATTTTCAGTTTTTTCCTTTTCAAAACGCGCTTTGCTTTCTTCTTGAATTCGTTTTCCAAACGCATCTAAGATATCTTTAACATCATCTTTTGAAAGTTGTGATGCATCACGGAAGGTTTCATTAAAACCGCTAATCAAATATTCTTGGTCTGGTTTGATTTCATTTTGTTCTAAGTTTGACTTCATGTATGTTGCAAATGATGAACCTAACGCGTATGCTTCTTTCTGTGCATCAGTTGAAATTGTGATTTGATTAGTTGTGGAACTATTAGTGTCAGCTGATTTTTTATCATCACACCCAGTTAATGCTAATACAATCGCACTGCTTACTAATGTCATTTTAATCAATGATTTCATTCTACTTCTCCAAGTTATAAACTTTTTTAACTAATTATTTACATTATTATATATGATTTTGTATGGGATAATATAGTATTTACAAATCATTTATTTAATTAAGTTATATTAACATAGGATCAATATAATGGAATAAATAAAACCCGCTATTTAAATCATCCTTGAGTGAAAGAGGCTTCCTCAGTTATAATGTATAAAATTTATAGCAAATAATGTATAAGGATAGCTATTTTGACTACCGAACTTAATGCCCTTGATATTGAAGAAATTATCAGTTTATTACCCCATCGTTATCCATTTTTAATGGTTGATCGTGTACTTAGTTATGAAAAAGGTAAAACATTAAAAGCGATAAAAAATGTTACTGTAAATGAACCATTCTTTCAGGGGCACTTCCCTAATAAACCGATTTTCCCAGGTGTATTAATTTTAGAAGCAATGGCACAAGCTACAGGAATTTTAGCATTTAAAAGCATTGAAGAGTTATCTCCTGGGCAACTTTATTACTTCGCTTCAATTGACAAAGCACGTTTTAAACGTCCTGTTGTACCTGGTGATCAACTTGTGTTGGATGTTGAATATATTAAAGAGCGTCGTGGCATTGCGCTATTCCATGGTATTGCAACCGTTGATGGCAAGTTAGTTTGCGAAGCTGAAATGATGTGTGCTCGTAAATAACATTTGGTATTTTACATATTCCAAATTGTTTTAAGGAAATACTATGGCAACAGAAATACACCCAAGTTCAGTCATTGAAAAAGGTGCTAAAATCGGCGATAACGTCAAAATTGGTCCTTTTTGTTTTATTGGTGAAAATGTTGAAATTGGTGACGGCACATTTTTAAAATCACACGTTGTCATCAATGGTCACACCAAAATTGGTAAAGATAACCAAATTTATCAATTTGTCTCAATTGGTGAAGTAAACCAAGATTTAAAATATCGTGGAGAGCCAACGCGCACTGAAATCGGTGATCGTAATATGATTCGCGAAAGCGTAACTATTCACCGTGGTACGGTTCAAGGTGGTGAGTTAACTCGTATTGGTAGTGATAATTTATTGATGATCAATGCGCACGTTGCTCACGATTGTCATATTGGTAATCACTGTATTTTAGCAAATAATGCTACTTTAGGTGGGCATGTTCAATTAGACGATTATGTCATTATAGGTGGTATGACTGCTGTTCATCAATTTTGTGTGGTTGGATCACATGTAATGGTCGGTGGTTGTTCTGGCGTTGCGCAAGACGTTCCTCCTTATGTTATTGCTCAAGGTAATCACGCAACACCGCATGGCGTGAATTACGAAGGCTTAAAACGCAGAGGGTTTAGTAAAGATGCCTTACAGGCAATTCGTAATAGCTATAAAATCCTTTATCGAAATGGCTTAATGTTAGACGAAGCCAAAGTTGAAATTGCAACCCTTGCCAAACAATATCCTGAAGCCCAACTCTTTGTTGACTTTTTTGCACGCTCAACGCGTGGCATTATCCGTTAATGACCAATAAACCATTAACCATTGCCTTAGTCGCTGGAGAAACCTCTGGTGACATTCTTGGCGCAGGATTAATTTGTGCGCTAAAAAATTATCATCCCAATATTAAATTTGTTGGTATAGCTGGTCCAAAAATGCAAGCCGAAGGTTGTAGGGCTTGGTATGAAATGGATGAATTATCGGTTATGGGCATTGTTGAAGTATTGGGACGATTACGCCGTATTTTATCTATTCGCCGAGATATCACTAAACGTTTAATTGAACTTAAACCCGATATATTTATTGGTATTGATGCACCTGATTTTAATCTTTCCCTAGAGGGTAAGCTAAAGCAAGCGGGAATTAAAACCATTCATTATGTTAGCCCCTCTGTTTGGGCTTGGAAGCAAAAACGGGTTTTCAAAATTAAACGTAATACCAATCTTATTTTAGCTTTTTTACCGTTTGAAAAAACATTTTATGATAAATTTGATGTGCCTTGCCGCTTTATTGGTCATAAAATGGCGGATGACATTCCCCTTATTCCCGATCAAATAGCCATGCGTCAGCTATTAGGTGTTCCGACTGATTGCCCCTGTTTAGCATTATTACCGGGTAGTCGTCATGCTGAAGTGACATTACTATCTGCTCCTTTTTTAGCGGCTGCGCAACTATTACGTCAACGTTATCCTAATTTACATATTGTTGTGCCATTAGTGAATGAAAAAAGACGAAAAGAGTTTGAACAGATTAAAGCAGAAGTTGCCCCACAACTTGACATACAATTATTAGATGGTCATGCCCGTGAAGCAATGATTGCCAGTGATGCTGCTATTTTAGCCTCCGGTACTGTGGCACTAGAATGTATGTTAGCCAAATGTCCTATGGTTGTAGGTTATAAGATGAAACCTTTGACTTTTTGGCTTGCTAAAAAATTAATTAAAACACCTTATGTCTCTTTACCTAACATTTTAACTGGTAAAGCTCTGGTTCCAGAGTTATTACAGCAAGATTGCACACCTGAAAATATCGCCAATCACATTATTCCCTTATTAGAAGGTGATAATTCTGAGCTAAAACAGACATTTTTATCTTTGCATAAACAAATCCGTTGTAATGCCGATGAACAAGCGGCTAAAGCAGTACTTGATGTATTAGAGGATGTACATTGTTGTTAGACTTTACTTATCCAGATATAACACTTATTGCAGGCGTCGATGAAGTAGGACGTGGCCCACTGTGTGGTGATGTGGTCACTGCTGCGGTTATTTTAGATCCTAACAAGCCAATTAAAGGCTTAACTGACTCTAAAAAACTGACCGAAAAAAAGCGAGAACAGCTATTTGATATAATCAAACAGGATGCTTTAGCGTGGAATATTGCCCGCGCTTCAGTGGATGAAATAGATAAATTAAACATATTACATGCCACTATGCTAGCAATGCAGCGTGCTGTATCAGGTTTATCTATTAAACCCAATTTTGTATTAGTCGATGGTAATCGTTGCCCTGATTTTGGTATTCAAACTCAAGCGGTCATTAAAGGCGATTTATTGGTAGCAGAGATTAGCGCTGCTTCAATTTTGGCTAAAGTTACACGTGATCGTGAAATGGTTGAGCTGGATAAGTTGTATCCACAATATGGTCTTGCTAAGCATAAAGGTTATCCGACTAAAGCGCATTTAGCGGCAATCGAACAACACGGTATTAATCATCTATATCGTAAAAGCTTTGCACCAGTTAAGAATTTAGCGTTATTTTAAAACTAGCTTTAATCCTACCATTGCTTATCAACCGTTATCAGCTATGGTGAATGATACATAGAAAGTGATAAAACAACTATTTCTTAATAAAGGCATCTTATTATCGTAACGTTTTCTATTTTTTAATAAAAATAATACCCATATGGCTGCATGGCGAGTTTATTGTTTGCTTAGTAGCGAGGTTTTATTCTGATTGTGAAGATGGAAAAATGTTTATAGCTAGCAATACTAATTAAAGTGAATTAAAAACAGCATAGACACTAAAACAAAACGTATATACATCAATAATGCTATACCTATTTTGAATAAATAGCTACTTATCAAAGGTATTTTGTAAGTAGCTATCAAAAGGAGAAGAACCTAATCTTGATGAGTAAAGATAGATGCAAATTTACTTTTGTACATTTCTTTGCTAGCTTTAGCAAATCGGATTGTTTTGAAAATACCCAATAAGCTTGCTTGATGCATACGATACAATAGGCGATGAATAGTTAAAGCAAAAAATCCTTTAACATTCATTTCTCGTTTTCCTGCAATTTTAACCACACCTTGTGCTGTATCATGCAGGGAAATAATCGTTCCATTATCGGTATAATTAAACGATTTCATTGACTTATTATTTAACATGTTAACAATATTTTCAAAACAGATTTTTGCCATCTGATGTGCAGCTTGTGCTGTAGCGGGAGCGGCTCGTCCGCTGTCTTGCATCGCGTAAGCACAATCACCAATAACAAAAATATTATCATCGCGTGTTGTTTGTAGCGTCGGTTTAACTACAAGTTGATTAGAACGACTTGATTCTAAACCAGCAATATCTTTTAGATAGTCAGGTGCTTTTACACCCGCAGTCCAGATCATAATATCAGCGTTAATAGTATCGCCTTCTTTTGGATAAAAGCCATCACTTTCCGCTTTAGTTATCATGGTTTTGGTTAACACATGAATACCACGTTTTTGTAATGTTTCGGTAATACCTAATGCTGTTTTTTCAGGTAATGCTGGTAAAATACGATCAGTTGCTTCAATAACCGATATATCCAACACATCTGAACACATTTTATTTTGGCCACAAGCACCAAATGTTTCAACCATATGAGGTAATTCGGAAGCTAATTCAACTCCAGTTGCGCCACCACCAACAATAGCAATACGAATCTTATCTTCATTAGTTGCTTCATGTTTATCAATAATTGAACAAAAACTAGCAAATTTTGCAATAAGAGTTTCACGTAAACGAATTGCAGCATTTTGGTCATCTAAAAAGATACAATGTTCTTTAACACCAGGTGTACCAAAATCGTTTGAAGTACTGCCTATTGCCATAACTAAAATATCATACGGAATAGAAACAGACTCGTGATTTAAGTTTTCAATAATAACTTGTTTTTCTTCACGATTAAGATTAGTAAAAGTACCTTGATTAAATTGGAAATTGTGTTGTTGCCCTTGTGCAGCATAATCGATTTTATCCGCTTGTTCGTTTAAAACGCCTGTGGCAACTTCGTGTAATAGTGGTTTCCATAAGTGATAACTGTTTTTATCAATCAGCGTAATTTCGGCTTGGTCACCTTTGCCTAGTTTATCACCAAGGTCTGTTGCTAGTTCTAATCCCCCAGCACCACCACCAATAATAACTATTTTTTTCATATTTTAATGCCTTATCATTTTCTTTAAAAATATCATACTAAATAACTAGGTTTTTATCTATTTCTTTTGACTGATATCATTTATATATAAAATCTATTAAAGTGGTGGTTTGTAATCATTAAAAATTATCTTAATCAAGTATAGAAAGCTGACTTACAGCGATTACTTGCTGTAATAGTAAATTAGTATTGATATTGTATGATTTTTAAATTAAATTGGCATTAGCAGTAAAAATAAAGCACTTTTCGTGCAATGCGGAGACGAAAATTTACGTATGTTTATTTGACCAAGCATATAATAAATTTAATTCTCTATGTCTTATCTCTTTACTACCACTCTATACAAAATTTTATGAACAAAAAAATTTTTACTAGTATTGCGTTAATCGTTATTTTAATATCAATGACGATCTTAATTCGCTCACATAACAGTCAACTTATTCTACAAGGTGAAGTCGATGCACCAAATGTTAGTGTTGCCTCTAAAGCCAAAGGTCGAGTACAAGTCATCCATGTCCGTCGTGGAGATGATGTTAAACCTAATGATGTCCTTATTACACTCGATAGCCCAGAACTTTTAGCTCAGGTTAAAGCTGCTGAAGCTGCGCGAGACCAAGCAAAAGCACAATTAGCTCTTTCAGATCATGGAACACGTGAAGAAAGCATTCGTTATTACGAAGCCATTTTAGAGCAAGCAAAAGTAACGTATGATAATGCTTCCAAAGAATATGATCGTAACAAAACTATTTCGGCCAAAGGTTATGTTTCTCAATCAATTTTAGATAATGCTTTAAAAACACGAGATTCAGCCTTTCAACAGGTTCAATCAGCACAAGCTAATTTAGACCAAGCTAAAAATGGTGATCGAGTTGAACAACGTGCAATTTATGCAGCCAAATTAGAAGAAGTTGAGGAACAACTTAAACAGCTACAAATACAATATGATGATTTACAAGTTAAAGCGCAAGTCGCTGGTGAAATAGGATCTATTCCTGCTGAAGTAGGTGAATTATTTAATGCTAATAGCCCATTATTAACTGTGATTCAACTCCCTCAAGCTTACTTTGTGTTTAACCTACGTGAAGATATTATGTCTAATATTCGTAAAGGCGATCACATTACGCTTGAAGTGCCCGCGCTTAATCAAAAAGAGGTTGAAGCTGAAATTCGTTATATAGCCCCAATGGGCGATTATGCAACGAAACGCGCAACAAGGGCTACAGGAGATTTTGATTTGAAAACTTTTGAAGTAAGGCTTTATCCTGTTGCACCAGTTAAAGGTTTACGTGCTGGTATGAGCACATTATGGAAGTTGGACCAATAATGTTAGATTTCTGGCACCGTTTTAAAGGTGCATTTAATGATGAAATACCGCAAATTTTTAGGCGATTTACATTTCATTGGTTAATGTGGATTATGCCACTAATTATTTTTTTTCTAATTAGTAGCATCTTCTATCGAGGTGTATTGTTAGATTTGCCAGTAGGCTATATTGACCACGATAAGAGTACGTTGTCGCGTGAAATTGTTCGTAATCTCAATGCTGCAGCGCATGCGGATCTTATCAATTATAACGACCAACTTTTAGATGCTCAGCGTGATGTACAAAAAGCGAAAATTTATGCGTTGCTTTATATTCCACCTAATTTTGAAGCGGATGTATTATCAGGTCGCCAACCAACGCCAATGCTTTACTATAATGCTTTATATTATAGTGCTGGTTTATATTCGATCATGGATTATTCAGGGTTGATAGCAACACTCAATACGCAATATCGCACCACCATGGCGACAAGCATTGGCATGCCGGTTCCACCATTGGCTAAAGTGAATTTTAATTATGATGGTTTATTTAATGCCAGTGGTAACTCTATGTACTTCCAACAATTTTCAGCGGTAGTACATTTATTGCAGTTATTTGTTGTAACTACAACAATTCATATTTTAGCGCAATTACCAAAGCGAACGCGTGCTAATTACCCTTTTGTTTTAGGAAAATTAGCACCTTATACAATTTGGTTTACCATGCTGCTTATTTTTGAAATTGCCATGCTCGTTTTGTTTTCTAATGCGCGTGTATCAGGGTCCCCTTTTGCCATGATGACGGTGGTATTTTTCTATGTTATTGCTGCACAAAGCATTGGTATTTTGCTATACACATTTACTAAAACCCCCATTAATGCTTATACCTATATAGGTCTTTTAGTTGGGCTTGCATTAACTTATTCTGGTGTTGTTGTGCCTGAACTATCTATGCCATGGATTGCTAGGTTTATTTCTTCTCTTGAGCCATTAACTTATGCACTAAATAAACTGTTCGATCTGTTTTTACGTCATTCTAGCTATTTTTCGGTGTTAAAAACTTGTGGTATTTTAATGATCTATCCAATAATTATTACCTTGCTAGTCAGAAAGCGCTTAGTAAGGCGTTTGCATTCACAGTGAGAGGGTAGATTTAGATGATTAAGATTTTTTGGTCTTCATTTATAAGAATATTTTTCCTTTTGTTAGGGCGACCAATGTGGTTATTGTTGCTATTGTCTGTGTCATTAATGAGTCTTGTTTATATCAATGGCACCATCACCAATTTACCGGTAGCTATTGTGGATCAAGATCATACCCCAACTAGCCGCGGTTTAATCCGCTCTTTAGAAACCAGCTCAAAAATTGATACAATTATCTACGAAAGCTCACTACAAGCTTATGATGATATCAATCATCGCAAAATTTTTGCTGTGATAACTATTCCTAGAGATTTTGAAAAACGTTTAATAAGCGGTCAGGAAGTTACCATTCCTGCATATGGTGATGCTTCAAGTCGCCTAGCTAATGGTCTAATACAAGTTGATATAAAAGGGATTTATCAGCAGATATTAACTGAATATAATACCAAAATAATGCGTAATAATGGATTTTCAGAAGAACAGATCAATATCATTTTATCGCCTATCAAAAGTCAAACCGAACCCCTTTATAATGCAGGTATCAGTTTTGCTGCAATTACCTTTCCTGGGTTATTAGTGATGTTGTTGCAGCACTCTTTTTTAATTGCTTCAACGCGTACTAATATCACCCTCAATTCGCTACCCCAAGGCAAACCACCTAAAATTGTCATGTTTGGCAGCTTATGTGGGTTATTACCTATTTGGTTATTTTTATCTATTGTGCTATTTGGGTTATGGCCTTGGGTACTAGGCTATCGGCAATTGGCCAGTATTCCAGAAATACTTATCATGACATTTCCACTATTGCTTGGTGCGCTGGGCTTGAGTAAATTACTCACTGAATGTTTACGCCGTACAGAGATGATATACCTTACATTGGCATTTTTAACCACGCCGGTTTTCTACCTTTCAGGAACTATTTGGCCACTTAGTGCCATGCCTGTATGGGTGCGATGTGTTTCTTATTCTCTACCTTCAACTTGGGCAACCAATATGATTGCAGGTGTGAATCAAATGGGGCTAAGCTTATCGGATAACTGGCTGAACATATTGATGATACTTTTACTTGGCGTAATATATAGTACACTTGGTATATTTGTATCAGCATTACGTGAAGGAAAAGTTAGAAGAGTATTTAGAAAAATGAAAACGTTGCGATATTTCAAAATGCGCAGCTAAATGATTAATATCGATCCAGCATATAATTGGAAATAATCTGAAAGTTATTAGAGATATTTTTATCATCAATACCGTGAACTTTTTTTGTATTGCTGTTATTATGATTAATAGCTTTCACTATAAATAATGTACTGAATGTATAATAAATTTCATCCATGGATTATTAGTTTACGGTTACAAACTCTGCCCCTTTCTCTTTCGGCAGTATTAATAGGAAATGCGTTAGCTTATTGGCAACACCAATTTAATTTTTGGATACTACTATTTTCATTAATTACCGCTTCATTATTACAAATTCTTGCTAATCTAGCCAATGACTACGGTGATGAAATTAAAGGGAGTGATCAAAACAATCTTACCGCCCATACTCGTGGAATACAATTGGGTTTAATTACACTTAAACAGCTAAAAATATCATTATGGATTAATACTTTTTTATGTGTTTCATTTGGGCTAAGTTTACTTATACTTGCTTGTAATAATATTTATGAATTATTTAGTTTTATATTATTAGGACTCTTATCTATTATTGCAGCCATAACTTATACCATAGGTAAAAAACCTTACGGCTATATTGGATTTGGCGATCTATCAGTACTTCTTTTCTTTGGCTTGATTGGGGTTATGGGTAGTTACTACTTGCAAACCAAAGTACTTTTTTTACCGATTATTTTACCCGCTTTAGGTTGCGGACTATTATCTGTTGCTGTACTTAACATCAATAATCTTCGTGATATAGAAATAGATCAAAATCATAATAAGCGTACATTAGTGGTCATAATGGGTAAAAATATGGGAAGATATTATCATCTATTGTTATTACTTATTGCGTTTTGTTGTCTTAGTTTATTTGCATACAACTGTTTACAAACAGTATGGAGCGGTTTATTTATACTAACCTTACCACTATTTATTAAACATATTTATGCTGTTTTTCAATTTAAGACACATAAAGAGGCTGTACCTTTATTATTACAGATGGTCAAATTTGCTTTATTGACAAATTTACTTTATTGTTTAGGAATTATTTTGAGCTAGTTCACGTTTATTTAAATTTAATATCATTTTACTTAATGTTAGCGTTATACTAAGTAAACTTATATCACAGCACAAGGAGACTTGATAATGGAGTTTGATACTTCAATTCTTTGCGATTATTACCCAGAAGATGTTAACGTAGTTGAACCGATATTTAGTAATTTTGGTGGTGTTGCATCATTTTCAGGTCAAGCTGTAACAGTTAAATGTTTTGAAGACAATGGGTTACTATACGAAATTTTACAATCAGACGGCTCAGGTAGAATCTTGGTAATCGATGGGGGTGGCTCTGTTCGTCGTGCATTAATTGATGCAGAACTAATAGATATGGCCGTTCAAAATCATTGGGAAGGGATTATTGTCTATGGTGCTGTTCGTCAAGTTGATTATCTGGCTGAAGCCGAGATTGGTATTCAAGCATTGGCAGCAATTCCAGTTGGTGCTGAAGATCAAGGCGTTGGTGAAATCGATATTCGTATTAATTTTGGCGGAGTAACTTTCTTTTCGGGTGATTTTGTCTATGCTGATAACACTGGTATTATCTTATCTGAAATAGCTCTAGAAGTTGAAGATAAATAAAAAACGAATTATTACCGCCGATTTATATCGGCGGATTTTGTACTTAGCTGCATGCTTTCCTAAAAATTTTTAACATAAATACGGCTATTTTAAATTAATCTATTGCGAATATAACCTCCGGTTACCGTTTTAATTAATCCGGCTAATTCCATATCTAATAATTTTATTGTTACTTCCGGAATGGACATATTTACTTGTTGAGCAATAATATCAACCGGAATAGGTTGATGGTGAATCACAGCAAAAATTTCAGGATATAAAATAGAATTATTTTGTTCTTCTTTAAACTGATTATGCGAGCCATTTGCTACCGATAAATAACGACAATAATGCTCTAAAATATCAGCCGGTTTAGAAACTAAATAGGCACCTTGTTTAATTAAATAATGCGTTCCACTACAGTTTTCATTATTAATATCACCAGGTAAGGCAAAGATATCGCGATTTTGCTCAAGTGCATAGCGCGCAGTAATTAACGACCCGCTTTTCTCTGAAGCTTCAATTACAAAGGTACCTAAACTTAATCCACTAATAATTCGATTTCGACGAGGAAAATAGACCGATCTAGCCTTTTCAAACGGCAAAAATTCGGACACAATGGCACCATCTTGAGCTAAAATATCATTAGCTAAGTTTAAATTTGATCGTGGTGCAATTTTTGCTAAACCACTACCTAAAACTGCAATCGTATGACCAGATACCTCAAGCGCACCACGATGGCAAATCGCATCTAACCCTAGCGCCAAACCACTGGTTATTGTTAAACCATTCATAGCCAGTTCGCCAGCAAAATATCGCCCCCATTGGGCCCCATATTCACTAAATTCACGGCTTCCAACCATAGCTAGTTGAGGGGAATACAATAGCTGTCGATTACCTAAAACAAACAATAATAATGGCGGAGAGCTAATTTGTTTGAGTAGCAATGGATAATCACTATCACAATAGGCAATAAGGTGTTTTTGTGGGCAGGGTGAATCTAACCATTCAAGGACTGGTTCAAAATGCAAATATGATGTTTCATAAAAAAGCGTTAATTGAACATCCGAAAATCCCAGTTTATCTAACAAAATAGAAACATCTTGTATGCAACTTGGTAAATTGTTTGCAAAAAGTTGTCCAATTTTTTCAAAAATGGCCTGTTTGCCATGTCCAAGCATTGAAATTCGTAATAAGAACTCATATTTACTCATCATAACTTTTTTGTTCTCATGTTAAATAATTTAACTATCTTGAATTGATAAGATAAATACTAGCAATAGCTAACAAACACTATTCATCAGTATGATAAATGTTTACAATGTGCAAAAGTTTGAATAAACCCGAAATTTGAGGAGTAGATCGAATAATTTATGGCTATTTTACCGGTATTACGTTTCCCTGATGAGCGACTTCGCAAAGTTGCTAAGCCTGTTACCCAGTTCACACCAGAGTTACAAACGATCATTGATAATATGATTGAAACCATGTACGCCGAAAACGGAATCGGCCTTGCGTCAACTCAAGTGGATGTGCATGAGCAAATTATTGTGATTGATGTATCAGAAGATAAAAGTCAAGTTTATGTGATTATCAATCCAGAAGTCATTAGCCAAGAAGGTGAGACCGGTATTGAAGAAGGTTGCCTATCAGTACCTGATTGTCGCGGGTTTGTACCAAGGGCTGAAAAAATCAAAATTAAAGCACTTGATCGTAATGGCAATCCTTATGAAATTGACGCCGATGAACTACTTGCTATCTGTATTCAACACGAAATGGATCACTTAAAAGGTAAACTATTTGTTGATTATCTTTCACCATTAAAACGTCAACGAATCGAGCAAAAAATGAAAAAGCTTGCTCGTGAAGAACAACGGAATAAATAAAATTAACCGCCAAAATGGTTGGCGGTTATCCATTTAAACTAAACTATTTAGCAACAATGACCATCGCAGGACGAATTAAACGACCATTTAAGGTGTAACCTTTTTGAATGGTATTAACGATTTGACCTGATTGATGTTCTGGCGATTCAACCATGCTAATTGCTTGGTGTACATCAGGATTTAATTGTGAATCTTCGGTATTAATTACTTCAATACCAAATTTTTTGACCGTATCTAAGAATGATTTTAATGTCAATTCTAACCCTTCCACAGTGGCCTTATGTTCTGGATTAGCTTTGTCTGTTGATTCTAAAGCGCGTTCTAGATTATCAATAACTGGTAATAATTCATTAGAGAATTTTTCTAGTGCAAATTTACGTGCTTTATCAACATCTTGCTCAACACGTTTACGAACATTATCAATTTCAGCTCGTGCACGAATCATCGCTTCGCTTTCATTTTTTTTCGCTAATTGCAATGCTTGCTCAAGCTCTGTAATGCGAACTTCTTTCGCTTTTAATTGCTCTTCAAAATTAGGTTGTGACGCTGCTTGTTGTTCGATTGTTTCTTCTGCTGGTGTGTCAATGCTAGTTTCATTTTCTGACGTATTTTTATCTTGTTCTGTCATAAGGTACTCCAAATAATGTAGTCGAAAACTTAGTGAATAACGGTTATTATGGGGACAATTTTTATGATTACAAGCTTATTGGTACATTGATATGTAATTTTTTGACCTGTGACGAAAAAATACATATTTTTTATGTAAAAAATTACAAGGATATTTTATGCAAACTCCATTTAAATGCATTGGTCTCATCGGACTTCCGCGTAAGTTAGAAGCAATTGAAACCCATCAAGTGCTTTATGATTGGCTTGTTAAACTTGGTATTCGTGTGTTAGTTGAAGAGCGCTTGGAGGACCATATTCAATTTCCCGTTAGCCATTATGCTTCTTTAGAAACAATTGGCCAGCAAGCTGACCTCGCCATTGTTGTGGGGGGGGATGGCAATATGTTACGTTCTGCGCGTTACTTATCTCCATATAAAATTAAAGTGATCGGTGTCAATCGTGGTAATTTAGGTTTTTTAACCGACATATCACACGAACAAGTGATTGAACAATTAAGCCCAGTGATTGCCGGCGAATATGACAATGACCCTCGCTTTTTACTAGAAGTTTCTATTTATGATGAAGGCAATTTAATTAATTCAAGTTTTGCTGTGAACGAAATTGTTGTGACCCCCAATACGGTTGCCCATATGATTGACTATGATGTTTACATTAATGAACGCAATGCGTTTTCACAGCGGGCTGATGGATTGATTATTGCAACACCGACAGGCTCTACTGCCTATTCACTATCAGCGGGTGGACCTATTTTAGCGCCTCATTTAGACGCATTAATTATTACACCAATGTTTCCGCATTCGTTAGCAGTTAGACCATTAGTTATTAAGGGAGATAATCCTATTCATCTTAAATTTCCAACAACTGCGCTTGATATAAATATTGCCTGTGATAGCCAAATTATTTTACCGGTCAAACCAACACAGGATGTAATTATTCGTCGTTCATCGTATGAATTTAATTTGATTCATACCAAAGATTATGATTACTTTAATAATCTTTCAACCAAATTAGGTTGGTCACAAAAGATGTTTTAGTCTAATTTTGTCAAAAACTTTCAGGAAAGCATGTGTTTTAGTATAAAATTTCATCTTAAATAATCAATGTCATGGCATAAACGGTGAATGATGAAAAGATAGCGGCAAGCACATCATCTACCATAATGCCAAATCCACCCGGTACACGTTTATCAAACCAGCGAATTGGCCAAGGTTTTACCATGTCAAACACTCTAAATGCCACAAAAGCTATGGCAACCCACATAACTGAAAGTTGCGGAATAAAAAATAAGGTGATCCACATGCCGACAAATTCATCCCAAACGATATGCCCTGAATCGTGAGTATGTGTATCATCCGAGGTTTTTTGACAAATAAAACAACCAAAAATAAAAGTCACTAAAATAAATATCCAGTATAAAGCTGGCTGTAATCCATAGAACAAAAGCCATAACGGGATTGCCATTAATGAACCCATGGTACCTGGCATAATCGGTGACATGCCACTACCCAATCCTACTGCTAAGAAATGAATGGGATTGGTCAGTTTTAGGTATTTTTTAAAATCTTTATTTCGCTCTTGTTTGGTCATGATTCAATATTCTTTTTAGATAAAATTATGCCGACATTAAGTCGGCAAAAAGAAAGGCGCTTATTTTAACAAAACACCTTTGTATTGATTGTGATAATATTATTCGTCTTTGGTTAATGTTGCAACCATTACCGCTTTAATGGTATGTAGCCTGTTTTCCGCCTCGTCAAATACAATACTATGCTCAGATTCAAATACGTCATTAGTTACTTCAAGCCCATTGATTAAACCATATTGTGCTGCCATCTGTTTGCCCACTGTCGTATTGGTATCATGAAAAGCTGGCAAGCAGTGCATAAATTTGACATTGGGATTATTGGTAAGTTTGATTACATTTTCATTTACTTGATAAGGCGTTAATAATTTAACCCGTTCATCCCAGACTTCTTTTGGCTCCCCCATTGAGACCCATACATCAGTGTATAAAAAATCAACATCTTTAACGCCCAAAGTAACATCTTCAGTTAAGATAATTTTGGCACCGGTTGTTTTGGCAATATCTTGGCACTTTTGCACAAGTTCGGCTTCCGGCTGACAAGCTTTTGGGGCCACTAATCGAATTTCCATCCCCATTAACGCAGCACCTTCCATTAATGAATTTCCCATATTATTCCGAGCATCGCCTAAATAGGCAAATTTAATACTGCTTAATGGGCGATCTCCTATATGCTCTTTCATTGTCATAAAATCAGCTAATATTTGGGTTGGATGTGCTTCGGTCGTCAGACCATTCCAAACTGGCACTCCTGAATATTTTGCTAGCGTTTCAACAATTTGTTGGCCATAACCACGATACTCAATTCCGTTATACATTCGACCCAGTACGCGCGCAGTATCTGCAATTGACTCTTTATGCCCAATTTGACTACCACTTGGTCCTAAATAAGTGACATTAGCACCTTGATCAAATGCACCAACCTCGAAAGCACAACGAGTACGGGTAGAGTCTTTCTCAAAAATTAATGCAATATTTTTACCTATCAAATGTTGTTGTTCTTGCCCTTGTTGTTTGGCTTGTTTTAATTCAATAGCAAGATTAATTAATTGATTGATTTCACTAGGGCTAAAGTCGAGTAATCGTAAAAAATGGCGCTGATAAAAACCGTGCATAATATTGCTCCTAATAACCGTAATTATTCAAATAATTCTATTTGAATAATTATGCAAATTCAAGTTAAACATTATAATCATCCCAATATTTTATCTTTATATTGAGAGGTGTCTCAAAAATTAGACTTATTTATTAAGATAATTTTTATAATATTGCTTCTTTTGTACAAAAAAGTGTAATAAAATGGTCAATTATTGTATCTTTATAGATAAATTAATTTGAATTTATATTCAAAAATATCGATAAATTATTCAAAAGGTCTTTTTAATCATGCAAACTTATGCCCTGCTTATGTTACAAGATGGTTCGCAATTTATCGGAAAATCCATTGGTGCTGATGGTCAAACTGTTGGAGAAGTGGTTTTTAATACCTCAATGACCGGCTATCAAGAAATTCTTACCGATCCCTCTTACTGTGAACAATTGGTTACATTGACCTATCCTCATATTGGTAATGTAGGGACAAATGATGATGATGCCGAATCCGGTCAAGTTTATGCAAAAGGGCTGGTTATTCGCGATTTGCCATTATTAGCTAGCAACTACAGAAGCGAACTCGATCTTTCCAGCTATTTAAAAAAGCATAATGTTATTGCCATTGCTGATATTGATACACGGCGCTTAACGCGTATTTTGCGTGAAAAAGGGGCACAGCATGGTGTTATCATAACGGCAACGGATAAAAAGACCTTACTTGAAAAAGCCGAAATAGCCAAACAGCAGGCGATAAATTTTAAAGGATTAAGTGGGCTTGATTTAGCTAAAGAAGTGACGTGTTCATCAAGTTATATTTGGACTGAAGGCATATTATGGACAGGGCAACAACAGCAGACTAATCCAATACCAGAGACTCAATTACCATACCATGTTGTTGCCTATGACTTTGGCGTAAAACGCAATATTTTGCGCATGTTAGTTGAGCGTGGTTGTAAATTAACAGTCGTACCAGCTAAAACAACAGCAAAAGAAGTCCTTGCATTAAAGCCTGACGGAATATTTTTATCTAATGGTCCAGGTGATCCCGCTCCTTGCAGTTATGCAATTGAGGCTATTAAGCAGTTTTTAAACACTGATATTCCTATCTTTGGCATCTGCTTAGGCCATCAACTTTTAGCGCTGGCATGTGGTGCCAAAACGATAAAAATGAAGTTTGGTCACCATGGCGGAAATCACCCTGTGAAAGATCTGGAAAATAATCAGGTGATGATTACCGCACAAAACCATGGTTTTGCAGTAGATGAAGTAAGTTTACCCGCTCATTTACGCGTGACGCATAAATCACTATTCGATGGTTCACTGCAAGGTATTCATCACAACCAAAAACCAGCTTTTAGCTTCCAAGGTCACCCAGAAGCCAGTCCCGGGCCGCATGATGCCGCACCTCTTTTTGATCATTTTATTGAGTTAATTAAAATTTATAAGCAGGAGCAATAATTATGGCTAAGCGAACAGATATCAAAAGTATATTAATTATTGGCGCAGGCCCAATTGTTATTGGTCAAGCATGTGAATTTGATTATTCCGGTGCACAAGCTTGTAAGGCACTACGTGAAGAAGGCTATCGCGTTATTTTAGTTAACTCCAATCCTGCTACTATTATGACGGATCCTGAATTGGCCGATGCCACTTATATCGAGCCAATTGATTGGACATGTGTTCGCAAGATTATTGAACAAGAAAGACCCGATGCTATTTTACCAACCATGGGGGGGCAAACAGCACTAAACTGTGCATTAGAGCTTGAAAAACAAGGCGTATTAAAAGAGTTTAATGTCGAGATGATTGGCGCAACAGCCGACGCTATAGATAAAGCCGAAGATCGTAAACGTTTTGATGAGGCTATGAAAAAAATTGGTCTTGATACTGCAAGATCAGGCATTGCTCATTCGCTTAAAGAAGCGTATGCCGTTCTTGAGCAAGTTGGTTTTCCCTGCATAATTCGCCCATCCTTTACCATGGGTGGCACAGGAGGCGGAATTGCGTATAACACAGAAGAATTTGACGAAATCTGTACCCGTGGGCTTGATCTTTCACCGACTAATGAACTGCTCATCGATGAGTCATTAATAGGTTGGAAAGAGTATGAAATGGAAGTGGTGCGAGACAAAAATGACAATTGCATTATTGTTTGCTCAATTGAAAACTTCGATCCAATGGGTATTCACACCGGTGATTCAATTACCGTTGCGCCAGCACAAACATTGACAGATAAAGAGTATCAAATCATGCGTAATGCATCAATTGCCGTACTGCGTGAAATTGGCGTTGAAACTGGTGGTTCCAATGTGCAATTCTCGGTCGACCCTAAAACCGGACGATTAATTGTCATTGAGATGAATCCGCGAGTATCACGTTCATCAGCGTTAGCTTCTAAAGCTACTGGTTTTCCAATTGCTAAAATTGCAGCTAAGTTGGCAGTTGGTTACACTCTTGATGAATTATCTAATGATATTACTGGCGGTAAAACCCCCGCCTCATTTGAACCGTCGATTGATTATGTGGTCACTAAAATCCCACGCTTTAATTTTGAAAAATTTGCGGGCTGTAACGATCGTTTAACCACGCAAATGAAATCGGTTGGTGAAGTCATGGCTATTGGGCGTACTTTCCAAGAATCATTACAAAAAGCATTGCGAGGGCTTGAAGTTGGCGCTTCAGGTTTTGATCCTAAAATTGATGATTATACCGATGAAAAAAATATCACTAAAATTCGTTATGAACTCCAAGAAGCGGGTGCCGATCGTATTTGGTATATTGCCGATGCCTTTAGGGCTGGATTGAGTTTAGATGAGATCTTTACATTAACCAATATAGATCGTTGGTTTTTGGTGCAAATTGAAGATCTAGTTAATTTTGAAAACAAGCTAAAAGAGCAGTCACTAGCACAGATAGATCAAGAAACATTATGGCAATTAAAACGTAAAGGTTTTTCAGATTTACGCATTGCCAAACTACTTAATACTACTGAGCAATCGGTTTGCGATTTACGTCATCAATATCATATTCACCCTGTTTATAAGCGGGTAGATACCTGTGCAGCTGAATTTGCAACAGATACCGCTTATCTTTATTCAACCTATGAGCAAGAGTGTGAAGCTAATCCTCAATTTAGCCGTAAAAAAATTATGATCCTAGGTGGTGGTCCTAATCGGATTGGACAAGGTATTGAGTTTGATTATTGCTGTGTGCATGCGGCATTAGCTCTGCGTGAGGATGGTTATGAAACCATTATAGTTAACTGTAATCCCGAAACTGTGTCAACCGATTATGACACTTCTGACCGCCTCTATTTTGAGCCAGTTACGCTTGAAGATGTGCTTGAAATTGCACATGTTGAAAAACCAAATGGTGTTATTGTGCAATACGGTGGGCAAACACCGCTAAAACTTGCTCGTGCGCTTGAAGCCGCTGGCCTACCAATTATTGGTACCTCACCCGATGCTATAGATAAAGCCGAAGATCGTCAACGCTTTCAAGAAATCGTCGATAAACTGAAATTAAAACAACCTGTCAACGCAACAGTAACCGATATTAATGAGGCAGTCATCAAAGCAGAAAAAATAGGTTATCCATTAGTGGTTAGACCTTCTTATGTATTAGGGGGGCGCGCAATGGAAATTGTCTATAATGAACAAGATTTAAGGCGTTATTTTAAAACCGCAGTAAGCGAATCAAATAATGCACCAGTCTTACTCGATCACTTTTTAGATGATGCCATTGAAGTGGATATTGATGTGATTGCTGATGGCGAACAAATTGTGATTGGTGGCATTATGGAACATATTGAACAAGCAGGCATTCACTCAGGCGATTCTGCTTGCTCACTGCCAACTCACACCTTAAACGCAGATATTTTAGACAAACTACGACAGCAGGCCAAACAATTGGCACTTGAACTTAATGTAAAAGGCTTAATGAATGGACAATTTGCCATCAAAGATAACCAAATTTATCTGATTGAAATTAATCCTCGTGCAGCACGTACCGTACCGTTTGTCTCAAAAGCAACAGGTTTACCACTGGCTAAAATTGCCGCTCGCGTGATGACAGGGCAATCGCTTGCTAAGCAAAAAGTGACTAAAGAGGTGATTCCTGCTTATTATTCGGTAAAAGAAGTGGTATTGCCATTTAATAAATTCAGTGGTGTTGATCCGATCTTAGGTCCGGAAATGCGCTCAACGGGGGAAGTGATGGGAATCGGTAAAACCTTTGCTGAAGCCTTTGCTAAAGCGCAACTTGGTAGCCTATCGAATATGAAAAAATCAGGAAAAGCATTATTATCGGTTCGTGATCAGGATAAAACAAGGCTGTTAGAAGTTGCTAAACGATTAATTGCGCATGGATTTAGTATCGATGCAACTATCGGCACGGCAAAAGTGTTACAACAAGCAGATATACCATGCCAAATTGTAAAAAAAGAAAACGAAGGTCGACCAAATATCCATGACCATATAAAAAATGGCGAATATAGCTACATTCTTAATACCACTTCTGGACGAGCAGCCATTGAAGCGTCAAAAATATTGCGTCGAAGTGCCATTCAATATAAGGTACATTACGATACCACCATGAATGCTGCTTATGCTACAACTGCAGCGCTAGATTACGATCCAGCACAAACTGTAACGCCATTACAGCAACTTTATTGCTAATCACAAAGATAAAGACGAGCATCGCTCGTCTTTAAAAATCCCTGCCATAATCTAATAACTTTGCAATCACTCAATTGCTCGTAATAGACAATAAAATGCTCGTTTTTCATATAAAATAATGTTAATTTATTGGCTATATTTCAATTAATTTAATCAGTTATCATCATGGATATGATTCATTCTTCTGATCTAAAAACGATCATGCATTCCAAGCGAGCCAATATTTATTATTTAGAGCATTGCCGTGTTTTGGTTAATGGCGGGCGAGTCGAGTATGTGACCGAGCAAGGTCAGCAGTCGTTATATTGGAATATCCCAATAGCAAATACCACCTGTATTTTATTAGGCACGGGAACATCATTAACGCAAGCGGCAGTGCGAGAGCTTTCACGGGCAGGCGTTATGATTGGCTTTTGTGGCGGAGGCGGAACGCCTCTATTTTCATCAACCGAATCTGAATTTGCCTGTCAGTTTTTTTCACCACAAAGTGAATATCGTCCGACACAATACCTACAAAGTTGGTGTCAATTTTGGTTTGATGACAAACGTCGATTACAAGCAGCTAAATTATTGCAACAAACACGGCTTAATATTATTAGTGAATGTTGGCCACAATTTGATTGGGATGTTGATAAAACGCAGTTAGCGCATATTCTTACTGATGCAACACAACAATTTACCGATGTTGATAACAGCCAAGCACTTTTAGCTGCAGAAGGGCGAATTAGCAAACGTCTTTATGGAATGGCAAATCAATTAACCTTACAAGATGACAAATTTAAACGAGAACAAGGCACACGAGGCAAAAGTCATGATCCCGCTAATCAATTTTTAGATCATGGTAACTATTTAGCCTATGGCCTTGGCGCAACGGCTTGTTGGGTATTAGGTTTACCACATGGGCTGGCTATTTTACACGGAAAAACTAGGCGTGGTGGCTTAGTTTTTGATGCGGCAGATATTATTAAAGATGGCATTGTATTACCTCAAGCTTTTTTATCAGCCAAACAAGGCGACAGTGAAAAAGAATTTCGTATGGCATGTATTGCGCAATTTGCCCAATTAGGTGCACTTGATAGGATTATTGATACTTTAAAACAGATAGCAGCTCAAATATGAATATTTTACTTGTTAGTCAATGCAAAAAGAACGCCTTAACCGAAACACGGCGGATTATCGATCAGTTTGCTGAGCGCTGCGGTGAACGGACATGGCAAAGCCCGATGACCGAAGCTGGGTTACAAACGCTTTATAAATTATTACGCAAAACTGCACGAAAAAATACTGCTGTTGCATGTTATTGGACACATGGTAAAAATTTAACTGATCTTTTGTGGATTGTGGGCGATCGTAGTCAGTTTAATCAAGAGGGACGAGTCCCAACTAATCGTACTAAACGTAATATTTTACGCAGTGACAGCGAAAATTGTTGGCAATATGCAACCGCTATTCAATTGATCACAACTATGGCAGCCCTACTTCATGATTTAGGCAAAGCAACGGTTGGTTTTCAATCTAAATTACGAGCAGAAACGGCTGTGGCGGCTGATCCTTATCGACATGAATGGATTTCGTTGCAATTATTTTTATTAATGATTCAAGACTGCACCACCAACGAAGCCTTATTTAATCGATTAGCGCATTTTACTCAATATCAACAGCAACATCCTAATTGGTACAAGCAGCTTACCAAAGTTGAAAAAAATGATCTTACGCAGTTACCATTATTGGCACAATGGATTGCGTGGCTCATTGTGTCGCATCATAGAATGCCGTTTTTACCGGATTCATTAACGGGGGATATTAAAAATTTACAGAAAATAGATTTTGATATATCTGGTTTAACTATCCGAAGTTTTTATAAAACATTTAAGGCAATTGATAAATGGGTTAAAAATAGTCATAGTCAACACACTTCACCCAACGATTTTTGGCAGCTTAAAAGCGATATTACCTTAAGTCAGCCTTGGCTGAAAAAACTAAGCCGTTATGCAGCCAAAGCCCTAAATCATGTTCCCTTAATGCAATTGTCTAATATTGACGCGTTTTTATTGCATATTTCACGTTTAAGCTTAATGGTGGCTGATCATAACTACTCAAGTTTATCTTTAGCAAATGAAGAAGCCGAAAAACATAAAGCAATCTTAATTGCCAATACCAATTACCTGAAAAAAGCGAAGCAATGTTTAGATGATCATTTAATCGGTGTAGCTAATTTTTCAGCCCGCTTTGCTCGTTTATTACCTAAAATAATCACTGAATTACCCGCAATTAATCAGCATAAACCCTTTACCAAACGAACAACCATAAAACGATTTCAATGGCAAAATCATGCTTTTGATTTAGCGAAAAGTTATCAACAAATGTCTGATGAATGTGGCTTTTTTGGTGTGAATATGGCATCGACTGGCTGCGGTAAAACCTTAGCCAATGGGCGAATAATGTATGCGCTTTCAAATCCTAAACGTGGCGTGCGTTTTACCATTGCATTGGGATTACGTGTTTTAACGTTGCAAACAGGTAAAGCATTAAGAGAAAGATTACACTTAAGTGATGAACATCTGGCGATTTTAGTGGGTGGGCGAGCCACAAAAACCTTGTTTGAGCTAAGTAATGAAGAAATACAACAAAACGATTCTCCAAAAAATTCAGAAAACCAAGGTAGTGAATCTATCGAATCGTTACTTGATGAATATATTGATGTAGCAGAAAGTGGTATTGCTGATTGTGAATTAGGTACCATTATCGAAAACAGCAAAGCAAGACAATTACTCTATGCGCCCATTGTGACATGCACTATTGACCATATTATCCAAGCGAGCGAATGTACGCGAGGCGGTAAATATATTGCACCAACGTTAAGATTGTTAACCTCAGATCTGATTTTAGATGAGCCGGATGATTTTGATCAACACGATTTGCCAGCGCTAGCGCGTTTAGTGCATTTAGCCGGATTGTTTGGGAGCAAAGTACTACTGTCATCGGCGACCTTAACGCCAGATTTAATTGCCGGATTATTTGACGCTTACCAAGCCGGGCGAAAAATTTGGAATCAAAATAATCAATATGCCGATAATACTATTGTATGTGGCTGGTTTGATGAATATCAACAGTCGATATCCCAAATTGCTGATACTAAAACGTTTAGCGAGCACCATCAACAATTTGTAGCAACACGCATTCATCAATTAGCACAAAGTGCAATCCGTCGCCAAGGGCATATTTTAGATCTATTAAATTACCAAGAAAATAAAACAGAAAACCAAAAAATTAATTATGGTGTACTGGCTAAGCAACTATTAGATCAAGCTTATCAATTTCACCAAGATCATCATCAAATAGATAAAAAATCACAAAAAAAAGTTAGTATTGGTTTAATGCGTTTTGCCCATATAGAAGATGTTATTTCACTTACACAACAAATTTATGCACAAAAGAAGTTACCTAATGATACCGCTTTTCATATCGTGGTCTATCATGCTCGGCAACTGCTGTTATTGCGTAGCCAATTAGAAGAAAAACTCGATAGAATTTTAAATCGCAGTGATGAACAAGCACTATTTAGCCAACCCGAAATTCTCCAAGCGATAAAAAGTAGCAATAAAGAAAACCATATCTTTATTGTGATAGGCACGCCAGTCACCGAAGTCGGGCGTGATCACGATTATGATTGGGCAATTGTAGAACCATCATCCATGCGATCTATTATTCAGTTAGTTGGACGGGTATGGCGTCACCGACCACAAAAAATTGCACAAAAGGCCAATGTGGCCATATTAGGATCGAATTTAAAAGCAATTGAATCTAAATATCGTACGGATCAAGCCTGTTTTTCTAAACCAGGATTTGAAGAAGAGCCATTATTCTTGCTGAAAACCCATAAAACAAATGAACTAATTCCTGGGCATCAGTTAGTAAATATTGATGCGGTTCCACGTATTAAGTCTTGCCCTGAAGATGGACTAACGCTAGCTGAATTAGAACATAAGGTCATGGCAGATCTGTTTGCGATTAATGTCCGTAAAAGTAATTATGTGACCAGCTATTGGCAACAAGGTTTAGCTCATCACCATTGTGTGCATTTACAGGCGATTTCACCATTTAGAGGGAATGATGAGACACAAGATGAATATATTTGCCAACTTGACGATGATGGAAATTACCAATTTAGCTATGCAGATATCGCATGGCAAACACCAGATGACTGCTGTAAAGATACCCAAAATAGTATAATTGAATATAAAAACTGGTCACTTGCTAATCCTAGCATCCAACCTTGGCTAATTAATAGTGTCGAGCAAGCCATAGCAAAAATAGCCGAATATTTCCCAAATAAAACGCCATATCGATTAGCGAATGAATTTTGTAGCGTAAACTTATATCGTAATTACAGTTGGTATTTTCATCCTTACTTTGGATTTTATAAAAAGCAAGAATAAAAGAATCTTGTTTTTATACTGAAACACATAGTTACCTGAAACTTTTTGACAAAATATCGTCAGGTGAATAATGGTTGCTAGTAAAAGTGAGGTAATTCTTTTATACTCTGAATGGACAGCCGTATAGGTTGCTGAGAAATTTTAAGTATTTTCTTTTCTTTAAAGAGTATTTTACCGCTGAATAAGCGGTTTATAAAAAAATTAAGTCCCACTCTCTAAATTAGTTAATTTTTTGGGTTAATATTAATTAATATCTATCCTTTTAAGTTTTATCTTTTCTTTTTTTATTTCTTTTTATGTTTATTTTTTTTGATCATTTTTTGTTTGATATTTAGCCTGATTTATTTTATTCTAATTTTATTAAAATTTAAGATAAATATAAGGAGGGCCAATGGATAACATATCTTGGCAAGATATAAGAAAAGTAATTTTAGATTTTCTGCAACAGCGACTTGCCAATAATAGTAATTATAAAAGTGAAACCGCTAAGCTAGAAAAAGCAAAAGAAGTGGGTGATTTAGTTGCAGTTAATGAAGCTCAGCAAAAATTAGATGAATTAGCCAAGCGATTTGAATTTGAAGCGTGGATGGAAGATGCAGCTATTCGTCGTATTTCATGGCTTCTTATCGCAACGCATCTCTCCAAGGGAATTCACCCTAGCTCTAAGGCTTGTAATGCTAATTATAATACTCAGGTAAAACCTAATACTTTAGGTAATTTTGTATCATCTTCTACAGTAAATGTCCTGCCTTTTGATGCAACAGGTAGCGCTGCATCCTTAGATATATTTGGATTACTAAATCAAACTGTTAAAAATGATATAACAATTTTACAGCTTATTATTAATAATCACCCTGCTGTTCAAGAAGCTTTATCTGATGATAAAAATAAATCTGCTCTTTATTTGGAAAATTTTCAGCAGTTACTTAGAGATAATTGGAGTGATGCGCAGGCTTCGGAACTTAATAAGCAATTTTTCTGGCCTAATAGTGAAGAAACTTATTTATCACAGCAAGAACATAATTACCGTTTATTGATTCCATTACATCCTAGTGCTTTGTGTCATTTAGTTTATAAAAAGGTACAAACACGATTTTCGGAAGAAAATAAAAATGCACGAGAACTGCGCCGAAAAAAGGATGTTGAGCATCAACCTTATTTTTCTTTTCACGAGCTGGCTGTTGTTAGGCTCGGTGGCAGTAATGCTCAAAATGCAAGCCAACTTATTGGTAGTCAAATGGGGCGTAATTTTTTATTGCCTTCCATACCTCCTAAATTCAAAAACTCGCCATTTCCAATGGTAGGCAAACAGCAAGAAACCATTTTTAATCATTCTTTACAAGGTTTTTGTCGATTTGGTTTTAAATTACTGTTTGATATGGTTGAAGCGCCAAAAAATATTGTAGAAGAACGAGATGATCGTAAAGATGCGTTTGTGGTGATTTTATCATTACTACTTAAGTTTGCTCGCCATATTCAAACTACTCAACCAGCCGGTTGGAGCCGTGATTATTCTCTCGATTTTCATGAAAAACTTTGGCTTGATCCACAGCGAGCCCAATTAGAGAATGAAGATGCTTTTAAAAAGCAGTATGAACAAGGCGATTGGCAACAAAGTTTAGAAAAGAGTTTTGCCAAGTGGGTTCAAAATGCTTTAAAAGAAAAATTTAAAAATATTAAACAGCAATTTGCGGATCCTGAATTTAGCGAATGGCGCCGCGAATTTAGTGCTGCGGTGAAAGCAAGTCAACGTAAACGGGAGGGGATCTTTTAATGGCATCATTACGTTATTATTTATTATTTGATCATGTCAAAATTCATAATGCTAATGCAATTTCTAGCCCATTAACGTATGGATTCCCTGCTATTTCGGGGTTTTTAGGCGCTATTCATGCTTTAAGTCGTAAAATTGAATCAGAAAATCCTATTTACTTAGATGGTGTGTTAATTGCATGTCATGAATGTAATGTACAAGTTTATCGACCTAATAACTATGCGGATTATACTTTTCGATTAACACGCAATCCACTAGCTAAAAATGGTAGTACCCGTTCAATTATTGAAGAAGGGCGAGTTCATCTAGATGTTTCCTTGCTTGTCGAGGTAAAAATTGAAGATCGTGAAACATTAGATGATGCAGATGAACAGCAAGCATTTATCCAACAGATGAAACAAAAACTTTACCAGCAACGTGTTGCTGGTGGGCAGGTTGTTGATATTGAATCAGTCGCGCTATATTCTGCATCAAAATCAAATAAACACTTAATCAATGCACTATTACCCGCTTTTGTTTTGGTTGAGGCTCCACAAGATTTGCAAGATATCACTGCGGAATTACAACAACAAGATCCTAATGCTACAGCGCTTGATGCCTTGATTGAAACCGCAATGTCACATCATCATCCTCAAGAAAAAGATCACTGGCAAACCACATCGGTTAAACAAGGGCGCGGTTGGCTTGTGCCTTTACATTTAGGCTATCAAGCTATTTCGCCACTATTTTCAGCAGGTAAGGTTGAACATGCGCGCAGTAATGAGCATGCCACGCAATTTGTGGAGTGTATTTATGGGCTTGGTAAATGGGTCTTTCCTTTACGCTTGGAAGAGAATTTATCACAGGCTTTTTGGCGTTATAAATGCAGTGAATTGCAATCTAATGATGCAGAAATTTATGTTATTAATCAAGAAACCAATTAAGTAAATTTAGAAAATTATAGAATAAGGAATACATTATGAGTAAAGATAAAATCACCACCGCCAGCGTACTTGCTTTTGAACGTAGTTTTGATATTTCTGATGCGATTTTTGCACAGCAAGATAATACGGATTCCAATAAATTATCTCCTGTTACAGTCACTGAAAAATCAGTCCGAGGCACTATTTCAAATCGTCTTAAAAATGCAGTTGCAAACGATCCAACCAAATTAGATGCTGAAATACAAAAGCCAAATTTACAAACAGTTGATGTTGCTGCGTTAGATGCCGATAAAGATACTTTGGTCGTGACATGGAGCTGTAAAGTGTTACCATTTTTAGGTAAACCTTCCGTGTGTAATGATATTGAATATCAAAAAGAACTAGAAAAAACAACGCAGGATTATATTCAAACGCAAGGAATGCTTAACTTGGCTAAGCGTTATGCCATTAATATCTTAAATGGTCGTTGGTTATGGCGTAATCGTATGACCGCGGAGCACATTAGCCTTTCAGTTACTCGAAAAAATGATAAAAAACCATTTATTGAAGTCAGCGATGTTAAACAATACCAGCTTAATGTATTTGATTATGATGATAAATCGGTAAATGATCTTGCCAAACTGATTGAGGCTGGATTATCCGGTAAAGAGTTTGTGATTTTTAACGTTGAAGCCAAACTGAAAATGGGCTTAAGTCAAGAAGTCTATCCATCACAAGAATTAATCCTAGATACGGGTAAAACAAAAAGTAAAGTATTGTATGAGAAGAACCAACAAGCCGCCATGCATTCACAAAAAATCAGTAATGCAATTCGAACTATCGATACTTGGTATGAAGATAATGCACAATTTCCAATAGCGATAGAACCGTATGGCTCGGTTACTTCAATGGGGCATGCTTTTCGCCAACCAAAACAGAAATCAGACTTTTATACCCTATTTGATAATTGGGTTTTAAAAGGTGAAAAACCAGCGCTTGATCAGCAACATTATGTGATTGCGGTATTAATTCGTGGTGGTGTATTTGGGGCCAGCGGTAAGGAGTAAATAAGATGCACTCACACTATTTAGAGTTGCGAGCGATTTCGCAAATTGAGATAACCGAAGTGGATGTAATGAATCAAGTGATGCAATCATTACACCAAATTTTGGTCAATCACCAAGGCAATATCGCAATTAGCTTTCCTTGTTACAGAGTGCACCAAACATTAGGCGGAGTGATTCGCCTATTGGGCACCGAGCAGGAGTTGCAAAACCTTAAAGCAGATATACAGCAAAAATCATCAATTCGTGATTATGCCTTACCGATGCCTATCACTACAGTACCGACGACGATAAAAGGCTATTTACGTTTTAGCCGTGTTAATCCGAAAGGTCAAAGTGCATTAAAGCGTGCCGAAAAACGATTAACAGCACAAGGAAAATGGACACCTGAAGTAAAAAATAAAATGATTGAAAAGTGGGGAAGCGTTCATTTGCAATATCCACACTTTCATTTGCATAGTAAAAGTACAGGGCAAAAATTTATTTTGTGGATAAAGCAAGAAAAATGCCTAGAGCCAGTACAAGGCAAATTTAATAGCTATGGACTAAGCCAAACCGCAACAGTTCCTGATTTTTAAATTTCTAACCCTTTTTTTGAGGATGATTTTAACATATTGATTATTATTGATATTAAAATAGAGACAAAAAAAGGGTAAAAATGGGGTAAAGTGCACGAAATGGCAACACATTTTCAAACAAAAAAATTAAGGGGTAAATGTTTTTTAAATTCGACGGGAGGCAAGTAGCCTAACGAAGAATGTAATCGTTTATTATTATACCAGTAGACATAAGCCGAAAAAGCGCGTTGTAACTCCGTTGTTGAGTTGAAACGTTGGCCTTTTACAAACTCCGTTTTAATTGTTTTAAATGTCGCTTCTGCTACCGCATTGTCATAAGGACAGTCTTTCTTGCTTAATGAATGCGTGATATTAAATGTCTTAAAACAATCCTCTAATAACCGATTATCAAACTCTTTACCTCGGTCTGAATGAAATAAATTCAATCTCGATAATGGTTGTTTAATTTAGCTTAATGCCGACATGACAAGCTCTGCCGTTTTATGTTTACCAACATGATAACCGACAATCTGCCTATCGGATAAATTCACTAAAACACATAAATAATTCCAACGTTGGTTAACTCGAATATAAGTTAAATTCGCGACAACAATTTGCTTTTAGGATAGTGATTTTCGCCCTATTATCAGTGCTGCTTGCTTTAGAATGTCGTTTTCCATACGAAGTTGTTTAAGCTCTTTGCGCAAAGCTATCAACTCTTGTTCTTGTAGGCTGCGGTTATCTTTTGTTTTAAATGAGCCTCTTTGGCTTGCTTGCGTTATTTAGCGGGTGTCAAATCCTATTGTGCAACGATTTCACTACGTGATTTACCGTGTTGATAAAGGCTGACCATTTGGTGTTTAAAATTATCATTGAATGTTCGTCTTTTTCGTTTAATCTTATTCATATTAGCTCTTTTTTTAGTTGTGATAAGTTTACCTTACCCCTCAAAAAAGTTGTATGAATTAGTGTAGCCGATCCATATTTTAGCGGTTCCAAAAATAGGAAATTGAAGATTAAAATATTGATTAATAACTATAATTAAGCAAAATGCATAAGGTGATTTTTGATAAAATGCCTTATGCGGTTTTAGCAGATTATTTTAATCATGCAGTGTAAACAACTCGTTGTTTTTCTACACTTTATTTCATTTGAAACAGTGACATATTTTGCATCGTCATAAAGGTATATTGTGCAGCTTGCAAATTAGCTTGTAGCATGACATATTCAGAAATTGCTTCGTACCAATCAACATCTTCAAGCTGACTGATTTGCGTTTGATATTCAATATCTAATGTTTTACCAAGCGCTAATAACCTATCAACTTCAGATAGGACTGAGCCGCCCTCTGCTCTGAGTGTTGAAATATTATTAAAAGAATTGTCTATGCCATGGCGAGCTTTTGATAATCCAGCTCTAAATTGTTCAACGGTATCTTTGTTATCGTAATCTAGATCTATTTTTAACGCTTCAATCGCATAATCAATACTGGCAAATAGGTTACTTTCTGCTGGTGAACCATCAGATTCTTTAACATTTGAGCCTGTCATAAATACTTGAATGCCGGTAAAACTTAGCGATACTTCGCGCGAGTCATCAATCAAAACATTTACCGAAGTTGTGCTGCCAACGTAACTCACTTCGCCAGATTCGTTCATAACAAAAGGGGGAGTATCGTTTTTCTTACCTGCAAAAAGATAGTTACCGTTAGTATCTTTTGCGTTGGCTAATGACAAAAGTTGATCTTTTAAACCTTGTAATTTATTAGCAAGATCGAGTCGATTTTCTTCATTTAAGGTTTCGTTTGAAGCATAGACCAATGTTTCTTGAATGGTTTGGATAACGGTATTGGCCTCCGCTAAGATAGTGTCTTGGCGGCTAAGTAATTTATCAGCACTTTCGCGTGTTGCTTGAAATTGCTCATTTTGTGCTTGTGCTTGTTTGATTATTAATGATTGTGATGCGCCCATGGGATCATCAGAAGGCGATAAAATCTTTTTGCCAGTCGCTAAATGTAACCCTGATTTTTGCCATTTGCTATTGGTATTTAAAATACCTTGCAAGTTTTTTTGATAGAGTGAGTTTGTGCTAAGGCGCATTTTTTATCCTTTTATCATTTAGTTAAACCTAAAATGGTATCAAATAGTGTTGTGGCTGCATCAATCACTTTTGCATTAGCTTGGTAATACTGCATATAGACCTGCATAGAGATATATTCTTCTTCAATATTCACGCCAGATATTGATTGATTTTGTTCATAAATTTGTTGGGTAATATTTTTGCTTGATTGAGCCGAAATTTTCGCCGTTTGAGTTTCACTACCAATGTAGCTAACTAAACGAGTGTAAGCACTTTTTAACGTTGTTGTGCCATTCACAAGTTTTTCATGCTGGATTGCTAACAATTTAGCTACATTACGATTATCACCTGCACCATTTTCTTCATCATTAATACCGGTTGCTAATTTATTGACATCTTTTACTTGCAATTGTAATGACGAGGCAATATCAGCAACAGGTTTGATGATAAACGAGTCTCCACTAACGGCATTACCGTTTATTTCGATAGCCAGCCCGTCAAAAACCAATTTACCCTCTTCGATTTGCGGAGTGATTTGCTGATGATCTGATAATCGTGTGACAACCCAATTATTACCATCAAATTCAATTTTATAATCCGAAGCTTTTACTTCAGTCACAGCGTTAAACTCGATCTTAGCTGTGGCATTGCCTTGATTTTTCGTGTTAGTAACGCAACTAGGATGATTATAATCAAATAACTTTTCACCCTGATTACCATTAATATCAACACCAGACATATGCACTTGATTAAAACGTTCAGCTAAATTTAGCGCAATTAACCCTAATTGATTGCGAGCCTCGGTTAACGGTCCTTCACGAAAGGTTAATAATCCATTTAATGTGCCAGATGTAATGTTCTGACTGGTCAGTTCTTGGGTTGCACCTGAATGATGCGTATAAATAATGGTATTTAATGAAGGATCGTCTGCTGAAGGTTGTACCGATAATAAGTTAATCGAAGAACCTTGAACTAAATTTAAACCATTTGCCAGTGAAAGATTATATTGTCCATTTTGCTCAGTAACAGTAATGCCAATAATTTCGCTTAATTCATTAACCAATTGATCACGTTGGTCAAGTAATGCATTAGGCGCAAGTCCACCACCTGCCGACTGTAGTTGTGAAATTTTTTGGTTCAGTTCAGCAATTTGTTGGGTATAGGTATTTACCTTATCAACATTATTGCTTAATTCAGTATTAATATTAGCAATTTGATTTTTCAAATTTGTTTCTGTTTTATTAAACTGACTGGTTAACGAAGTGAGATCACTAATCACTGTTTGTTTTGTTGAGGCATCTCCCGCATTTGAAGCAAGTTTATTTAAACTCGCAAAAAGATTGTTAAGCTGTGATGAAATGCTATTATCATTTTCTGCTAATAAATTATCTACTTTGGATAACTCACCGTAATAAGATTTAATAGAACCATTTTGTGATTGTGATTGGCGTAATTGACCAACGACAAAATGGTTAAAAGCACGATTAACGGACGATACACAAACGCCATTGCCCACAAAGCCAAAACTATGCTGAGTGCCATTGGCTTGGCGTAGAATTTGCTGTTGACGATTGTAACCTGTTGTATGCGCATTACTGATATTATTGCTAATTACATTAAGCATATTTTGTGCTGCATTTAATCCACTAATACCTGTGTTCATTAATGAATTTGCCATAAAAACCCCTCAATATAGTTTTAGTTAATAACATCAATTAAAAAAGTAAGTTATTTTTATATCGTCTTTATTTTTGAAAACTTTAATAATTTTTGTGACAGCTGGGAAATTTTTTAATTTGAGTCCTCAAAAATGATATAACGTATCTTTATAAATCATGTTATTTGATTTTTTATTCAGATTTAATTTGTTGTGATTGCCTTAAAAAATTGATGCCGGTCATATTATTTTCTTCTTCAATATACTGTTGTGCTGTTTTATTTAAAATTAAGATACTAATCCGGCGATTCGCATCTTTACTATAGTTAGCATTATTTAGACTAACGGTGTCAGCTAATGCAATAATGCGAATAATCTTACTTGAATCTAATCCGCCAGCAATAAGCTCTCTCCTTGATGCATTGGCTCTATCGGCAGATAGTTCCCAATTACTATATCCTCGATCGCCCGTTGTATATTGGCGTTCATCTGTATGGCCTGACAAGGTAATTTTATTGGGTAATGAATTGATAATTGGCGCTAATGTATGCAAAATTTCTTGCATATTGGGATCAATAGTTGTGCTACCAACATCGAACATGGGTTTATCATCGGAGGCTAAAATTTGAATCCGTAACCCCATTTCCGTTAATTCAATAATAAGATTAGGCGCTAGTTTTTTAAGGCGATCATCAATTTCGAACGTTTCATAAATCTTACGTGCCGCCTCAATCATCTGTAATCTTTCAAGTTGTTGTTTTTCGAATTCATCTTTTGATGAATTTAAAACATGACTTTTTTCTTCGCCAAGTTGTTTACTCACATCATCACCGCCACCAGGAATGGGGCTTTCACTATCACTAATGTTTTTACCACCATTGTAGCCAAGAATTAAGGGGGTTCTAAAGTACTCAGCAATGCCTTTCAACTCTTGAGGTGTGGATGTCGAAATTAACCACATCACTAAAAATAGTGCCATCATCGCAGTCATAAAGTCGGCGTAAGCGATTTTCCACGAACCACCATGATGCCCACCACCATGCCCAGATTTTTTTTTGACAATTATTCTTATAGATTTATCTTTCATTATTCGCTATTTGGATTCGTATTTTTATCTTTAACTTCTTGTATGTACTTTTCTAATTCAAAAAATGACGGTCTTTCATGCGAGAAAAGCGTTTTTCGGCCAAATTCAATACAAATTTGCGGAGCATAATCATGCATATTGGCGAGCAGAATCACTTTTGTGCACTCTAATATTTTGACCATATCGGCATTTCTTTGCTTCAATAACGATGCTAATGGTGAAACAAAACCATAGGCAAGTAAGATACCTAAAAAAGTTCCGACCATAGCATGCGCAATGAGTTCACCAAGTTCACTTGCAGGTCTATCTGCTTGTGCAAGTGTATTAATTACGCCCATTACAGCTGCAACAATCCCAAATGCTGGTAAGCCATCACCAATACCTGAAATGGCATCTACAGGCTTTTCAAGTTCATGGACAAATGTTTCAATTTCTTCACTCATGAGTGTTTCGATTTCAAATACATCCATATTGCCACTAATCATTAGTCGTAAGTAATCAGTAATAAAATCGCAGATTCTAGGGTTATTTAAAATAAGCGGGTATTGTTTAAACAGGTCACTTTCATGTGGATTATCAATATCGGCTTCAATGGATAACCCCCCATTTTGCCGAATCTTCGTCAAAATGCTATACATTAAATTAATCAGTGTTAGATATAAGTTTTTATTATATTTAGATGTTTTAAATAATTGCCCTAAAGATTTAAGTGTTGCTTTTATTGTTTTTTGTTCATTACTGACAATAAAAGCACCAATCGCAGCGCCACCAATAATCAATAATTCAAGTGGTTGAAATAGTACGGCTAAATAGCCCCCGCTTAGTACATAACCAAGTAGCGCCGAGGCGATAACGACAATATACCCTATAATGATTAGCATTGACTTTCTTCTTTCTCCATGAAATAACAGTAAACTTGCTGAAATATTTCTAATTTTTTATTTACGCAGTTATCCGTGTGACAACCGATGAATTTAAATTGCTCAACGTTGATAACACTTTTAGGCATTTTTCGTTATTTTCTTTTAGTGTTTTATTATTCTTATCCGCTCTTGACGGTGGTTGGCATAAACTGCAAGTAAACGTGTTTTGTGGGTGATAAGCGTGCGTAATAAAGAGCCCTCCGCATGCCGTACAATATGATTGTTGCATGATGTTTTTTTCGACAAATTTGACTAAGATCCAAGCTCTGGTTAACCCTAAAACAGGTTCATCTTTATGTGAAACTTGGCATTGTTCTAAATAAAGTTGATAGGCTTTTAAAATAGTTTGAATGCAAGACTTCAAGCCATTTTTAACTAAAAAAGAGTAAGCGTTATAAAAAATACTGGCATGGATATTGGATTCCCATGTCATAAACCACGAGGTTGAAAAAGGCAATAAACCTTTAGGTGGCGGGCAACCTTGAATCTCTTTATAAAGTTTTATAAGCTTATTCCTGCTTAAATTAGTTTCGCTTTCTAGCATTTGAATTCTTCCGCCAAGGGAAATTAATTTGATAGCAAGTTGGGTTTCCTCATGTTTTTGAATAATACTTGTACCTGACATCTTGATTCCTTAGCTATTTATTGATTGAATCTAATAGCAAACTTGATAAAAGAATGCCTGTATGCATCTGTTTAATATCGCCAACGCGCGATTCTTCTGTGAGTTTTTTCATCATTTCTGCATTTTCGAATCGTAGCTGAAATGTTAATTGATTGGTTTCTGATAAAACCAACATTTGCGAGGTACTTAAACAACTCAGAATATCGGCCGTTTCTTCATCAATACCCAATCGATACATTGCCATAACTTTATCTTTTTCAAGCATTCGCTGGCTTAACAGCAGCGTTGATAGATTTAAATGATGTATACATTTAAGAATATCGTCATCTAGTATATTTCCCAATTTAGCCACCAATCTATATATATTTTATTCGCATAAAAAAACGAATAATCAGTAAAATTAAAGTTAAATATTTTTTTATGTGCGTAAAGTTACATTTTTAAACGCGAAAGGTCAATAAAAAAATTATTTCAATTTATTTTCGATTGATTACGGTTTATTTAATTTTTTTATTATTTCTAAAAAATAACTTTACTTCGTATCCGCTTTATTGCTTGGCTATGTAATTGGCTAACTCTTGATTCACTAATATCCATTACTTTACCTATCTCTTTTAAATTGAGATCTTCTTGGTAATAAAGTGATAAAACAAGTTTTTCTTTTTCTGGCAAATTTTCAATTTGTTGAATAATTGTATTGCGGATTTCCTCATCGATTATTGCTGAAAAGGGATCATCATCTTCTTGATATTCAATAATGGCATCAATGTTATCTCCCAATTTTTTATAGATTTCATCATATGAACATATCTGGCTACTATTTGAATCTAATAAAATTTTACGGTATTCATGAATAGATAATTTTAAATATTGAGCAATCTGATAATCGTTAGGTGCTATACCTAGCTTTTGTTCTAACTCATTCATGGCCGTTGTGACATCTTTTATTTTTTTACGCGTCTGCCTTGGTAACCAATCACGGCTGCGTAGTTCATCAAGCATTGCGCCTTTAATTCTTGGTATAGCAAAAGTGGCAAAAGTATTACCTTGAGAAATGTCAAAACGTTTGATTGTGTCTAATAAACCGATGTAGCCAACTTGTAATAAATCATCAAGTTCAACTGTTGCCGGCAAACGAACCGCTAACTTTAAAGCTTCATTACGAACCAGATGAATATATTGTTTCCAATCGATTTGGTTTATGACACCTTGTGAGTTATATAAACTATCATCCATTATTGAACCAATGTTAAAAAAAATGCTTAACAGTATTATGACGATAGTTGATGAATTTAATGGGCAGAATAAAGGCTTAAAAATAGCTAATTATAATGATTAGTCATAACAGCATGGTTAAATGCCGTTATGACTATGAGGAATAACTCGAAATGATAATCCGAATTATTGCAATAAAGAAAGTACAGATTGTGGTACTTGGTTAGCTTGTGCTAATACTGAAGTACCTGCTTGTTGTAAAATTTGACCACGCGTCATGTTTGATACTTCTGTTGCATAATCAGCATCTTCAATACGGCTACGTGCAGAACTTAAGTTATTTACAGTATTGTTAATGTTAGTTACAGTTGATTCGAAACGGTTTTGCACCGCACCAAGTTGTCCACGTAATGCATCAATTTTTGATAATGCTGCATCAATTGTTTTTAATGGATCTTCTGTTGGTGCATCAGAAACATTAAATGCATTTAAACCAAGCTCAGTACTATCAATTTTTTTCAAATTGATTTCAATGGTTTCGCCGTCGTTTGCACCTACTTGAATTTTAAGTGTTTTATCTTCTGATAATACTTTAGAACCATTGAAATCAGTTTGTTTAGAAACACGGTCGATTTCATCTAAACGTTGATCGATTTCGTTTTGAATTGATACTAAATCACTTTCAGAGTTAGTACCATTGGCTGCTTGAACAGTTAATTCACGAATACGTTGTACGTTATTGTTGATTTCATTTAACGCACCTTCTGTTGTTTGTGCAAGTGAAATACCATCATTAGCATTACGAGCAGCTTGCGTTAAGCCTTTGATGTTTGATGAAAAACGGTTAGCAATTGCTTGACCTGCTGCATCGTCTTTTGCGCTATTAATACGCATACCAGATGAAAGACGCTCAATAGATGTGCTAAGAACGCTTTGAGAATTGTTAAGGTTATTTTTTGCCATTAAAGACATAGTATTAGTATTAATTACTTGTGCCATTTTTATCTCCGTTAATATAAATAGTAAAATCAACGATATATCGAAATTTAATTCAATACCTTTGCTGATAAATAACTTATCGGTAATAAAATTGGGATCTTTAATTTTTTTAATGATTCTCTTTTTTTAAACAGCAAATTTAATCTAGAATATGATAAATATTAATAAATAAATCATACAATTAACTTATTTTTAAAATAATTTTTAATGATGATTTTTTGTTCGCAAAACCACAGATACCTTTATCCCTTAAATAAAAATTCCGCTAATGACTAAATTTTTGGAAAAATGAGCCGATATAAAAAATATTGAATAATTATGATAGGTAGATGAAATCATGGCAATGAGCGCATTGGGAATAGGTTCGGGGATCGATCTTGGTGAAATTTTAAATCAATTAGAAGCGGCTGAAAAGACACGCCTAACACCAATTACTACTCAACAAAAAGCGATTAATGCCAAAATTAGTGGTTTTGGTAAATTAAAAAGTGCATTAACAACGTTTAATACAGCAACGGCAAAACTCCAAAAAAAAGAGTTATTTCAAAGTCGAACTGCAACAGGTAATGACAATTATTTTACGGTAAAAGCAAATAGTAAAGCCGTTTTAGGCGATTATGCGGTGACGGTTGATCAATTAGCAACATCGCATAGCGTTGCAACATCGGCAATCAATGATAAAAGTGCTCAATTGGGTAATGACAATCAAACGAGAACTATGACCATTGAACAAGCCAATGGTCATAAACTGAATGTGACTTTATCTAAAGATGAGACATCATTAGAGTCAATAGCAAACGCCATTAACAACGCCCAAATGATGAATGATGACGGCACAACAAGCCCTTCGACAATCAAAGCGGCAATTGTTCGTTCGGGGGCAGATGGCTATCAATTAGTGATTACCTCGAAAGAAACGGGAGAACAACAAACCATTACAGCTATTTCATCCGATGATGATAAGTTAAATAATATTATTGGATTTGATATTAATCAGCCTAGTAATAGTCCTATGACCGAAGTTGCAAAAGCGCAAGATGCCAAGCTTTCATTTAATGGTATTGCAATAACCAGTGCGTCAAATACCGTTAAAGATGTAATAGATGGTGTTGATATAACATTAAAAGCAACCACAACAACCAGCCAAAACCTGACTATAACAGCTGATAATGAAAAAACGGAAGAAGCCATTAAAGAATGGGTCGAAGCATTTAATCAATTACAGTCTACCATATCAACATTAACTAAATTCACCGCAGAAGAGAAAAATTCAAAGGAATTAAATAGTAGTAATGGACCTCTTGTTGGCGATGCAACATTACGCAATATTGATCAAAGTATCCGTTCAATCTTTGCCAAAGGACAATCAGGGGAGTTCTCTGTTTTAGCACAAATAGGCATTAACATGGATAAAAATGGCCAGTTAACGCTTAAAGAAAATGAATTAAAAAAAGCACTGAATGAAAATAGTGATGCAGTGGCAACACTGTTTACAGGTGATGGCAAAAACACGGGGATTGCCAATGAGGTTTTTGCCAAAGTCAGTGGATTTATTGACAGTGATGGCATGATTGATTCGGCAACTAATGGGTTAAATACCACATTAAAATCATTAGATAAACGCCATGAACAAGTGAGTAATTCTATTGAACAAACCATTGAGCGCTACCGAGTTCAATTTACTAAATTAGATATTTTAATTAATCAGTTAGATAGCATGAGTAATTATTTAACGACCCAATTTGATATGATGGCAAACTTAAAAAAATAGAGGAAAGTAATGTACAAATTAGGTTCTCAAGCCTATGAGCAAGTGAATTTAGAAACCCGTGTTAATCAAGCATCCCCTCATCAATTAATCGTTTTATTATTTGATGGTGCACTTAATGCAATAAAATTGGCTAGCTTGTATATTCAAAAGGGCAATATAGTAGGTAAAGGTAACGCGATTTCTAAAGCGATTAATATTGTTGATAATGGGCTTAAAAGTTGCTTAGATTTAGAAAAAGGGGGTGAAATTGCCGAAAATTTAGATCGCTTATATCAGTATATTAGTCAACAGTTAGTTCTAGCCAATTTACATAATGATAAAGAAAAACTGCAAACCTGTTTCGATTTATTAAACAATATTGCCGAATCTTGGCGTGAAATTGCAAAATAAAAAAAGGATGATTATGCAAGGAAATAACTTATTAGAACAATACGAACAATTTAATTATGTTGTTGAACAAATGTTGATAAATGCCCAGAATGAAAACTGGGATTTATTGTTGAGTTGGCAGGCGAAATACCTTCAATTATCGAAAGGTATTATGTTGGTTGATGATTTTTCGAAAATTGAAAACATGCCATTGCAACATCAAGACCTGATTCGAATGTATATCAAAAATATACTTAGCTATCAGCAGCAGTTAACCCAATTAATGATTACTCGTCATTCTCAGCTTAGAGAGTTGATTGGTAAGCAGGCCGATTATCAAACTAAAATCGGTAGCTATCAAAAAATTGCCTGTTTAATGTAAGTTTATGGGTGCTTTGCTTGAATCTTATTCATCAATAGGAACCAAGCAAGCATCCCGTTAAACAGCCTTAATCAATATTACGATTTAAAATAATTAACTCTTTGTTTTTTGAGTGATTGTCTTCTTCTTTTCCGTAAAAAACAACAGTATAATTGGCATCTTTGGTTTTGACGATCTCACTAATGATTAATTCTTTTGTGGATAATTTAAACACTTCTTTTGAGTATAGGTTTATATAGCAACCTACGGTTTCCTGAGAAAAGGCTTCGATCACCTGATTATTTTGAATTGTAATCCACCCATTGCCGATTTCATCTGTGAATCGCATAACAAACGTTTCTGCGGCGATTTTTATCGGTTCCCAAATATAATAAATTTGTCTTTCCATATCGAGCAATAGATTTTGTTCGATTTTTCCTTTGGGTGAAACATTGATTAAATAAAACTTACCTTTTTCATCAATATTTAAAAGACTCGATGTATTAGAAAAGCTTAAGTTCAATACGCAAGTTAGATAAAAACGCTTTCCTGTGTTTATATTTCTTGACTGTAAAACGCTGCCCATTTCATCAACTTGACGATGTAACCAACCATTGTCAACCCAAGCAAGTAGATGAATTTGATTATTCAATGAATCAATAAATAATTTGTTATGCTTTGGAAGCGGAATTTTATTGGTATAGGTTTTTTTTATATCATCATTTTTAAATGCAACTGCAATCAATTTATCTGGTTTTGTCTCTGAAAAAATATCAACATAATGGAAAATAGAAAAATCATGATATATTCCCTTAAAATCACCGACAATAGGGCGTTTGGGCTTTGGATAGGCGATATTTTCTCTATCAAATAATGGGAGCATAATTTCTAAATCTTTATCTGGATGGTACACAGTAATAGACACATAATCCTTACCAGTAGGGCTGACAAAAAAATGGGGTAGAATTCCATCAGACTCGTAATAATAATGAGTATTTTTCTTATCGAGTTCAATAACAACATATATAACCTTATAATCATCCCCATTTTGTGGATAAAAATTAGCAGCAATAACAAGCTTTTCTTGATAACAAGTTGCCCTTGTAGTAGAAAACCCATCAAGCGATGTCAGAACAATCAGTTGCCCTAACGTTGGGTAGTCGAGATACTGTTCATTTAAGGCTATATTGGTTTTTTTTAGTGTTATCATTTTGGATCCTTAATGTATTTTATTCGTTATTTTTTACTAAATGGTGATAGTTATATTGCTATTTTTTCAAAATCATACTGTCAAAGTTGTTATGACATACAATGTGCCTGTACTGGTGCTTCGTATCTTTCGCAATAAGCTGCTCCCTTGGCATAAAGAACAATGTAATGATTGGTTCCAGCATATTCGCAGACTAAATACGGCTTTATTTGTGGGGTAAGTTCCCATATTACTTTTTCTTTTTTAAATTCGGGCACTAAATCTACTTTATTACAGATTGGACCATCAAATAGTTTGGCATTATCAAGCTGGTAAACGTGGTGTCCATCAGAAAAAGTTGCAGGGCAACTCACAACAGGGGATTGAGCATGGCAATTGATTGATACTATGCTAAGTAATAGGCTAGTTAATAATATTGTTTTTTGGAATGTTATCACTTTGAATCCCTTATGTATTTCATTGATTGTTTTTATTAAATGATGGCATTATGTCGTTATTTTTTTAAATAGTATAGTAAAAATGGTAAAGTTTTTTGAGCCATCAGTTGATAACGGAAATAATATATTTAGCAGTACAACAAGCATCAAAAATATGAGCGATGCTTATTTTAAAATTGAAGGGTATGGTGAGTTGATTATCGCATTTAGACTAAAATTAATGGTTATTTGTAAAAGTAAAATGCAAAATTTAGGATATGGCAATTATTTTCGATGTCATTAATTAGACATTCATATTCATAATTTCTTGATAAGCAGCAACCAGTTTATTGCGCACTTGAATACCAAACTGCAATGAAACCGATGATTTTTGCATATTAACCATAACCTCATTCAATGAAATATTCGCCTCTCCCATTTCAAAAGCTTTGGCTTCATTATTTGCCTGTATTTGTAGTTGACTGATGTTATCTAAAGCGGTCTTTAATTCTGCAACAAAGTTTTTATCTGCAAAATGCGTTTTTGAAGATATTGACGTTGATTCATTTAAATTAGTGAGTTCAATTGGATTGAATGTGTTGATTGTATTCATTTTGATAACTACTTTTTAGTTCTTTTGTTACTGTATGGCTAAAGTTAACACATAAATAAAAAAACAAAGGGTTTAAGTAAGGGAAAAACTGCACGCTTTTCTCGCCATTGAATTTTTCAAATATATGGATAATAAACTACAGAGTTAATCTAAATAGTTTAGAGTCAGGATGCTATGGCTAGCGAAGCAGTCAATAATAAAGGTGAATCAATCTTAAATAAGTTGCCTTTTGTCAATCAACTAAAACAAAACACCAAAATGGCATTGTTAATTGCCGGTGTCATTACGATAGCGATGATTAGTTTCATCTATTTATGGGCTAAAGATGAGTCCTATAGTGTTTTGTTTAGTAATTTAAATGATAAAGATGGTGGCGAAATTATTAGCCAACTTGATAAGATGAATATTCCTTATCAATTTTCATCTTCTGGTTCCACTATTTTAATTCCACAAGATAAAGTTTACGATACCCGATTACGTATTGCACAACAAGGTTTACCTAAAGGTGGCTCGGTGGGTTTTGAATTGCTCGATAAAGAAAGTTTCGGTATGAGCCAATTCAATGAACAAATCAATTATCAACGGGCTTTAGAAGGGGAATTATCTCGAACCATATCCATTATCAGTAGTATTAATGATGCCAGAGTGCACTTGGCAATGCCTAAGCCATCTTTATTTGTCAGAGAAAGAAAATCCCCTTCAGCATCGGTGGCATTAACGTTATTACCTGGTCGCTCATTATCACAAGGTCAAATCGATGCCATTATCCATTTAATTTCAAGTAGTGTGCCAGAATTACATGCAGATAAAGTGACCATTATTGATCAGCATGGTCACCTATTAACTGGAGATGGCTACCGTGATAGAAATACCAATGTGGCTCAACTTGAATTTAGTGAGCGAATTGAAAATAGTGTTCGTGAGCGAGTAGAAAAAATCATCATCCCAATTTTGGGTAAACAGAATGTTAAGGTACAAGTTAATGCCGATGTTGATTTTAGCCGACAAGAATCGACTTCTGAAACTTATGATCCAAATAGCGATATAGCCAATCAAACGATTCGCAGTAAGCAACAAGTCGAAAATCGCCAATCCGCCAATAGCTATGGTATAGGTGGAGTACCTGGGGCACTATCAAATCAACCTGCACCAACATCTAGCGCACCAATTGATGAACAAGATGAATCGGCTGGAAAAAATGATAAACAGGCATCTTACAACTTACAATCAAATAATACCGTTAATTTTGAAGTCAATAGGCAAGTGATACGCAGTCAAATACCTGAAGGCCGGATCAAACGTTTATCGGTTGCTGTTTTAGTTAATTATAAATTTGTCGCAATCGAGTCAGACAATACTAAGTCTGAAGATGATGACAATCAGTCACCAGCCATAACCGAACAATGGGTCAAGCTAGATAATGATGAACTTCAAAATATTGAAGCGCTCGCACGTCAAGCAATGGGCTTTTCTGATTTACGTGGCGATACATTAACTGTTGCGAATTTGAAATTTACCGATCAAGTACTTGATGATAATGACAATATCGCATTTTGGCAAACCAATGAATTTTATGATTCTGTCAAAACAGGATTTAAATATCTTATTTATATTCTTATTTTCTGGATTATGTGGCGCAAGGTATTACGTTCATTATGGTTGAAATTACAACGTCAATTCTTGACCGGAAAAGAGGAATCATTGAATCCTAAATCAACGGTAGAAGAAAAGTTAGATTATAAAGCACACAGTAAACAACAGCACAAAATATTTGAAGATAATATGCAACAACAACAGCACATACGCAAAATAGTTGAGAAAGAACCTCGTGTCATGGCATTAATTATTCGTAGTTGGATCAATAAAGAGGACGCTAAACAATGATTTTAAGTGAATCTCAAAAAGTGGCTGCGATTTTAATGGTGTTAGGTGAAGGGCTTGCCGCACAAGTCATGCAGCATCTTAGTCAAAAAGAGGTGCAACAAATTAGTAGCGCTATGATGTCGTTACCTCAGTTGTCTCAGGAACAATTGAAAGGCATACTTAATGAATGCCAAGTGGCTCTTGAAGAGTGTGCAGTTTTAAATACCGATCCAAATGGCTATTTACGTTCAATATTAGGGCGATCATTGGGTGCTGAAAAAGCTGAACGTTTACTTGATGAACTATTATCTACTGATCAAGAAGAAGCAACCGATGGTCTTGAAATGCTTAACTATGTTGATGCGACAAGAGCAGTTGATCTGGTCAAAAAAGAGCATCCACAAATCATCGCAACTATTTTAGTTCATCTAAACCGTGATTTAGCAGCAGAAATTTTAAATCTGTTTGATGATGAATTGCGTAACGATGTCATGCTACGTATTGCGACTTTTGGTGGGGTTGAGCCTTCCGCTCTGCAATTACTCTCATCCTCATTATCGACATTATTACATGGTCAAAATATTAAACTGAATAATCTTGGTGGAGTACGTACTGCGGCAGAAATTATTAACTTAATGAAAACACAGCAAGAAGAGCAGGTTATTAATGCATTGCGTGATTACGATGGAGAGTTAACGCAAAAAATTATTGATGAAATGTTCTTGTTTGAAAATCTGGTTGAAGTGGATGATAGAAGTATCCAACGCTTACTTAAAGAAGTCGATAATGAAGTATTGATCATTGCATTGAAAGGGGCATCAGTTGAATTACGTGACAAACTATTGAGTAATATGTCACAGCGTGCAGCCTCTATTTTACGTGAAGATTTAGAAAATAGACCACCTGTACGTTTATCTCAAGTAGAAACAGAACAGAAGAAAATTCTGGCTATTGCTCGTCGATTAGCTGAAAGCGGTGAAATGATTCTAACTAGCGGTGATGATGAATATGTATAATCAGCCCGATAGATTAAATTGGGAACCACTAAGCTTTCGCGATTTAGCATCATCTAAGCTATCAGAATTAAGCAAAAGCAATGAGATTGAGCAACTAGAGGTTAGTGAACCAACGTCTGCTCCTGATTTTGAGCATGAACCCATTGAGCCTAACGAGATCGAACAAACGCTAGAGCAGTTAAAACAGCAGGTTGAAGCACAAGCCTACCAAGAAGGATTTAATTTAGGTCGATCTGAAGGTTTTGAGGAAGGTAAACAAGCGGGCTATGAACAAGGATATTACCTTGGGCAACAAGAAGGACGTGAACAAATTGAGCAGGAGCTTAATGAAGCAAAGCGCAAGACAGCGCATGCTATAACCGAGTTAGTCAGTAATTTTCAGCAATCAATTAATGATATTGATGAGTTAATTGTGCCTAAATTGCTTGATTTAGCATTAATCGCAGCTCAAAAAACAGTAGGTAGTATTGCTAAAGTAAAACAAAAGCAGTTAAGCCATAGCATACAAACGTTAGTTGAGCAGTGTCCTATTTTATCAGAACCGATATCGTTACATCTTAATCCTACTGATTTGCAATGGTTAGAACCCCTGTTTCATGACGAAAATCAGCAATATCAATGGCAATTAATTGCCGATGCTAATATTGAAATCGGTGGCTGCAAAATTTTAACCGATACTAATGAAATTGATACCAATATCAATCACCATTGGCAAATAATATCTGATAGCCTAAAAGAGGATGATTATTAACGTGAAATACTCGTCACAATGGCTAAGTAAAATTGACCAAGCAACCCAACAACTACAATCGCTATCGTTAATTCGCCAATACGGACGCTTAGTTAAAGCATCGGGATTGGTGCTTGAAGCTGTTGGATTAAAATTACCTTTGGGATCTAACTGCCTAGTTGAACGACAAACCAATGGTCAAACTGAGCCTGTTGAGTGTGAGGTAGTTGGCTTTAATGATAAAACACTTTACTTAATGCCGTTTGAATCAACCGACGGTATTTTATTAGGCGCACGTGTTTATACTAAACAGTATGATCTAACGCACTTTAGTCATAAAGTTTTACCAATGGGAATGGGCTTATTAGGGCGAGTAGTTGATGCTATGGGTAAACCTTTAGATGGTAGAGCGTTACCTGATCTGGTTGAGTATGAAGGATTATCTCATAAAGCGATTAACCCATTACAACGCACTCCTGTTCATCAAGTACTTGATGTTGGCGTCAGAGCCATTAATGCGTTACTCACGGTTGGTAAAGGGCAACGCATGGGCTTATTTGCAGGATCCGGGGTTGGCAAAAGTGTCTTACTTGGCATGATGGCACGCTATACACAAGCAGATATTATTGTGGTAGGCCTGATTGGCGAACGAGGGCGTGAAGTTAAAGATTTTATCGAAAATATTTTAGGCGAAGAAGGATTAGCTCGAGCAGTTGTTATAGCCGCTCCTGCCGATGTATCACCATTATTGCGCTTACAAGGAGCTGCATACGCAACAAAAATTGCCGAAAACTTTCGTGATAAAGGGTTTAACGTTTTACTTATTATGGACTCGTTAACGCGTTACGCAATGGCACAACGAGAAATTGCTTTAGCGATAGGAGAACCCCCTGCAACAAAAGGCTATCCCCCTTCTGTCTTTGCCAAATTACCGGCATTAGTTGAAAGAGCCGGTAATGATGAAAACGGAAAAGGCTCCATTACGGCATTTTATACGGTATTGACGGAAGGTGATGATCAACAAGATCCGATTGCCGATTCGGCCAGAGCGATTTTAGATGGGCATATTGTTTTATCTCGCTCGCTAGCTGAGTCAGGACATTATCCAGCTATTGATATTGAAGCTTCAATCAGTCGGGTGATGACTGATCTTACTGCGCCAGAAGATGAAAAAAAATCCCGATTATTTAAACAACTGTTTTCAAGTTTTCAACGCAACCGTGATTTGATCAATGTAGGGGCTTATGTAACAGGTACTGATCCTTTATTAGATAAGGCAATAGTATTGTTTCCTACCATGCAAAAATTTTTACAACAAGGTATTAATGAACATTGTAGCTATCAAGATGCTTATCAACAATTAGTGAGTATTGTCGAATCAACAAGTTAGGGAAGAGTAATGGCAAATAAAAATTCTGGGCAATTTGCGTTTTTAACATTAAAAAAACTAGCAAAAAAATCGGTCGATGAGACGTTACTTAAGTTAAAAAAAGCGCATGAAAACCACCGCCATGCACAATCACAACTGCATGTATTAAATGACTATTATGCCGAGTATCAACAAAAATTAAATAACGCTTTATCTCGTGGTATTAAAGGCGGTGAACTGAGTAATTTTAACGCCTTTATTTCAACCATTGAGCAAGGCATTGCACAACAGCAAAAAGTATTGTTAACGTTGGATATTAAACAAAAGCAAATAACCAATCAACTTAATCAATCACAAAAAAGCCTAAACACCTATACAACACTATTAGACAAGCACTATAAAAAACAGCAACAGCAACAAAATCGCTTACAACAAAAACTGACAGATGAATTTGCGCAGCTACAACTAGCAAGGAGAGCATTAAATGAATATTAATCTTATTAATGATTTGAACATGACCACTTCTCATCAAGCAAAGAGTGTTGAAACGGACGTAATGGCTGATGATAATGATTGCTTTCAACAACAACTATTGCGACTAAGCGAAAATCAAGCAGAGCAGGGGGAAAAATCAGTTAATGCCAAGTCAAATGTGACCGAAGATGAGCACGAAGATAATGACTTTAAAGACGAGGTATTAATGATGTCTATTTATCCGATTAATATACAGGATCTCGATCAAGAAAAACGCGCTCTTGTAAGTACAGCACAAAATAGCGATATAACAACCGATTTCAATGCATTGAGAACAAATAATCTAAATACTCATTTATTTGATCATTCATCATCAGAAACATGGGCAAATGAGCAGGCAACGCAGTTGCTTGCCTCTATCTATGACAGTGAAGATTTAACTAAGAAAGTAACACAACAAACAGATGTAGCGTTTTTATCGAACGATAACGTTGCTCATAAAAAAGCGACCAGCATTAAAGGCGGTCTTAATAATTTGTATGTTAACCAAACAAATAATACGCAAGATGCTAATAATATTACGCAAAAATTAGTGACGACTCAAATTCAATTTATAGCAAATCATTATGATAAAGATGCGGCAGAGCATGCTAATCAAGAATTCTCGTTGACAACTAATGTAAATGGACTAAGTTCATTATTATCGTCATCTAATACTACCGCCACATCGACTACAATCAATTTATCAACGCCAGTGAATATAGCGCAATGGCAAACTTCATTAACTGAACAAATTATTATGTTTAATCGTCAAGGTATTCAAACTGCTGACATCAAATTACATCCACAAGAGTTAGGATCATTGCATATTAAACTTGCCATGAATGACGATAAAATGCATCTTCATATGATGGCTGAGCATAGTGTTGTTAAAGGTATGTTAGAATCGGCATTACCCTTTTTAAGAACATCATTGGAAGATCAAGGCATTATGCTAGAGCAAGCTAATATTGGTGATTTTTCGATGATGAACGATTCACAGCAATCCGCTATGCATCAACACACAAAAAACAACCCGCTACCGACCGTGCAAACGCTTGATGTGACTGATGCTGATGTTGAGCAAATTACCGTTGAAAATCGTTCGCACAACTCCGGACTTAGCATATTTGCTTAACGATTGATATTATTTTTTAATTTTCGAGATAAATAAATTGAAGCGCATAAATAGGTAATGTTTTATTGCCTATTCTTCAAATCGATTTTAAAAATATGCTTTATTATTCTTGTAACCATGTCCAGTTAATGGATTAGAGATCTGTTTAAATTTTATAGAGACAAGAATAAATATGCCTACAGCCCCAAAAAAAGTCAGTGTTTTAAATTTAATCCTTACTCTGATTGCGCTATCAGCGATAAGCTTTGCGGCTTATTTATGGTTTCAAAACCATTCACCAAACACCCATACAGAGCCAGAAGAACCTGAAATCTTGTCGCCTGTATTTTTAACATTAAAACCATTTACGATTTCATTACCTGTTTCAGAAGAAAATATCGATATCAACAAAATTCTTTATGTTGGCATTGTTTTACGAGTTGCTAATGAAGATCAAAAAACGGTGCTATTAGATTATTTACCAGAAGTAAGAAGTGACGTGCTGCTTTTAACGTCAAAACAGTATATTAATCAACTAAAGCAAGAATCGGGGAAAATCAATTTACAAGAACAAATTAAAAATACGCTATCGCGACACTATGATGCAAAACATTCGGTAAAGATTGATGAAGTTCTATTTACTGATTTTATTATACGGTGATTATGATGCCCGATAAGATCGAAGCCACAACAGATATAAATGAAAAGGATGACGTAGCAAAAAAATCTGAAAGTTTTGTGATAGCTCAAGATGATGACAATATTGATGCTTCCGTTGTCTCGTTACCTTCAGGGAAAAAAGCCGACGTTAAACCCTATGATCTATCGGTCAAACATCGCTTTATTCCTGAGCGTTTAACTGCGTTAGAAATTATTAATGAACGTTTTGCCCGTCAGTTTCGAATTGGTTTATTTAACCGATTACGTCGCAATACTGATGTGATGGCTTCACCCGTTGAGCCTCATACGTTCAAAGAATTTTCTGATATTTCATCAGCAAACCATTTAAATTTAGTGCATCTTAACCCATTAAGAGGTTCAAGTTTATTTTCATTTTCACCTGAATTAGTTTTTATTATTGTTGATTCGTTATTTGGTGGTGATGGACATACAACTAAAATAGAAACAGAAGGGCGTGAATTTACCCATACCGAACAACAGATCATTAAACGAGTACTAGAGTTAGCATTAGTTATTTATCAAAATGCATGGGCTGATGTTTACCCAATTGAAGCCGAATATATTCGCTCTGAAATGCAAAGTAAATTTACCAATATTACCAGTTCTCCTGATGATATTGTATTAACAACAAACTTTAAAGTTGAAGTGGGTCACAGCAAAGCAACCTTTTGTGTTTGTATTCCTTATTCTATGGTCGAACCAATCAAAGAGCTATTAATCAAACCACCTGTTGAGCAACAGACTTATCAAGATGATAAGGTTTGGATGAGTTCATTAACCACTGGCATCAAACAATCAACTGTCGAATTAGTGGCTAACTTTACCCATATTCACACAACCGTTAACAAACTGTTAGCCTTAAAAGTGGATGATATTTTAGTGATCGACAAACCAACAAGTTTAGATGTAACAGTCGGTGGCGTACCAGTATTAAAAGGCCATTACGGTAAAGTAAATAAACAATATGCAATTCAAGTAGAACAGGTCATTAATCCTGTGATAGAACAATTGAATGAGGAAGTGTTCAATGACTGACACCAAACCAAATCACGACAAAAACCAAAAAACAACAGTAGCGAGTGACGAGCTCATCACTAAACAAGCAATTTTTGAAACATTATCTCCGCAACATGCGGAAGACAAAAAGCAAGATATTAATCTTATATTAGACATTCCTGTAGAATTAAGTGTCGAACTTGGCCGAACCAAAATAGCCATTAAAGATCTGTTAAACCTAACTCAAGGATCGGTCATTGCATTAGATGGACTTGCCGGCGAACCATTGGATATATTAATTAATGGTTATTTAATTGCCCAAGGTGAAATTGTGGTGGTCGGTGATAACTATGGTGTACGCATCACCGATATTATTACTCCATCAGAGCGTGTACGAAGATTGAGTCGTTAATGGCAATAAAGCAAACAGATTTGACACAAGCAATGGTTCCAACCGCCAACACCAATACCTTATCGGTGCCCTCTTCTCAGGCCAATATTTACACCGAAGTTGGATCGTCAATGGGATTAATGCTGATTGTGGTCATTGGTTGTATTTTATTATTAGGATGGTTTGCTAAACGAATGGGTTGGAAAAAAAAGGCCGACCAATGGATTGATGTCAAAGCCACATACAGTATTACGCCTAAAGAACGTATTATGGTGGTTCATGTTGATAACCAACTATTAGTAGTAGGTGTGACTTGTCAACAAATGACTTTATTACATACCATCGATGAACAACGCAGCAAAATGTTACTTGCGCAAAATGCGGCAGATAAAGACTTGACGAAAAGTCACGCATTTCAGCAGATATTACAATCCGCTTTAAAAGCGAAAAAGGAGTAACAACAAGTGCGGTTAAATTTAACTATTTTGCTAAGCTTATTGTTGTTTAGCCTATCTAGCCATGCTGAAATCCCTGCATTATCCGTCATGAGCACGCCCTTAAGCGGTGGGCAAAATTGGTCATTACCCGTTGAGACATTAGTCTTTTTGACCTTACTCACTTTTATTCCAGCAATATTACTTTTGATGACCAGCTTTACACGCATCATCATTGTGTTAGGTCTGTTACGTAATGCCCTTGGTACGCAATCAGCACCCCCTAATCAAGTTATTTTAGGGATAGCGCTTTTTATGACCTTTTTTATTATGTCGCCGGTGATTGATAACATTTATCAAGACGCTTATGTGCCCTATTCGCAAAATCAAATCACCATGCAAGAAGGTTTAACTAAAGCAACAAAACCGTTAAAAGAATTTATGCTTACCCAAACGCGAGAAAACGACCTAGCGTTATTTGTGAACATGTCTCATCAAAACGACATTCAAACACGCCAAGACATCCCACTAACAGTGTTGGTTCCTGCTTTTGTGGTGAGTGAACTAAAAACAGCGTTTCAAATCGGTTTTACCATTTTTATTCCTTTTTTAGTCATTGACCTTGTGGTTGCCAGCACACTTATGGCATTAGGGATGATGATGGTACCACCAGCAACGGTATCACTGCCATTTAAATTAATGTTATTTGTATTGGCTGATGGTTGGCACTTATTACTCGGTTCGCTGGCACAAAGCTTTTTTAGTTGAGTTGCACCATGTCACCTGAATATATTAGTACCTTAGCAACGCAGGCCATAAAAGTCGCTGCATCACTAGCAGGACCGTTACTGTTAGTAGCATTAGTAACAGGGCTAATCATTAGCTTATTACAAGCGGCAACGCAAATTAACGAAATGACATTATCATTTATTCCCAAAATTTTGGCGGTCATTGCTGTATTAATTATTATGGGACCATCCATGTTATCATTGATGATTGATTATATTCAAACCGTTATCACTGACATTCCTAACTTAACTAGTTAAATTAGATGGATTTTAACAGTTACACTCTATTTAATATTCATTTCTTTTCTTGGGCTAAGGACTGTTTTTTCCCCTTTGTGCGTATTTTAGCATTGATCATGATTGCCCCCATTTTTGGTGAAAAAGAAATTCCCAATCGCATTAAAATTGGTTTGGCACTACTGATTGCAATTGTACTGCCACTTCCACCTATTGATGACAATATCAAAATATACTCTTTGATAGGAATATGGATTATCGCGCAGCAAATAATGATTGGCGCGCTAATTGGTTTTACCATGCAGATGGCATTTATGACTGTTCGTTTTTCAGGCGAATTAATTGGCATGCAAATGGGGCTGGGCATGGCGACGTTTTTTGACCCTATTGGAGGACCATCCACATCGGTATTATCACGCTTAATTAACATTATTGCTCTATTAATATTTCTAAGTGTTGATGGCCATTTATGGCTGTTATATGGCATCTCAAATAGTTTTGAAATTATTCCAATTGCCGTGATGCCATTGCAAGCAAACGGATACTTAGCACTTATTGATGCCAGTAAATTATTATTTATCAATGGTATTATGCTAGCGCTCCCCTTAATGACCTTACTGTTAATCATCAACATATCATTAGGGCTACTTAATAGAATAACGCCACAATTATCTATATTTGTGGTTGGCTATCCGGTGACACTATTATTAGGGCTAGTCATGCTCACTTATTTAATTACAACATTGCCGGCGTTTGCAGAATTTATTTTTGAACAAATATTTGAGCGCATTGCTACCCTATTGTGGTATTTAACTCAGTGATACTTGCCAGCAAAAAACATCATTAAATTATTATTAGATGTTTAATATTCACTATTCTATCGTTGAATAATAATTTATTTGGAATAATAAACAATGATAAACTAAGCAACCGGAAGCAAGTCTTATTTATTATTCTAATTATTTACTTGCTCAATGATGATGGATAAGCAATTAACTATGAGCAAAGAACAAGAATTAATAAAGCAGACAGAAAGACTCGCTTCACTTCCTGATTGCGCAGAACCTTTTGAGCAACTTAAGGCTTTACTCAAAGATGAAACCGATCTTGAAATGAGGTCTTGAGTTATTGCATTTTTCTATATAGCATTTGAAGAAGCGTTATGTTCAAAGGATCATTTTAGTATGCTTAATAAGAAAGTCAGAAAGCTTATTAACACTTATCCACTGCCTGATGATGCCGAGGAGCAATTAGACCATATAATAGAACAGACTGATAACGTATATGAAAGATTGCTATTAGGTCGGGCTCACGAAGCACTCTTTATTCAACGCCATCAATAATCAAATCAAACAATATTGTTATTTTATCTCGCTAATTGCAGAAAATGGTTGCAAAGTATGATGTAATTTTTGCTTGTTTTTTGTGGTTATTTATCGAAGTTTATATTTTAACATATTGATTTAGTGATAAATAAACAAAAACAGTTAAATGAAAAATCAATGTTCTATGTGAATGTTTTTATTGTGTGATAAAGCATATTAGGCAATATCTAAAACTAAGCATCTTAATGCTGATAAAATCAGCATTAATTGCGTCTTTTAATTAGGCTTTTTAATAAAAATTTTTGATTAAGCCTTTTTAACAAAGCAAGCTTTAAGCATAATTTTCATGCCGTCAATTTTGCAATCGATTTCGTGATCACCTTCGACTAAACGAATACCTTTGGCTTTAGCCCCTTTTTTAAGTACTGTTGAAGAGCCTTTTAATTTCAAATCTTTAATCAAAATAATATCATCGCCGTCAGCAAGTAAGTTACCATTACTGTCTTTTACTTGTAATCCAGCATCAGAAGATACCTCTTCGTTGGGATCCCATTCGTGGGCACATTCAGGGCAAACATAAAACGAACCATCATGATACGTATGTTCAGATTGGCAAACAGGGCAATTAGGGATAGATTCCATAGTTTACAATTCTTCCAGATTAAATAAAAATGGCGTTTACTATAGCAAAAAAATGCTATTAAGTCATGGATGTTGTCTATTTGATTACTGTCAGATTCTCAAAAATAGTGGTGATGAAAATATAGCAGGTATTAATGATGTTGTTTGTAAAAGTTAATAATTAATTCACCGCTGAATATGAATAAATTATAAGAAAATATCTGGTCATTTACATTTCATGATTAAAATAACCCACTAAAAATGCCTAGGCGTTTTGTTAGGAATCGCTTTATTCAGTTTAACTATATGATAAAATTTAATAAAAATTTTAAGTTTTTGTTTTCTTTCTTTTGCATCGCTGACTATTTACTGATTATGCTGCATCTTCATTAAATCGCCTATCGTTTTCGGATTTCCCCGATGTTTGAGCTAGGCGGTTTTGTAAATTTCTAATTGATACGATGCTGATCGCATGTTTTAACGAATAGTTACAGCTAAGCTTCGACTAATTATGAAACGGTATAGAATCCTGAATATTTTTTACAAAAAATACAGTCTAAAATCCATGAAAGTCCCTATCGTTTTCGGCTTTCCCCGATGTTTGAGCTAGGCGGTTTTGTACATTTTTGATTGATACGATGCTGATCGCATGTTTTAACGAATAGTGACGGCGAAGCTTCAACTAATCGCGAAACGGTATAGAATCCTGAATATTTTTTACAAAAATACAGTCTAAAATTTATGAAAGTCCCTATCGTTTTCGGCTTTCTCAGTTGTTTGAGTTAGGCGGTTTTGTACATTTTTGATTGATACGATGCTGATCGCATGTTTTAACGAATAGTGACTGCGAAGCTTCGACTAATTATGAAACGGTATAGAATCCTGAATATTTTTTACAAAAAATACAGTCTAAAATCCATGAAAGTCCCTATCGTTTTCGGCTTTCTCAGTTGTTTGAGCTAGGCGGTTTTGTGAATTTCTGATTGATGCGATGCTGATCGCATGTTTTAACGAATAGTGACTGCGAAGCTTCGACTAATTATGAAACGGTATAGAATCCTGAATATTTTTTACAAAAAATATAACCTAACAATTGAATAGTTGTGTAAATACACTCATAGTGTGCATGCAACTGACGTAGAAAATTACGCTGCTTGTTTTAGTGTTTTATATTCAATGGATGTCATATTATTTAATGCTTTATGCGCTTTCGGTGCTGTAAATGGAATGTTCTATTTTGTGCTGTTTTTTGGCCACAAACACCCCCAAGTTTCCATGGCTTTTACTAACAGCCCAGCCAAAACTATTTTACCTATCAATTCCCTTATATTCTGGCAATAAAGTAGCAAAACCTTTATACTATGCGGTAATTTTTAGTATCTCTGAATCAGTCTTACTAAATCAATCCGTTCTTTAACATCATCAATTGGAAGAAAATTATGCATCCGATGCTGAATATTGCTATTCGCGCTGCTCGTAAAGCAGGCAATGTGGCCATTAAGGCTTATGAAAATCCTAGTTCAATCGAAATCGAAGCCAAAGGCGCTAATGATTTTGCCACTAATGTGGACCGTGCGGCCGAGGCTTTAATTGTTGAAACAATCAAAAAAGCTCACCCTGATCACACTATTATTGCCGAAGAAAGTGGCCTTGTTAAAGGTAATGATGCAGATACACAATGGATAATCGATCCAATTGATGGTACGACCAATTTTATCAAAAATATCCCTCATTTTGCTGTGTCTATCGCAGCGCGAGTTAAAGGTAAAACCGAAATTGCCGTGGTTTATAACCCAATGAGTAATGAGCTGTTTACAGCTGCTCGTGGTAAAGGTGCTCAACTTAATGGTTACCGTATTCGAGTCAGTAATGCCAAAGATTTAGACGGCAGCGTACTTGCAACAGCTTTCCCGTTTAAAGCTAAACAGTACAGCGACAGCTATTTTGCCGTTTTGCAAAAGTTGTTTGTTAAGTGTGGCGATTTTCGTCGCGCAGGCTCGGCCGCTTTAGATTTGGCTTATGTTGCCGCAGGTCGTTTAGATGGCTTTTTTGAAATTGGCTTAAAACCATGGGATATCGCTGCTGGTGAGCTGATTTTGCGCGAGGCTGGGGGCGTTATTACCGATTTTGCGGGTGGTAATAATTATCTGGTTTCGGGCAATGTTGTGGCTGGTAATCCTAGAATTGTAAAAGATTTATTGGTTTCTACCCAAAACGATTGGCCAGAAAAATTACGTAACTAATTTCCTTTCTTTTTTCACAGGGTTATTTAAGCCCTGTGATCACCGCTTTATTTTTGTGCATAACCTTTAATATTCAGTATATACTAACTTTAAACTCGATAAACCATATAGGGTATATATCATGAAAACGGTCCAATATCATTTTATTGTTGAAGATATGAGCTGCGCATCTTGTGTTGGGCGCGTTGAAAAAGCACTTAAAAAAGTCGACGGTGTGATTGATGTTAGCGTTAATCTCGCAACCGAAAAAGCAACGGTTGATGCTGATGCACATGTAAAGCTCGAAACATTGATGTCTGCGGTTGATAAAGCGGGTTATCATGCGGTTAAAATCACTGAGTCAGCAGGTGATCAACAAAAATCGAAAAAACCATCACTTCACTGGACTATTGTCACCGCTGTAATACTGGCTATGCCTTTTGTGGTGCCTATGCTATTAGCGCCGTTTGGGATAAATTGGATGATGCCGGCTTGGTTGCAATGGGGAATTGCATCGGTTGTACAATTTGGCTTGGGGGCTAAATTTTATCGAAGTGGCTTTAGTGCGGTTAAAGCAGGGGCTGGCAATATGGATTTATTGGTTGCTATCGGCACAAGTGCTGCGTATGGATTATCGGTTTATCAGCTGATGACTGGCAATGGTGAACATCTTTATTTTGAATCGTCAGTTATTATTATTACCTTAATTTTGATTGGTAAATGGCTAGAATCGAGCGCTAAACATCAAACCACCCAAGCAATTGCAGCGCTTGGTGCGCTACGGCCTGATGTTGCGTTAGTCAAGCAAGGTGATCAAGAAGTAAGTGTACCCATTAGCCAAGTTAAAGTGGGTGATATTGTTATTGTTAAGCCCGGCGAGCGCATTGCTGTTGATGGTATTGTGATTGAAGGCGCATCAAGTAGCGATGAGTCGATGTTAACCGGTGAGAGCTTTCCTGTAAATAAATCGGTTAACGATATGGTGACTGGTGGCACGATTAATGGTGAAGGCTTACTGCTTGTTAAAACCACAGCTATTCAGGCCGATTCTACGTTATCCAAAATCATTGCAATGGTTGAATCAGCTCAGGCCAAAAAAGCGCCGATTCAACGAATTGTTGATCGCATTAGTGCGATTTTTGTGCCGGTGATTTTATTGATTGCATTAGTTACGCTATTGGCTTGGGGAATGATATTGCATGATTGGCAGCAAGCATTACTTTATGCCGTTGCGGTGTTAGTGATTGCTTGCCCATGTGCGTTAGGCTTGGCAACACCAACCGCGATTATGGTGGGGACTGGGGTGGCTGCTCGCCATGGTATTTTAATTAAAGACGCCGAAGCGTTAGAAACGTTGCACAATGTTAATACGGTCGCATTTGATAAAACCGGTACACTCACCATTGGTAAGCCTGAATTGGTTGAAATGGATATTATAGGCAGTGAGACGCCCGATCAAATATTATCGCTCGCCGCATCATTACAAGCCGGTAGTGAGCATCCACTAGCCAAAGCCATTTTAAGTAAGGCTAAAGAGTATGGTTATGCTCAAAATATTACCTCGGTAGCAGGATCGGGGGTGATGGCAATTGTTGATAATACGCAGTATTATTTAGGTAGCCTGCGATGGATGAAATCATTAAATGCCTATTTTGTTGGTATGGATGATAAGATTAATGAGTTAGCCAGCAAAGGTTACACCATTTCATTTTTAGCCAAACAGCAATTAGAAGGTAATGTGGTGATATTAGCGCTATTTGGTTTTGCTGATGTAATCAAGCCAGAAGCGAAAACCGCCATTGAAGCGTTGCATCAGTTAAATGTAAAAAACGTTATGTTAACTGGCGATAACCAGAAAGCGGCGAATTACGTTGGACAGCAGTTAGGTTTGGATAAAGTCATTGCTGAAGTGTTACCGCAAGATAAAGCCAATTATATTTATCAGTTACAAAAAGAAAGTCATGTTGATACCCATCATCGAGTGGCAATGGTGGGGGATGGGATTAATGATGCGCCAGCATTGGCGGCTGCGAATATTGGTATAGCCATGGGTACGGGTACCGATGTGGCTATGCATGCAGCAAGTATTACTCTTATGCGTGGGAATCTGTTTTTAATTGCTGATGCAATCGATATTTCGCGCCGAACCTATAATAAAATCAAACAAAATCTATTTTGGGCATTTTTCTATAATTTGATTGGTATTCCGCTAGCGGCATTCGGGTTTTTAAATCCAATGATAGCTGGTGCTGCTATGGCATTAAGTAGCGTGAGTGTGGTTACTAATGCATTGTTACTTAAACGTTGGAAAGCAAGATCGGAAAATAGCTAGTGTAGTTTGGTTTGGCAAGGAGGCTTATAGCCTCCTTTATTTTTGGTTAGAATTAAAAGTCATTGAATAGCATAATAACCAAGATAACTATATTTTTGTTTTGGTTACTGAATCGTTTTAGGACGGTATCGATCCAACAGCATATTACTAAATTTATTTTCTGGATCTAACCGTGCTTTAAGTTTAAAAAAACGCTCTGCTTGTGGATATGCGCGCTGAAACTGTTCAGCGGTTGCATGTAATTGATAGGGTAAATAATAACTGCCAGCATTGGCTAGTACAGCATCAATTAACTCTCGAGTCCAGAGCCCTACCTGCTCTTTACTGTGTTCATCGGTCGTTTGCTGATAATAAATAACAAAAGCAAACACTTCCGTTTTGGCCCATGCCAGCAACGAACCGCTATCTGGATTTGCATGTCGAATAGAAATATTGATGATATTCGCCTGATGTTTTTTCACAATAGCAATTAATTGGGGATAAAAATCATCAAATCGTTCTACCGGTATAAAATATTCTTGTAGCGCATAACTTTTGTTTTTTTCAGCAATAGGCTGTAAACTGGCTACATCATAACTGGCTTCATAATTACGCCACATCACGGGTTGTTTTACATAATCGACATTATCATGAACTTTTCGTAACTCTTTGCCTAAAGTAGATGAAGAGACGATTTTTAGTTTTACCTGTTGATTATTTGAAGATTTATCGTTAGGTCTTAATCTATCCAAAATAGTTAGTGGTTCTTGTGTTTGTTTAAATGTGACTGCACGGACTTTTTTAAAATCAGGCGGATAGATTATGGCATTGTGAAATATTGCGGTTTTATCAGGACGGATATGCTGAGTGAAATACGAGTGATACTTTGTCATTGGCATAACTTCATTAATACGTTTTACCTTAACATTATCAGTAAGTTGCAATGTAACTTCTGTGATAACGCCTAAGCCACCATAACCGCCAATAGCACCGTAAAATATATCCTGATTTTCTTCTGGACTGGCTATTACAACTGAACCATCGGCAAGTACGATTTTGAACTGTTCGACAGATAGGATAATGGGCCCTTCCCCAATATAACGACCATGCACATTCACACTCAGTGAACCGCCAATACTGAAATTGGCATAGCTTTGCATGATTTTTACCGATAAGTTATAAGGATCAATAAGTTCTTGTACTTGACGCCAACTTGCGCCGGTCTCAATGGTTAAACGTTTTTGCTCAGGATTAAAATCAATCACATGGTTCAGCTTTTGCGTATCTATTTGGATTGCGCCGGTTATTGCTGTTTGTCCACCCATGCTATATTTTCCTCCAGCGATACTAATTGGACCAGAGGCATTTTTGACCAGTTCGGCCACCTGCTGGGTAGATTCTGGTTGCACAATCGCAGCGACTTGTACTGGTGTCATACCTGTAACATCATTGACAACAACTGCTTGCGTTTTTAATGATAGTAACAGGCAAATACAGCAGCTTAATAAATGTAATTTTTTCATCATAAATTAATATCTACTTGATCTATAATAAAATAATTGATTCTATCTGATTACAAAGAATTCATCAACAAAGGTAAGGTCTAATGTTGTCAAATAGTGATAATAACCAAGATACATTTCATCTTTATAAATTTTTAAGCACATTTGAAAAACAGGTTCAGTATAACCTCCCGTTAAAATCACACTTAGACTTTCACAAAAAGTCAGTGTTTTGATATCTCGCTTAGTATTAAGCTCTAATTCGCTGTAGTTATTATTAAGAATGTGCTTTAAGCTTGTCATGGCTAGTTTTTTTAACCTATTATGGATTAATTCAATATCTGTAGATTTTAGATAATCAGATAGAAGCATAATGGTGATAGATCCTATAAGCCATTATTCACGAGGCTAAAACCGATTTGTGTGCCTTTTCCTTGTTCGGTAACAAACACGCCAACCGCGCAAATCAGTTGTTCATTATAGTAAATTAACGGGATTCGTGTACGCATCCACGGTGGAATATTATGTTCTTGCCATAGCTTTTTTATTGATCGTGAACCATGGCGATTGATAATTTGAAATTGTCCTTGAGCATGAAATCGTACAGTGACTTGTTCATCTGCATGGGGTAAACGGCAAGATAAATCAGTTTGATAATTAGCCTGTAATTTACCAATACTATCAGGAAGAATTAGGGGCAAAGCCAAATTCCAATTAAGGATTTGTTGTTCAATATCTTGATATAACGGTAATAAATAAAGTTGATTTTGATAGCGACGAATTTGCCAGTCATATAGTATAAATTTAGGGTTGGCATCTTCTTTTGCTAGGCCAACGGTATGCCAAATGAGTGCTAATTGCTTTTGGCTAGGCATAGTTATTTGTTGGGATCGTAGCCACATGCGCATTATGGCATTGCGTTTATATTCTGAACACGCCATTAAAGGGGTTAGATTTAGCTGTCCTTGTTGGCTAACCATTTGTTGAAAATCAACTAATAACAATTCATTAATTAACGCTTCTTGCTGCTGACATAACTCAGCACTGCGTGCCACCATTTGCGAAAAATGTGGCCAGCGTTGATTAAGCGTCGGTAAGACCTTTAAGCGTAAAAAGTTGCGGTCGTAACGATCATCTTGGTTGCTTTCATCTTCTATCCAGTTGAGTTGATGCTGATTAGCATAAGTTTCAATTTGTGCGCGTGAAATGGTTAATAAAGGGCGAAGATGCTGTTTATGTTCCTGTGGCATGGCGGCCAATCCCGCAGGACCACTTCCGCGTTTTAGTGCTAAAAGGAACGTTTCACATTGATCATCAAGGTGTTGTGCAGTGCATAAAGTTTCATCATCTGTTAAGTGACGATAGATAGCTTGATAGCGTGCATTTCTGGCTTGTTCTTCGATATTTCCTGCATTAGGGTCGAGTTTGACTTTTTCAATGATCAGCGGCACTTGCCATGCTTGGCATTGTTTTTGGCAATGCATTGCCCAGTTGTCAGCATTGTTGCTTAAACCATGGTGAATATAGATCGCTCTTAGCTTTAAATCAGGTAATAATTGCTGTTTGAGTGCAACTAGTGCATGCATTAATACGGTTGAATCAACACCACCACTATAAGCAACCAGTAGTGCTTTGTGGTGTGTGATTTTATGCATAATTGTTTGTTTGATGCTTTCATCAAACATTGTTTGGTGTGGATTATTCATCTTCTATTTAATTACACCAAGCTTTGTAATGCATTGGCTTTATTTTTATGTAGTTTGATTCTATCTAAACCCGCTGCAAGATCGGCAATTAAATCATCAGGATCTTCAAGACCAATATGTAGTCGGATAAGTGTTCCTGCAAAATCTATCCCAGATACCGGTCTAATTTGGGCTAGTTCTTCGGGTTGATTGACTAAAATTAATGACTCAAACCCACCCCATGAATAGGCCATTGAGAAGTAAGTTAAATGATCAATAAATTCAGATAATTGTACGTCTGTTAATCGTTCTTTGAGTATAAATGAAAATAAGCCACTTGCGCCTGAAAAGTCACGTTTAAAAAATTCGTGTCCTTTACAGCTTTCTAATGCTGGGTGATTGACGATCGCTACTTTTGGATGACTTGCTAGCCATTTTGCCACTTTTAAACCGCTTTCGTGATGTTGTTTTAATCTTATTGCTAATGTGCGTAAACCACGCGCAGCCATATAGGCGGTGTCCGCATCACACATTTGTCCCATTAAGTAAGAACGTTCGCGCAATGTTTCCCAACAGCGCTCGTTAGCCACCGCGGTGCCTATCATGGCATCCGAATGACCGATCAGGTATTTGGTACCGGCTTGTATTGAAATATCAATATCATGCTCTAACGCTTTAAATAAAATACCCGCGCCCCATGTATTATCTATCATAATGATGATTTCAGGATTAACACTGCGAATGGCTTTAACAATGGCAGGTATGTCTTGAACTTCCATGGTTATTGAACTTGGCGATTCAAGAAACACGACTTTAGTATTTGGCTTAATATGATTTGTGATATAGCGACCAATTAATGGCGAGAAGTAATCAGTTTGAACACCAAAATCTTTTAAAATGTGCTGGCAAAAATCTTGAGTGGGTTCGTAAACGGCTTCTGACACTAAAATATGATCGCCGGTTTTCACAAAAGCTAAAATGGCATTAGTAATAGCCGCTGCACCACATGGATAAAGGTAACAACCCGCTCCTCCTTCAATTTCAACCAGCGCTTCTTGTAGTGCAAAATGGGTTAATGTACCACGTCGTCCATAGAATAATGCACCACTAGCACGATTTTTTGTGGCCTCTTTTTTGGCTTCAATAGAATCAAAAACCAGTGATGATGCACGTTGAATAACTGAATTAACCGCACCTTGTGTATAACGCTTTTTACGTCCTGCATGAACTAATTTTGTTGGTAATGACATGATAAGACACCTTTGCTGTTATTTATGAATATTGGTATTTTGATTAATTTTGATAACAGTTAGCATAGCATGCTGTTAAAATAGTAAAAAATAAATTTTATTAATATTTTCTTTGCAATTATGCTTATAGTTAAACTTGCTAATCTTAATGATGCCAACATTGATGTTTCATTGTTGTCACCCCAGCTTCTTGATGAAGCCAATAAATTACATGGTCAACGCAAAAAACAGTTTTTAGTTTGTCGTTCAATATTGGCGAGCTTACTTCAACAGCATTGTGATATTTCAGGGTTACCCGCTATTAAAGTTGGTGATAATGGACGTCCTTGTTTTTTACAGCAACCGCTACCCGATTTTAATATTAGCCATAGCCAAGATTGGGTGGCTGTGGCAATTTCGTTAACAGATAAGGTTGGTTTAGATATCGAAGTGGCACGACCACGTAAAAATTATCTAAATGTGGCTAAAAACTTTTTTGCGGATGATGAGTTTCAATGGATGATTAAGCAAGATGATACATTAAGAGCTTTTTGGCAATTATGGACATTGAAAGAGTCGGCATTAAAACTGTATGCCAAAGGGGTTTGGCAAATAAAATCGGTTAAAGTTGACTTAAACCAGCAGATGATTATAGCTCCTTTTGGGCAAGACTTTCATTATCAATATCGTCAAGTAGGCGATGTTCATCTATCTGTAAATAGTAATCAACCGATTTCTAAATTGATTTTGTTATCTTAATATAGCGTTTTGCTACTATCTATTAGGCTATTAGGGTAAAATAAATCATTGCTATTTATTAAACTAAATAGATATCTTGAATTTTTTTTCTATTGTTTTCATTTAATTGATATTCCTGTGATAACCAATCATCAATGGTATCATAACGCGTTTTAATTGCGTCAAATGCGGCTGTTAAATACTCTTTTTTGGCGGCAAAAATTAATTTGCGGTTTTCAAACTCCTCAGGAGTCACTTTATGTTGGTATTGGCGTAATAGATTTTCACGATAATCTGCCAATAGCTGTTCAGTGAGTAAATAATCTTGCATGATAGCTTCTTCACTCACACCTAAAGCAAACAGTGTTAATGCGACACCAACACCGGTACGATCTTTACCAACCGCACAATGTTGCACTAATGGTTTACCTTGTGAGTTCAGTAAGATTGACGAAAGTTTTTGATATGCTGGGTTTTTAAATGGTAGAAGCTGGTATAGCTTAACCATAAAATCAAATGGTGCATTTTTTTTCAGTGTTTGGGTGTGATTGCTTAAGTCACTTGTTAAACTTGCGGTGACCGTATCGCTTAAAGGGTTAGCAGGTACGTTAATATAATGAGTGTTTTGCCATAATTTATCTGGATTTCGAGCAATTTCATCAGGATCGCGATAGTCTAAAATATAGTGTAGATTTAACTCATCAGATAAAAAAGATTGCTCTTCTGGCGTGATCAGTGAGAATGCACCTGAGCGATATAGCAGACCCGATCGAATTTGACGTCCATCGGTTGTTTTGATTCCACCTAAATCACGAAAATTAACTCCATTTTTTATTGGTACAACACACGTCATGACTACCCCTTAATTATATTTAACTTTACTTGCTATATTAACATGTTTCTGATTAGAATTAAGCCACTGTTTCTATTATTACGAATGATTTAAGGTACTTATTATGTCCATGTTATCTGTTTTACTGTCTGATAAAGCTGCGCCAACGCAATGGGGAAAAGATGCACTGCTGAGTTTTTCGAACGATACAATTACTATTCACTATAAATCGGATCACCGTCTTGGTGCGATCCAACGTGCGGGGAGAAAACTTGATAACCAAGGAATAAATTTGCTGAAACTAAGTGGTGAAAATTGGGATCTTGAAGCGTGTTGGCATTTTTGGTTAGGTTATCGTAATGCCAAAAAAAGTACGAAAGTCAATTGGCCAAAACTCAATAGCAAAGATAAACAAGAATTAGAACATCGTTTGGCAATTATTGATTGGTGTCGAGATATCGTTAACGAGCAAGCCGAAACATTAAGTCCTACCGAGTTAGCAACACAAGCCGCTAAGTTAATTAGCACTTATTCATCTGATGTGACTTATAAAATTATTTCAGGCGAAGCTTTAAAAGAGCACAATTATATGGGCATTTATACGGTAGGTAAGGGGTCAGATAGACCAGCTACGTTACTTGAGCTAGATTATAATCCTACTAAAGACCCTAACGCACCGATTACTGCTTGTTTAGTTGGCAAGGGGATTACGTTTGATTCGGGCGGTTATAGTTTAAAACCAAGTAGCTTTATGGAATCAATGCGTTCAGATATGGGCGGTGCTGCATTAGTAACGGGAGCTTTAGCGCTAGCGATTGCACGAGGGCTACATCATCGGATCAAACTCTATTTATGTTGTGCCGATAATTTAGTCAGTGGCAATGCTTTTAAACTTGGCGATATTATTCGTTATCGTAATGGTAAAACAGTTGAAGTTGATAACACTGATGCCGAAGGGCGTTTAGTGTTAGCAGATGGCCTGATTTGTGCTGATAATGACAAACCTCATTATATTATTGACTGCGCAACGCTCACCGGTGCGGCTAAAATTGCAGTGGGGAATGATTATCAATCATTACTCTCATTTGATGATAACTTTGCTAATCAACTATTAGCGAGTAGCGATTTGGAACATGAAGCTTTTTGGCGATTACCATTGGCTGAATTTCATCGCACTCAGTTTCCATCGTCATTTGCTGATATGGCAAATTCAGGTTTACCTAATACCGCTGGTGCCAGTACCGCTGCGGCTTTCTTATCACATTTTATAAAAAACTATCAACAAAACTGGTTACATATTGATTGCTCTGCAACATTCCGTAAAAGTGCGACCGCTTTATGGGCAACAGGCGCAACAGGTATTGGGGTTAGGTCAATTGCTAATTTACTTAGTCAACTAAAATAAAACTGAAAAAAAACCACTTGAAAAAGTGGTTTCAGATTGATGACAAACCTCGATATAATTCGGGGTTTATTTTTTTATTTAAACCATAAATAAGATTTTTAATTTGGATTTTATTA
>NZ_WTEV01000090.1 GCF_009795885.1 Gilliamella sp. Pas-s25 | reverse complement strand
TGGAATGGCAACACATTTTAGTACCAAAAAGATAAGGTCATCGATTTCTTTTGTATTCAATCGGCGACTGGTAATTTAATGTTGAATGAATTCGATTATAATTAAACCAATCCACATAGTGATTAAATTCCAATTTAAGTTGCGCCAATGAATCAAAAATAGTATTTGACACAAATTCTGTTTTCACTGCTTTGAATGTGCTTTCTGCAATTGCGTTATCATAGGGGCAGCCTTTGCGACTTAACGACCGTTTAATTCCAAATGCTGTTAAACATTCATCAATCAAATGATTATCAAACTCTTTTCCTCTATCAGAATGAAACAACTCAATCGTCTGTAAGTTCATTGGAATTTGACTCATAGCTTGCATGACCAGTGCCGCTGTTTTATGCCTGCCAGCACTTCGCCCCACTATTTCTCGATTACT
>NZ_WTEV01000089.1 GCF_009795885.1 Gilliamella sp. Pas-s25 | reverse complement strand
GGGATTTCTTCTATCTGTTATCCTTTATTCTCCTACAACGCAAAAATTAATAATTAAGCGCTAAAGACTAAGGAGTAACACATAACGCACTAAAACCAGCACCATCATCAGGATACCCATCGTCGGGGGTCAGGTCAATATAATCACTTATTAAACCATCATATTCTAAATTAACAAAGTACGAAGCATGAAATGGCCTCCAATTCGGATTATTATTAGGATTATGATCAACATCAGCATGAAAATCACTTACCCAGGAAGCCCATCCAAAGCATCCTGGGTCATGAAGGTTTTGTTTACAGTAATTATTCCCTCCATGATCCCATCTATACTCTGTTAAGTTCCCCCACTCTCCGAACATACCAGCACCAATCCGACGATCAGCATGTTTAGAATTTGATGACGGCGTGGCGCCAACAACAGATCCA
>NZ_WTEV01000088.1 GCF_009795885.1 Gilliamella sp. Pas-s25 | reverse complement strand
TTAAGCCGATAATAAGGAAGACCTGTAGTGATTTTAAACAAGTTAATATTTCTCTAAAGGGATTAAAACGTAAAATAAATCTACAGAAAATTATAACCTTTGCTACATCGAATGTATTAGACAATATATGTCGCCTACGTTTGGCTTATCATACGGAAGAATTTGGCGGTAGAAATGATATTTATATTTTATATGATAATAAACTTGATCATGATGGTATTGTTTTGGAATTGATAAAGAACTTTGCACGTCAAAACTATTTTTCTTATGGCATAAAATATTCGGGGTGTAAGAGTGCAAATAATGCCATTGAGTATGCAATGGCATTCAACTTTGCCACAATATATCCTTACGAAAAATATTATTTTGACGAAAAAAAATTAGATGACAATAAACGACTGAGAATGATTTATACCGCTAATATTATTAATCATCATCATTTAGAGATTGG
>NZ_WTEV01000087.1 GCF_009795885.1 Gilliamella sp. Pas-s25 | reverse complement strand
AGGTGAAAGTAAATCTACACGCAGACCTGATGTTATGGCTATTGATAAAAATGGGAAAGTGCATGCGATAGAGATAGCCTCTAAATCTGATATGACAAATTTTGATTATTTACTTACCCGAAATGAAGAGGCTATGAGGATATTAGGGATTTATAGAGAGGATGCTATTTCTTCATTTAAGCATCCATATAATGCGAGGGATATAAAACATCGGTTAGATTTATTAATTAAAGGTATAAAAGAAGGAAATTAGCTATGTACAGTGGCATTGTTTTATATAATACAGAAAATATTTCACAAAATATTGCGTTAGAGTTTGCTGAAACACTATTTTCGGCATTAAATACTCCTATTACAGAGGCTAGTTATGTTAAGCCGATAATAAGGAAGACCTGTAGTGATTTTAAACAAGTTAATATTTCTCTAAAGGGATTAAAACGTAAAATAAATCTACA
>NZ_WTEV01000086.1 GCF_009795885.1 Gilliamella sp. Pas-s25 | reverse complement strand
AAGTTCGGAGCATGGCTAAAATCGCTTTGGATAACACTAATTATAAGTGCGCAGGATATGACGAGCCTTTTATCGAACAAGCCGACATGAGTAATTTACTGTGGGTTATTGTTGATTTAGTAGAGCAAGCTTTTGATGAGTTACAAGGGCACGGGTTAAAAGAGGAGAAAAACAATGGCTAATATCTCACTGGACGCAATAAATACTATCAATACAAAACTAGGACAAGCCAACGCTATCACCACGCTTTTAATGGCTGATTGTGATTCAAACACGCCAATTAACGAAGAATTACGCTCCTATGCCCTTTATGCTGTATCAGACTTAATTAACGATTCTAAAAAGCTATTTAGAAGCGAAACTGAGCGCAAGGGGTTATAAGATGAAAATCAATGAAATTACAGCCCAAGCCGTAGGTAAATGGGATTATGTCTTTCAATCATTGGGTATTGAGGTGGGTAATGGCA
>NZ_WTEV01000085.1 GCF_009795885.1 Gilliamella sp. Pas-s25 | reverse complement strand
TTGTATTTTCATCTTTTCTAATATTTTTTCTAAATTCATCTAGTCCTAGTGCTTTCGGATCAAAATCATCAATATACATTAATGTCGCTATGCCGGTTTTATTATTTACTTCTCTTAGCCATTCACAAAAATTATCAAATATAATATCGTCACATTCCTCTTGTAATAAAAATCCACCATCCGTATGTGAGTCATATAATTGGTCTAAAGCACAAATAAATTCATCTTTATTTTTAATGAGCCAACTCATAGGTAGTCTAGTCATAATACCTATTAGCTTTAGTTCATCATCATAATGTAAAAGGGATGGTTTATTTTTCAAAAAATTATATAGTATATTCTCGTTCATAAATTAATATCCTGATCCATCTAATGGAATATGGGCTGCGTTTTTATCACGTTTAAATTCTCTCCATTATTGTTTAGATCTTACTTATTTGTATTTTCATCTTTTCTAATATTTTTTCTAAATTCATCT
>NZ_WTEV01000008.1 GCF_009795885.1 Gilliamella sp. Pas-s25 | reverse complement strand
GTAATCAACGTCGCTTTAGGACATTCAATGTCATCGATGACTTTAATCGTGAGGCGCTAGGCATTGATATTGCAGTAAGCTTACCAGCAGGGAGAATTACCCGTTACTTAGATAAACTGGCCGAATATCATGGGTATCCATTAAAAATACGGGTCGATAATGGGCCAGAATTTACAGGAAAAACCTTTATAAGCTAAGCTAAATCACATGATATAGCCATTGATTATATCCAGCCCGGTAGTCCTTATCAAAATGGCTATATTGAACGATTTAATCGTACCTATCGTACTGAATTACTCGATTTATATCTTTTTAACAACTTAGCACAAGCAAGGACAATAACCGAAGAATGGTTAACGATTTATAACACCGAAAGACCTTATGAAGCACTAAATAATATGACGCCGATTGAGTATAAAACCCTAAAACAAGCAGCATGATTTTCTACTTGAATCTTGTACTAAGTTTGGGGTATTTACAAAGTATCATGGATAAGGTTATTCGACCAAGGAGTTTTTACCGAGTAGGGGAGTATATTTACCCAGATAGCTTTCTATTTTATTATGAATGATACCTTACGGTTTAATATTAAATAAAATTGGAGCGGGAAATGAGGTTCGAATCCAGCTTATTAAGCTGTTGTATATAAAAGAATTATCCAGGCATCTATATTGCTTTTGCTCACCTTTTGGACTAGTTCTTTGTGGTTCTTAATGGACGCTTATGGACTTCTGTAGACTCAAAGCGTAAAAAACAATTTTGACTAATCCTCTAATCATCATTTTATGGCACTAAACCATTCATTGACAAGTTATTTAATAAAAGCATCTAACATTTTGTGTGGTTCAGCTCATCTAAATTGATAGTTAATTGTGATAAATATTTTTCATTATGTAATAAATGATTGGAATTATACAGCTATAGAATTATTTGTTAGCATGAATTCATTGTGTATTACTTACCTAATTATTTAGTAAATCTAAGAATATTTTTCCTATATCTGGCACAAGGAGGTTAAGTTATTTACTTGAAAATATTAAAGTTGTAAATATCACATTAAGTCCAAAGGACATTGCCTTTATTGATAAAAGCATGGCTAATTTTGTTATTCATAGGGAACATTATCCTAAGGAGGATATGGTTAGCTATGGCTTTGATGAATAAATTCAATTTAACCCCAAACAAATTTATAATATGAGCGAATTACATGGAAAGAACAAATAATACATTTCCCACATTGAGCCTTCTTACCTTAGCAACAGCACTGTTTATTTCAATTATGACAGAAGCTTTGCCTGCTGGTTTTTTACTGTTAATAAGTGAAGATCTAAGTGTTACAGAAGCTCAAGCGGGTCAATTAGTGACACTTTACGCATTAGGTTCTCTACTATCTGCTATCCCATTAACAATTGCTACACAAAGTTGGAATAGAAAAAAATTATTAGTAACAGTTATACTTGGTTTTGGCATTACTAATTTTATGACTGCATATTTTCTGTCTTTTACTATGATATTAATAGCTAGATTTTTAGCTGGTATTTTTGCTGGTCTTTTATGGGCAATGGTGGCTGGTTACGCAACAAGAATGGTTAGTGATGATAAAAAAGGAAGAGCAATAACTATAGTTATGCTAGGGGTTCCGATAGCCTTATCTATAGGTATTCCATTGGGCACATTAATAGGTCAGTTAGTCGGTTGGAGATTAACTTTTCATATAATTACAATAATCTCTTTGTTGTTGGTCATTTTGATATGCCTAAAACTACCTAATTTAGAAGCATTAAAAACGAAGAAAAAGAATGCCATTTTTTCTGTATTATCTATACCTTATGTAAAATCGATTTTAGTAATAAATTTTATTTTCGCTTTTGGTCATAATATTTTTTACACCTATATATCACCATATTTACAACTTTCAGGAAATGAAATGAATGTCGATGTAGTTCTATTTATTTTTGGTATTTCATCGATTATCAGTATTGCTATTGTTGGGATATTTATTGACAAATATTTACGTAAGTTGATTATTTTATCTCTCAGTTTTTTTGCTATCTCCGGATTATTATTTTATGCTTTTGATAACATTTATTCGTTAATCTTAGTCTCAATTGTAGTATGGGGATTGGCTTTTGGCGGTGGAGCAACATTATTTCAAACAGCATCAGCAAAAATAACAGGAGAATCTGCTGATATTGCACAGTCTTTACTTGTATCACTTTGGAATTTGGCAATAGCTGGTGGTGGTTTTTGTGGCGGAATGCTGCTAAATGTTTTCGATGCAAGAGTATTACCAATCATGATGTGTATTTTGTTGATATTAGCTATTTTTATAGTTTTATATGCTGGTAAACTTGGTGTTGGAAATGCAAGCGGAGACGATAATGTATCTAATTGATCTGCATGCTCAGACTTTAGCAAGCTGTCACGGATATAGTTCAGTATACGAAAATATAATGTTTGCTAAATACAAGTGGAAGCAAAGTAATCGATTTTTTTTAGTATAAAAAATAAATATTTTACTGTGTAAATAAATTTATTTATTTTTCATCTCATTAATAAAAGTAAGAGCATCAGCACCTGCTCTTTCTTCATTCCAAGACATTCCTATTTTCCATTTTGATCCTTTTCCCATGAGTTCATGATATTTAATTTTTGATTTAATATTATGAACTAAACTATTAGGTAATATCGTTACATTTGAATGTAAATTGGACATAGATATACTGTTGTAAACATTATTTGTGTAATATACCTGTGGAAAATTTAGTGAGTTTTTTAAAAGAAATTTCGAAATTTTTTGAGATAGTTCAAAATGCGAATCACAATTTGGTAAACAAAGAATATTTTTATCTAAAATTTGATTAATATCATTAAAATTATTAATCTGAAAATTGTCTTTTGGATTGGATATAATTAATAAATGATCTGTGCCTATCTCTTCATATTTTATTTGTTTATTGACAGGCTTTTCCATAAAAGCTATATCTAACTCTCCAGATAATAGCCTTTTTTCCTGCTCTGCTGAATCCAACTCATGTATTTGAATTTTTATCATTGGATGGTGTTCTGTATATCTATTTATCATTTCCGGTAATATATTTATAAAAGAAAATGTATGTCCGATATTCAAAACACCCGTTCTACCTGTTTTTATTTTTTTTACTACACATAAGAATTTATCTAATTCATCGGTTAAATTAAGTGCGTATTTATATATTATTTTACCTTCATCAGTCAGGTAACAACCATGATTATCTCTCAGAAATAGTTGAAAACCGAATATTCCTTCAAGAAGTTGAATTTGTTTTGTAAGTGCTGGTTGAGTTATATTTAGTTTCTCAGCGGCATCGCGAAAACTATCACTTGTAGCTAATACAATGAATGATCTTATCTTTTTTACATACACAGGGAAATCCTTCTAGTTAGCTATTAAGTATTATACTTAATTATTAAATTTTGAAGATCTAATAATTACACTTGTTCTAACAAATAAAGAGCTAAATATTTAGCTAACTTCAATTAATGATGGCATCTGATGAATTTTTACTAATTCTGGTTTAATATTAAATGAAAGAATATTATTTACATTATCAACATCTATTAATATTGACGATTTAAGATTTATCTTGCCATTTGTTTGATGAAAAAAATTTTGTTGTTTTATCATTTTTTCTTAATTTTCAGATTGTTTTTATTTGATTGACTGTACTTTATATTTAGTGGATGACATATTTTGAAAGCTCTATAAAACTATTATACAATATCAGGACCATTTGTAATGGTATACTTTTCTTGGTGGCATTTTTAGCGGTATGATAAACCATAGACTATGGAGATTATTCCATGACAAGACAACTAAGTAGTGCGATGCCCCATGAGTAAAAACGAATACAAGCTTTAGAAAAACAAGTTAAGTAGTTGCAAAGATATAATTAGTTATTAAAAAAGGCTTCAGCCTTCTTAACCATCGAACTGACAAACAGCAGTAAATAGCATTGATGCCTAAGAATACCGGAAATAAAACAGCTCAAATCTGTCGGTGTTTATCATTATCACCCAGTGTTTTTTATTATCGAATTAAGCATCTGCTTTTAAATTAATGATGCTAGATTAGAAATTATAATGTGTAGGAAAACACCGAGTTGTTTACACTTCATGGCTAAAATAATCCTCTAAAAACTCATAAGGCGTTTTCCTCGAAATAACTTTATGCTGTTTAACGGTATTATAAAAATTAAAATAGCTTCTAATAACTAATTTAAAATAAAATGATTACTACTAACTTAGTGTCTTAATAATTAATTTTGAATTGGAGCGGGAAACGAGGTTCGAACTCGCGACCCCGACCTTGGCAAGGTCGTGCTCTACCAACTGAGCTATTCCCGCATAGGTAAGAAGTGGTGCCCGGGGCGAGACTTGAACTCGCACGGCCAAAAAGGCCGAGGGATTTTAAATCCCTTGTGTCTACCGATTTCACCACCCGGGCTCAAAACTGATTACTAGGAAGTAATTCGTTTTGAATGCAGTGCATTTTACCGATCTTATGATTTCAGTCAATAAAAATTTTAAATTAATCGTTTAACTGTTCAATGTTTGACTGATTGACGGTTTAAATAAAGTTATTTTTAATTTGAAAGGGGATGAGTAATTTTGTTTATACGAACTTTTTGAACAAAACTACTCATATAAAAAGATGTTTAGATGGAAATATTAACCAAAAGTTATTCTTCTTTTAATAAATCGCTATGTGCTATCCATAAATATTGTAACATTGATAATAGCGTTAATACTGTTGCAATAAATAATGCTGCAAGACCTGCGTAAATAACAATGTCACAAGGGCGCCAAAGTAGCCAAGTTAGCGCTGTCATTTGTGCTATCGTTTTGATTTTACCAATAGACGAAACGGCTACATTGTTGCGTTTGCCGATTTCAGCCATCCATTCGCGTAAGGCCGATACTATAATTTCGCGCGAAACGATAATAATTGCAGGGATTGAGATCCACCATGCTTGGTAATATTGGGTAATTAAAACTAGTGCAATTGTTACCATGATTTTGTCGGCGACTGGATCTAAAAATGCGCCAAATTTAGTTGTTTGACCTAAGCGACGGGCAAGATAACCATCTAATACATCAGTCACGGCAGCAATTAAAAAAATCAATGCAGAAAAAAAACCAGACCATTTATAGGGAAACAAATAAAATGCCAACACAAAAAAAGGGATTAAAATAACTCGAAATAGTGTTAAGGCTGTTGGAAAATTAATTTTCATGTGACATAAACTCTTTTTTTATTTTATTAATCAATGTATTAGAGATTGATAAAAAACAGTCTTTTCTTAATGGTTATGTTGCCTGAAATATGTTATTTTTTCAATGTGTTATTGTTGTAAATTTAGATAAATTTTTTCAGCTAATGATTTTGATATACCTTGCACTTGAGCTATTTCGTCAATACTGGCACTTTTTAACTCTCTTAATCCGCCAAAATGTTTGAGTAGCGCTTGACGTCTTTTGGCACCAATGCCTTCAATATGCTCTAATGCACTGTCAGTAAGTTGCTTTGTCCCTTTTTTACGTTGACCTACGATAGCATGATCATGTGATGCATTTCTAATTTGTTGAATGAGCAATAGTGCAGGGGAATGGTCATCAAGGTAATATCCCGTACCATGAGCTTCAAAAAAGAGGGTTTCTAATCCTTCTTTGCGCTCAGCTCCTTTAGCTACACCAATTAAAATAGGGTGATTTTTGTTCCAATTGACATCCAATTGTTCAAATACTTGTAGAGCTTGGTTAAGTTGTCCTTTACCGCCATCAATAAAAATAATATCAGGCACTTTTTCAGTTGGTAGCTCTTTTTTATTGTAACGGCGAGTTAATACTTGTTCCATTGCTGCATAATCGTCACCAGGTGTAATACCGGTAATATTGTAGCGTCGAAACTCAGATTTAACCGGTCCCTTATCATCAAACACAACACAAGATGCAATGGTATTTTTACCCATAAAATGGCTAATATCAAAACATTCCATTCGATTAATTTTGTCAATCCCCAAAAAGGCTTTCAATGCATCGTAACGTTGTTTAATTGTTGAGTTTGCTAGTAGTTTATTTTTAACCCCAGTTTGAGCATTCACAGTTGCAATATTGAGTAATTTAAGATTATCACCTTTGGGTTCATCAACCAGTTTAACTTGATGCTCAGCAATAAGTGACAGTGTCTCTTCCATTGGTTGTTTATCAGACAACGAAAAATTAAGTAAAATCTTTTTAGGGATATTTCTATTTTGATTGCCTTGCAAATAAAATTGTCCCAAAAAGGTTTCAATAACTTCTTCTAGTTCAGTATTCGATGGCACTTTAGGAAAATAAGAGCGATGTCCAAAGGTTTGACCATTTCGAATAAATAAGACATATATACAAGCCAAGCCTGATTCATAATGGAAACCAATGACATCAAGATTATCATTATTATTATATATAGCTTGTTTTTCATTAATATGTTTTATTGCTTGTAGTTGATCACGCAAAACCGCAGCCTTTTCAAAATTGAGCTCTTTACTGGCTTTTTGCATATCTTCGGTTATTTTTTGTAGTATTTGATCTGATTGACCGGATAAAAATAACCTAACATAGTTAACTTGCTCTAAATAGTCTTCATCACTGACTAAACCTGGCACACAAGGACCTAAACAACGTTTAATTTGATATTGCAAACAGGGACGAGTTCGATTTCGATAGGTTGTATTTAAACACTGTCTTATTGGAAACGTTTTTTGCAATAGTGTTAATATCTGTTTAACTGCATAACCACTAGGATAAGGACCAAAAAATTCATCTTTTTTACGATTAATTGCTCCACGATAAAGGGATAGTTGAGGATGCCTCTCTTTGCTTAGTTTTATAAACGGGTAGCTTTTATCATCCTTTAAAAGCACATTATATCGTGGCTGATGTTTTTTGATGTATGTCTGTTCAAGTAGCAGGGCTTCAGTTTCAGTATTGGTAATTGTAAATTCAACATGATGGATATGGCTAACAAGCATATCTGTTTTTAGTGTTTTTTTACTGCTATTAAAATAGCTTTTTAAGCGATTATTGAGATCTTTGGCTTTGCCCACATAAATAATCGTCTCTTTATCATTAAACATCTGATAAATTCCCGGTTTATGTGGGACTGTTTTCAAAAAGGAGGTTGAATCAAATTGGCTCATATTAGTTTTCGAATGTGAGGGCTTTTTTCTCTATAACTCTCATAATGGTGCTCAGTAAGCCATTTATCAAGAGGTATATTAGCCCTGCAACCACAAAAATAGAAAAATCATAATAATCACCATTTAATTGATTGCTATATCCCATAATATCCATCACTTGAATCATTGATACTAAGGCCGTGCCTTTAATCACAAAAATGACTTCATTTGAATAAGTTGAAAGAGCTCGTTTTAATGCATATGGCATGACAACTTTTAATGTTTGTTTTTTATTCATACCAAGCGCTTGACAAGCTTGCCATTGTCCTTGAGGTAAAGATTTTAGTGCACCATAAAAAATTTGTGTTGTGTAAGCTGCACTATTAAGTGTTAAGGCTAAGTATGCACAAAACCAAGATGATGAAATAAGTTCATAAAGGGCAGGCATTTTACTTAACGTATCACTAAATTGCGAAGGTCCGTAATAAATTAAAAATAGTTGGACAAGCAGTGGTGAACCCGTAAATATAATAATATAAGTACGAATAACTTTAGTTAATACATTTGAATTTAATGATAATAAACATGCTAAGACAATTGCCAGTAATCCTGCCGATAGAATTCCCAAAATACCTAAGCTTAAAGTATTAGGTAGACCTTGTAGTATGATTTTAAGGTAATAAATAAAATTATCAGACATAATACGACCTTATTAACTTTTTGCTGATGTTGGTTGTTCAAAATAAGTTGAACGTTTTTCAATTCGTGATATTACTTTTTTGCTAAAAATAGAGATGATGAGATAAATAATCATTGCGATGATATACCATAAAAAAGGTTGATTTGTTCGGGCAATAATGGTTTTAGTTTGCATCATTAAATCATTAATTGCGATGGTCGAAACCAGTGCGGTATCTTTTAACAAAATTAACCACTGATTACTTAATCCAGGTAAGGCATGACGCCACATTTGTGGCATTATAATACGGAAGAATGTGCGTGATTTACTAAGTCCAAGCACTTGGGCTGCTTGTCTTTGTCCGTTGGGAATTGCCTTAAATGCACCGCGAAGCGTTTGTGACGCATAGACTGCATATAATAGTGAAAGTGCAGCTACACCACATAAAAAAGGGTTAATATTAAAATTTTGAATATCGAGTTGTATTGTTAATGAGGTGAAGTAAAAATTAATTGTAAATCCATCATTTAATAATATGAGCAATAAGGGTAATCCATTATAAATGGCGACAACAATTAATAGTTCAGGTAAAGCTCGAATCGTTAAATTAAAAAGAGACATTAACCATGCAATTGGTTTGAATGGAGCTGATTCTAATAGCGTAAAAATAAAGGCAAAAAACATTCCTACAACTAATGATACCAAAGCTAATGATAATGTAATTAATGTAGCTTGCATTAGTGGCAAGATATATCCATCCATCAAAGATAGAATCCAGTTTGTTCCATTTGTTAGAAAGTCTGACATAAAAAAACCGTTGTTAAATTAAAAAATAAACTCGCCGCAAAATATGCGGCGAGATCATAGCGAAGTCGAGTTTTACTGTTTAATAATTATTTATTAAACCATTTTTTATAAATAACATCTAATTCACCATTTGCTTTGAGTTTATCCAGAGCTTGGTTAAATTGATTTAGTAATTGATCATTGCCTTTACGAACTGCAATACCTAAACCTTCACCAAAAAATTCATGATCAGTGATTTTATCACTTAATGGTACAATATCAGAATCTTTACCTAGCCATTCACCAGCGACTATTGAACTTGATACGATTGCATCAATTCGTTTTGCTTTTAAATCTAAAAAAGCAAATTGATAACTATCGTAACTGACCTGTTTAATATCTGGGAATTTTTCATTTAGATATTTTGGATAAGTTGTTCCTTTTTGAATGCCAACAGTTTTACCTTTTAATTGCTGAAGGTCAGTTAATGTATCTTTTAATGTAATGAATTGAATTGAGCTATCATCATAATAAATTTTGGTAAAATCAACTTGCTTTTGACGTTCTGGCGTAATATCAATTCCAGCTATAGCAGCATCAATTCGACGAGTTTTTAAACTAGGAATTAAGCCATCAAATGACTGATTGACAATTTTGCATGAGGCTTTTATCTCATCACAAATTTTATTAATCACATCAATATCGAAACCAATGATTTCATTTTTTTCATTAGTAAATTCAAAAGGCGCATAAGTTGCTTCTGTGCCGATTGTTAAAGTGTCTGTTGCTTGAGCTACAAACGCTGTTCCTGCAAGAAAAATGGCTAGTAACGTTTTTTTCATATATCCACCTAAATTTATTTTAATTAATGTGACAAATAAGCTTTAAACTCTTCAGTTTGAGGATGAGCAAAACATTCTAACTGCCCTTGCTCAATAATCTTACCGTGCTCCATATAAATGACTTGTGAAGCAACTTTACGAGCAAAATCGACTTCGTGAGTAACAATAATTTGTGTAATTCCCGTTTCAGAAAGTTCATTAATAATTTCAGCAATTTGTGATGTGATCGCAGGATCTAATGCTGCTGTTGGTTCATCAAATAATAATATTTGAGGTTCCATCATTAATGCTCTAGCAATAGCAACACGTTGCTGTTGACCGCCTGAAAGATGAAGCGGATAACGCTTGGCCATATCATCAATTTGTAATCTGTTTAAAATAGCCATTGCTTTATCGTTAGCTTCTTTTTTAGATAACTTTAATATTTGGCAAGGTGCTTCAGTTAAGTTTTCTAACACCGTCAAATGTGGCCATAAATTGTAGTTTTGAAATACCATTCCTACATTTTTACGAAGATGACGAATTGTTGATTCACTGATTTTTTCAGAAAAATCAAAATGTGAATTGGCAATAGTCATCTGTCCTGATGCGGGTATTTCAAGTAAATTAAAAACTTTTAATAAAGAGCTTTTTCCAGCGCCACTCTGACCAAGTAATACAATAGTCTCACCAAGTGGATAGCAGAGAGAAACATCATTTAAGGCCTGGTGTTTACCATAAAAACAGTTAATATGGTTTAATTCAATATTCATTGTCAGTTATATATTTTTTAAAACAATAATTGATTAAATATTACATTTTTTTGCATAATAATGCAATCTAATTTATTAGACTATCAGTTTTTTGCTTTGTTTTTATACTAAAACGTATGCTTTCCTGAAACTTTTTGACAAAATTTTATCCCTAAAGATGACTACTGGGTATTCGAGAGGATGGGAATTGTAGGACCAAGATATTTAGGTTCTTTTTTCAAAACATAAAGATCAATAAAAGCACCAACTCGAGCAAACATTTCACGAATTCTGACCAACTTCATACTTTTAGGGGAAGGCACAGCAAAACATTGTGCTTGTATATCTTGTGCTAGAGCAATAAAAATCGCTCGTTCGCAATGAAACTCTTGAGTAATAATCGTAAAATCATTTGCATCAAAGACTTTATTGGCTCGAATAACAGAATCAAAAGTTCGGAATCCTGCGTAATCTAACACAATTGAATTACTAGGAATACCTGCTTTTATCAAATCTTTCTTCATAGTAATGGGTTCGTTGTAACTCAAAAGGGCGTTATCACCACTTAGTAATAGATAATCAACTTTATTTTGCCAATAAAGATCAATTGCTCCATTAATGCGATTACGGTAGAAATCATTTAAGCCACCACCTCGAACATACTTTGAGGTACCAAGCACAACACCAATTGCTCGATAGGGCAATAGGTTTTCATCATGATAAATATAAGGAGCTGTTTTATAGCTGATCCAATAATCTAAACTGGCAATTGCCAGCATTGAAACCAAACAGAAACTAGCTATATAAGCAATAAGTTTTTTTAATTTCATGCTAAAACCAGTTAAAAATAAATACCATTATTGGAAATAAAAACGGTGCTGTCAATGATGTCATGATGCCACATAAAACCAAGGATAACGAACTATATGCACCTTCATTATAATCAACTTCGATACAACGAGCGGTTCCAACAGCATGTGAGATCGCACCAATTGATAATCCTCTCGCTGGTGCTGATTTTATTTTTACTAAATTCAATATTTGATGTCCAAATATGCCACCTAGCGTACCAACTAGTATCACACAAAGTGCAGCTATAGATGGTATTCCTCCTTGACTATTCGCAATTGTTACAGCAATAGCTGTGGTCACCGATTTAGGTAAAACCGATGCGGCAATTTCAGTATTCCCACCTAGCCAAAATACAATACAAACACCGGTTATCATTGAAGAAAGCGAGGCGATAAAAGTAATAATCATAATTGACTTCCAACGTGCTTTAATTTGTGGAATAAGTTCATATAAAGGATAGGCGAGGGCAACAACTGAATAAGGCAATAAATCATTAATGATTTGCACATTACCAATGTATTGTATATAGCTTGTGTTGGTAAGCAGCAATATTGGAATTAGGATTATGACCGAAATCACTAAGGGATTAAATAATGGACTTTTTATTTTAAACGATATTTTTCGAATAACGAGAAAAACACAAAGCGTTAATGGTAGCATCCATATCATGGTTGAAGGTCCTCATCTTTTCTTTTTGGCATGACCTTATGACATTGTTCCGTTAAAAAAGCAGTTAAAAGTAATACAATGAATGATCCACCAACACAGCCAAATATTATCGGTATCCAATTTTGCAATAAAAGTGAATAATTATCCATTATTCCCATTGCAGCAGGAATGAAAAGTAATGTCATGTAACGCATGAATAGATTACAGCTATTTTTGATCCAACAGGTGGGAATTAGTTGAAAGGCAAGTAAGAAGAATAGAATTAACAAACCGATAATACTGCCAGGAATCATTATAGGTAATATTTTAGAAATAATATCACCACCCCATAGACAGAGAGTTAATATGACCAATCCCCGACCATAACTAAAAAGTGTATAGTACAAAGAATATAATCGATGTTTGATAGTGGCGTGCTTAGCTAGAAAATGTTTCATAACGTAAATTTAATCTTAATTTTAAATTATGATTATTATGCCTATAGTTAGTGTGAAATTAGGTTTATTTGCATATATAATACGCCCGTCAAAATTAATTACCAACTAAATAATGGCAATAATGATAAAGTTGTTTAATGATTGCAAGTTTCTCTGACTGGTGAATATAAGTTTCTGCATATTGTTCCAATGTTAATAAGTAATCTTGGATTTTTTGAACATGAAGTTTATCACGACAATAATCCTTCCAGATAAGTTGTTCATGTTCTGTCAATGTTTGTGGATAATTTCGTGCTTTGTATCTAAAAAATAGTGTAGCTAAGCGAGGGTCATCAAACGTTATTGATAAACTACCTAATAACTGGATTGGAGTTGTTCGTACAGTGTCACAGCGTAACCTATCTTGGTTATTAAAAAAACTCCCGTAAATTTGAGCATCAACATCAGAATTAATAGTATTAATAGGGCTATTATCATCGATATTAAATAACGCCTGCATTTTATCTTGTAATAATTTTTGATTTTGTAATAGTTTTTGTTGGTTGATTATGCATTGCTTTATATCAATGTTAAACCGTTCGGCGTTTTCAGGTAATAAGGTTTTTAGTGGTGCAATAATAGGGCATTTATTGGTATGAACCAATTTTAAAGGTATTCGTGCTTCCCCCAATTGGAGATCTTCAGTTTTTGTGTACAATTTTTCTTTTATTTGCTCGACAGGGAGTTCAATTAAGAGATCAATATCTCCCGTTAAATCACAAATAATAGCGGCATTATTTTGTACTGGATGCCAAGTTATAGGTGCAACTACAGATAAGTTTCCACGGTAACTACCTAACATGCCAGATACGTGAACTAGTGGCGTGATATTAACCACATCAATAAGTTCTGCAACTCTATTTTTTTTACGTAATTGGAAAAAATAATCAAATAATTTAGGCTGCTTTGCTTTTATTAATTTAGCCATTGCAATAGTCGCATAAACATCAGACATCGCATCATGTGCATGTTCATGCTTAATATTGTTCGCTTTTGTTAAATGCTCCAAACGAAAACTTGGTAAGCCTGCATCATTTGTTGGCCAATTAATTCCTTCTGGTCTTAGTGCATAACAAGCTCGCACTACATCAAGCAGATCCCATCTGGAATTTCCATTTTTCCAACTATAGGCGTAAGGATCATAAAAATTACGATATAAAATATTACGAGTAACTTCATCATCAAAACGAATATTATTATAGCCAAGAATACATGTATTTGGTTCACTAAAAGCTTGATGAATTAGGCGAGTAAATTCTGCTTCACAAACACCTTTTTGATTAGCTTCTTGAGGGGTAATTCCCGTTATTAGTACGGCTTCAGGATTGGGTAGATAATCTGGGGATTGATGACAATATACAACAAGAGGTTCTTCAATAATATTAAAATCTTTATCAGTTCGAACCCCAGCAAATTGTGCGGGACGATCTAATGCTGGATGAGTTCCAAAAGTTTCATAATCATGAAAGTAAAAAGTAGGCTGTTCTTGGTTGTTTTTCATTGTGTAGCTTTGCTCGTAATTTTTATTTTATTTATTTAAATTCAATTATATAATAATTCTTATTCATTTTTGTTTTTAGCTATTTAAGCATTTTTTATTTGTTCACATTGCAGATGTTTACAGAATATAGAAATACAATGGTATTAAGTGATACAAAATTAAAATCAATATTAAATAAAACTTATATTGGGTTGCCTGAGTTAACCGATGGTGATGGTTTAGGCGTAAGAATATCACAAAAAGGAACAATTGCATTTCAATTTCGTTACAGATGGAACTGAAAAGCTCAAAGAATGACAATAGGGCGCGTTATCCATCATTATCGCTTAAAGATGCTAGGATTTTAGTTGATGAACTGAGAGACCTATATAACAAAGGAATAGAACAAAAAACACAACCAAGCAAACGATAAAAGTCTGATTTTGAATGCCTGCCTTGATTATTGAATGGAAAAAATATGTATCAACGCTAGAGATAAAACTGCCACACTATTTCAAGCTGTTGTATGCAAACATTTTTATAATCAATTTCCTGATATACCTGTTAATGAAATACCTGTGCGTGACATGGTCACTTTCTTTTGAAAAGCAAGAACAAGTTAATTGTAGGAAAACGCCTTATGAGTTTTTAGAGGATTATTTTAGCCATGAAGTGTAAACAACTCGGCGTTTTCCTACACTTAATTAATTTTCACCCCAAAATTCCTCAAAAAAGCTAGCCAAGCTTTTTTAAAACGGTTATACTTTCACCGATTTTAAAAATCAGCTTATTTAATAAGCAAATAGATATAAAAAATCGAAATAAAACATAAATTTACTTGACAGGTGAACAGTAATGCATTATCATTTTAGACACCAGCACTGGCAAACCAATGTCTTAAATTTATCAAATAGATGCATCAGATGCGTTTTTCCTCTTGCCTCGTTTATATTCTCGAAGTTATTTCTCAAATCACTATCAAAATTATCCCGAAAAGTACTATTGGCATTGTTATTATTGTCATGTTTATGGCATTTGCCAGCATTGGCAGGTCAAAATGGTCGAGGGGATAATCGTAGTGATGCCATAATACTACCAGCGTTACAATGGGGAGAGCTCAAGTATGTAAGACCTATTCTTGAATCCTACAGACAATTCAGGTTTACTATCCCTGGTATATGGGATCCAGATTATGGAGCCTTAGTCCAATCAACCAATCCGGCATCATATGCGCTAAATTTTCCAACTACAGGAGCTGATGGACTTTATTTTTATTTACTCATGGTTGGAGAGGTCGATGAATTGATATGGGAGTCATCCCCGAATGAGGGGATCATCACCATATTGTTGGAAAGAGTAACAGAAATGCGATGCTTAGAGATCGAATTTGATGTGTGTAGAGGTATAAATAGAAGCATGTCTTTTCTTAAGGTTACGCTAAAAGGTCCAGCGACAACAAACTCTCAATGGCAGAATCCGTACCCAAGTCGAATTGCTGTGCCAAGGTTACCACAGACCTTTGAGATAATAGGTAGAGATAGCGGGGGGAACGAGGTAATTAAATATGGGTTTGTCCTGCAGAAGTGGTTTGTGATCCGTGGAGATTATAAATATGATCCGAGGAAAGGGTGGGGGGGGACCTTTCAAGAGCAAGAAGCTTGGTGTCCTAGTTTGGGGTATCGTTTGACACAGGTCAAAGACCTGACCAATGCTGTTTGTATTGATCGGGGTGATGGTAAGGATTCTACCAACCCCTACTTTAAGTGTCCAGGTAGTAAGTTCGGTGCCATGCCGTCGTCACCTAATAATCGTGCCCAGCGCCGAATAGGGGCTGGATTTGTAACTGAGTGGGGATGGCCGACGAATTATATTCATCATTTCTACCCCGCTATATGGATTTGGACGAGTGATTGGGCGGGGGATAGTGACCACGTGTACGGAACGGACACGTCCAGTGGATCTGTGATGAGAGATTGGAAAGGCAACTATAGAAATACTGTTTGCGTTACTCCTTAGTCTTTATTTGTTAATCTGCAGGAACACGCCGATATTCCTACTGGTTAAAGGAACAAAAAGGTTCAAGCGAGCTTTCTTTAGCTCGCTATAAATGGCCTAGCGACTGACCATAAAGCGGTTAGCCAAATCAGTTGCGGTTATTTTTCTTTATGATATAGACGTCATATTTCTTGTCTATGATAAGGCGTTAATGTTGTTTTTTTATGTATATTCATTACTATGTTTTCTCTAATTACTAAAAACAACACGAGGAATTTCTACCCCCAGCAGTTGTCAGTAGCGTTGGCATCGTTTATTTGGTTAATAAAATCGCTGGATTGTTCGGTTGATGTAACTGGCGCAGCATTGACAATAAAGTGACTTTTTTTATTTCTTCTGTTAGTTCAACGGGATTTGCTGATGTATATGGCATGCTAATTCTGGTAAAATCAATTTATTGTAGATAATAATACTGATCAGAATCAAAATGTCTATTAATTTAGAACAATTAAGGCAAACACAACAGACGTTAGCAAAACAAGTTATATTAACCGATGCGTTTTGTCAGTCGGTTAAATTTATTGGTGGAACCGATGTCGGTTTTGAGGATGATGGTCATGTGACTAGAGCTGCAATTGTTGTTCTTACTTATCCTGATTTTAAGGTTGTTGAGTACCATATTGCTCGAATAAGAACACAGTTTCCTTATATTCCCGGTTATTTATCTTTTCGTGAGTATCCAGCACTGATCGAGGCATGGCAGCAGGTAACTCAGAAACCCGATTTATTGTTCGTTGATGGACAAGGGGTTGCTCACCCTCGACGTTTAGGTATTGCCAGTCATTTAGGTTTGTTGCTAGATATGCCAACGATTGGAGTGGCTAAAAAAAAGTTGTGCGGTCAGTATAAACCATTGCCAAAACAAGCAGGTAGTGTCACGCCTTTGCAAGATAAGCAAGACCAGATTGGTTGGGTGCTATGCAGTAAAAATAATTGCAATCCTTTATTTATTTCGGCCGGTCACCGAGTGAGTCAAGATAGCGCTTTAAAATGGGTTAATTTATGCTTGCGTGGCTATCGCTTGCCTGAACCAACGCGCTGGGCTGATGCGATTGCGTCAAATAAACCTTTGTTTAAGAAGTTTAAACATGCACAATAATCCATTACCATTAAAAAAAGGTGGCTTTACCTTTAAACGTTTTTTTGTTGGGCACGACAAAAGTCCAATGAAGGTAACAACTGATAGTTGTTTGTTAGGCGCATGGGCGCCCATTCGTTCTGCTCCGCAAAAAATACTGGATATTGGCTGCGGTTGTGGCGTAATTGCGTTGATGTTAGCTCAGCGATTAGAACATAATCACTGTCAAATTGATGCGATTGATATTGATGTGCAGGCAGTGGCACAATGCCAGCAAAATAGCCAACAAGCTGGGTTTACCTCGGTTAATGCGATTAATATCGATATTAATCAATTTGAGCCAAGTCATGCCGTGGGCTATGATTTGATTGTGACAAATCCTCCTTATTTTGAATCAGCTGTTGATTGTCGTAATCCACAAAGGCAATTAGCACGTTATACCGAAAGTTTAAACTTTCAACAGCTTATTGACACGGTTAAGCGTTTATTAAACCCCGCAGGTCAATTTTGTTTAGTTTTGCCTTATCATTTATCTAATCAGTTTAGGTTATTATGTGAATCTAATCAGTTATATTTACACGAATTGATGAATGTTAGATATAGTGCAGATAAAGACTTTTCGTTGTCGTTGATGGCTTTTTCATTAATTCAGTCTAATAAGGTTAATTCGCAGGAATTGTGTATGCGAGAGGATGATGGGCGTTATTCACAAGAGTTTAGACGGTTGTTAGCTGATTTTTATCTGTTTCGAAAATAACGCTTAGATGCTTACTTATTTTTAATTTCATAGTGAATCTAAGTTATTTAATAGTAAGTAATAAATCTTGATAAAAGAAATTTTCATCCTCAAAAGTTAAAGCATAAAATTAATGTTATATACAAATATAACTTATTATTTAAGTCGCTTGTATTCCTTTTATATATTCGTATTTTTTGCTCATATGAGGCTATTTGAGATTGTCAAAAAGCCTCGACTAAATATGATCAGATCAAGAAGTATAAAATAGCGATGACAGCTAATAGGATAATTGCAATAGCATACACTTTGTCGTGCAAATAACTAAATGCTGGTAAAGATCGTTCCTTTCTGGCATAGAGGTAAAAACATAGTCCCACGCTATAGAGTATCATGGAAAGTAATAAATAAGTTGTACCACCAGCATAAATCAACCATACTCCATAAATCGATCCTAAAGCGCCAATTATAATTAAATAGGCTTTGCCTTGTTGAATAGCCAGTTTGGAAACGAAAAGTGCCGAAAGCAAGTAGGGGATCAGCACCATTGAGGTTGATAACTGGATTAAGGTGTTGTAGCCCGATTGATTGAAATGAGCAAGGATAATTAATACCGTTATTAAGCTTGTTGTTAACCATAATGCGTTGAAAGGTGTACCCGCTTTGTTGAGTTTACCAAAGCAACTTGGCACCGTGTGCTGTTTGCCTTGGCCGCTTAAAAATAGCATTTCGGCAGCTAGCATTAGCCACGATAATAATCCACCACTGACCGACACGATTAAGCCGATATTGATCAAGGTTGCACCCCAGCTACCAATGACACGTTCAATGACTAAGGCCATTGATGGGTTTTTCATTTGTGCCAGTTCTTGCTGTGGCACAATGCCAAGCGATAACACAGATACGCAAATAAGTAATAAACTGGTAATGGCAAAGCCAAAAAAGGTTGCGCGACTAATACTAATGATATTTTTGGCTCTTTTGGCATAAACCGTTGCGCTTTCAATCCCTAAATAGACCCAAACGGTATAAAGCATGGTGTTTTTAACTTGATCAATAATTGATCCTAATTGCGCAGTTCCCCAAAAGTCGATCTTAAATGTCGATATTTTAAAGGCTAGGCTAACACAAACAATAAATAAACCAATAGGCACAATTTTAGCCAATGTCACTAAACAATTTAATAAGAAGGCACGATATATTCCTTTCAATACAAAATAATGTACTATCCATAACAATAAAATAGCCGCAATAACTGCTGGTAACGTGGTGCCATGACCAAAAAAGCTCAAGCAGTCAAAAGATCCTAATGCGCTAAATAAAATAACTAAGTAGCTAGTACACGACATCCATGCCGATATCCAGTATCCCCATGCTGCATTAAAGCCGATATAATCGCCAAATCCTTCTCGCACATAGCCGTATAATCCATCATTGATTTTGTAAAATCGGATCGATAAATACTGAAATATCCGTGTTAGCATAAACATGCCCAAAAGGGTTATTGTCCATGCAATTAAAATCCCTGCAGTGCCTGACCCTTCGGCCATGTTTTGTGGTAGGCTAAAAATTCCACTCCCTACAATACTGCCAACAACTAATAGGGTAAGGGGAAGTATGCCTAGCTTTTTTTGTATTGGTGTATTCATAATTTGCTTATTGTTGAGTTGAGTATTAGCAGTTTTTCATTCAATCATTTTAAAATCGTAATGACATGCAACTTACGCCACCATCTATTTTTTGATATTCAGAGGTATCCACTTCGATAACTTGGTAACCAAGCTTTGCGATTTTGCCTTTTGTGATTGGGTAGCCTGCTGGCATAATAACGCGGTCGTTAACCCATATGCAGTTAGCCGCATAACTTTCTTGCTCAGGGATTTCAATAATATTAAGGTGTTGGAATTCGGGTTTAGTGATAAATTCGCCTGCTGCTAATAAGTTGTTATTCTCTAAATAAGCAAGACCAGTTTTTAGATGTAACACTTTTTCGAGTTTAACCACCGAGCCCGTTAATCCATACTTTTCTAAAATAGCTATCATTTGGTTAGCGCCAGCTAGGTTGGTTCGAGCCGATAAACCAATGTAGTAGTGGTTTTCAACCATCATTATATCGCCCGCTTCAACTGTACCGGGTGCGTTAATTCTTTCCACTTTATTCGGATAAAATCTTTCGATGGTCTCAGCAATAATTTCAGTTTCTTCCCTGCGGCTTTCGGCTCCCGGTCTTGTAATAATGGCACAATATGGCGTACAAAGGACTGCATCTTCAACAAATACTGAATCTGGAAAGCGTTCATCAGCGGGTAAAATGGTGATGTCAACATCGCACTGCTGTAATGCACGAATATAATTATTATGTTGATCTAAGGCTTTTTGATAATCTGGTTTGCCCAAGTTAGCTGAAGTTAAACCGTTAATAAGTGATTTGGCGGGAATTCTTGTAATAATGTGGTTAAATTTTTTCATTTTATTTCCTTTTAAATAATTATGCTTAATTATTGAATAATAATTCACATTTAAAGCTTAATCAAGATGTGAAGTGTATTTTTATTCGTTTTAGTTGGTTTTTTTATTATTTTCTTGTTTTGATCGGTACAGCTGAATTTAGATGAAGTGAGGCGTGCATATCTATTTTTTGTATACAACAAAAATAACTTACGGGTTTGCGGGTTTGATTTTAGAAAGGAAAAGAAATGAATGGTACTTAAAATGAAAAAAGGGCACCAAGCGTGCCCTTAATAGTAATCATTATTCTCCGTCAAAATTAACTAAAGTAAAGCAATCAATCCCCATATCCGTTAACTTGGATTTGCCACCTAAATCTGGTAAGTTGATCACAAATGCAGCATTTTCGGCAATACCACCAGCTTTCCGAATTAAGTTAGCTGTTGCAGCGATTGTTCCACCAGTAGCGAGTAAATCATCAATAATTAATACCCGTTCACCTGGTTTAATGGCATCTGTGTGAATTTCTAATGTGTCTGTGCCGTACTCAAGTTGATATTCCTCTTTAAACACGTGACGAGGTAATTTATTAGGTTTACGAACAGGAATAAAACCTACACCCAATGCTAACGCAATTGGTGCTGCAAAAATAAACCCTCGCGCTTCTGTGCCAACAACTTTATCAATTTTTTTATTACGATAATGATCAATTAGTAATTCAACAGTGGTTTTAAATGCAATAGGATCAGCAAGTAAACTGGTGATATCACGAAACAAAACCCCTTCTTTTGGGTAATTGGGAATGGTAAGAATGCTGTTTTTAATTAATGCAAGTTTTTCTTGTAACTGATTCATTTAAATGCTCTCTAAGCCTTTTCTATAAGAGTTGCTAATTTTTCATTATATACCTGCAAACTTTTTAGTTGCAATAAAGAAACCGTAATATCATGCTAAAAACTAGCAATACTTATCAATTAGTATATTTGTTTCATTAGTAAAATCGTAATTAATCATTAAATGATACCATGCCGTAAAAAATTCTTTTTAAACACTTTATGTTTTTTTAAAATTTTTACAAATACATTTAATTTTGCTTTGAGTGATTTTTTTCATGTTCAATTAACCAGCGTTTTCTTTCTAATCCTCCGCCATATCCCATTAATTCACCATTTGATCCAATGACCCTGTGACAAGGTATGATAATTGCGACTCGATTAAACCCATTTGCGTTTGCAACTGCACGTATAGCATGTGGATTATTGATGTTTTCTGCTTGTGCTTTATAGGTAGTTAGTTTGCCATAAGGGATCTGCTTTAAACTGTCCCAAACGGTTTGCTGAAAATCTGTTCCTGGTGTATGCAAATTGACACTAAAATGTTGTCTTTTTCCTTGAAAGTACTCAGTAATTTCTTCTTTTGCTTGTTTTATATGCTGGTTATCTCCAAAAATTATCTGCAATTTTAACTGTTTTTGCAGCTGTTCGAATTCGGTTTCTAACATTCGTCTGTCGACAAATTCTAATAAGCAGATCCCTTGATTAGTGGAGCATATAAACATAGGTCCTAATGGCGTTGTTAAGCGATTAATTAGGATAATGTCTTGGTTAATGCTTATTAATGGGGCATTTTTGGTGATTTTTTTATAGGTATATCCAAAGCCACTTAAAGATTCATATCCTGTATCATAAGCGGTATTAATGACATTTTTGCCGATTTTAAGCTCTTGAAAGGCATGATTAATTCGATACATTCTTTGGTAGGATTGGAAAGTAATACCATAGTGTTTTTTGAACCAGCGTCTGACTGTTTCGGGAGTTATTTGATGTTCTTTTAATTGTGTATCCGATATTTTTGTTTTGGGATTTTGTGTAATTAATGTAATAGCTTTAACAACTTCTGGTGGTGCTTCATTTGCGTTTTCAGTTGGTTTACAAATTTTACAAGGACGATACCCTGCATCAAGGGCTTCTTTAAAAGTACTAAAAAATTCTACATTTTCAAATTTTGGTTTCTTTGCTCGGCAAGTCGCAATACAAAATATCGATGTTGTTTTAACGCCTGCGTAAAATATCCCGATATAGTGCGCATCCTTTGCCAGTAAAGCTTGATAATATTGTTTTATTTTTTCGACATTAGTAATAAGCATAATTTTTAAAAGTCCCAATTTTAGTTAATTTAATAACTGAGGAATTAACAATCCGGTAGCATATTAAATAAACACGAAGCGTTGCAACCGAAAAAAAGACAACTATTTTTTATTTTGTTGTTTAGTTTGATTTGAACTTAACTATTATTAGTGATAGCAAGATTAGCGCTTGGCACAAATGTAGCTTATTTAATATTTAACCATTGGCATTATTTATAAAAAACCTTAATCATCTAATGATATTTTTAGATTAAGGTCTTTTGTTTAATTTGCGTATAAAGGTGAAGAGTTTAATGATTTAGCCACAAAACTATGGATTGAGAGTTCTTTAAGTTTGTTTTGAATGGTTAATGCTTGCTGCTTTGATTCACACTGTGTAAAAACACATGCACCGGTGCCGGTTAATCGAGTAGTACCATATTGAGAAAGGTAAGTAATTATATTGTCTACTTTAGGATAGCGTTTTCGAACAATGCTTTCACAATCATTTTGCAATTCGTTAAACGGCAATGAAAGCAAATCAGTGATGTTTTGGACCGGTGTGTTACGAGTTAGCTCAGGATCATTAAAAATTTTAACTGTAGATATTTCAATATTAGGGTAAGTGACTAGGTACCAATATTCTGGTATATCTATAGGTTGAAATTGATCGCCAATTCCTTCAGCAAAAGCAGCATGTCCATAAATAAAAATAGGGACATCGGCACCAATGTTTCGCCCTATATCCATTAATGTTTCAGTGGATAAGTTAAGTTGCCATAACTGATTAAGAGCCACTAATACCGTCGCCGCATTGGACGATGCGCCTCCCAATCCTCCTCCCATAGGGATCTTTTTATCAATTGCGATATCTACACCTAGATCATTGCGATTGGTATAATTTTTTAATTGTTCAGCGGCAATGACAATTAAATTTTTATTAGCTGGTATGTTTGCAAAATCGGTTAATAAGTTAATCTTGTTATCTTTGCGTGCACTAAACGTTACGGTGTCACAATAATCAATAAATTGAAACAACGTTTGTAAATTATGATAGTTGTCTGCACGACGACCAGTAATATATAAAAATAAATTTAATTTAGCAGGAGATAACCACTGTTTCATCACTATTTTCCGTTATTTTAAAATCCAGTCACTAATTTTTAAGCGGACAAGTTCGTCATCATGCGTAAGTTCGATAGTAGCTGGCAAATCAATTTTTTGATTTTTATAGGTGTAAGCTGCGTAACTTGGAATTTTTAATGTCCACTTATTATTATTTTGCACAAATATTGTTGATATTAATCGCCCTGAATTGTCTAATTTGTCAGTATTGATATTGTCTGAAAAACCTTTTAGCCAATTGTGTAAAGAATTAAGTGGGATATTTACATTAGATATTTTTTTCATGAGATTTTCAACATTGACATCTTGGTAGCTTCCACCATGTTTATCAATCAATTGAGCATAATTAGGCTCTGCGTTTAAAGTTAAAATGTTGGTACCAACCGGTGAGGTCAATTTGACTTGGTAATTATCGGTTGATTGTTGAGTTATCAAAAATCGTCCATAACTACGCGATTTATCACTTATATAAGCGATACTACCTTTTACTTGAAAAGCGTTTATTTGTTTTAGATTTTGTTGATGAACTTGCCATTGTTGCGCAACCGACGTATTGTTTTGAGATTTCGTTGTTTGGCAAGCTGTGATAAGTAACGGTAGCATGATAATAAAAGCATATTTAATTTTAGACATGGCATAACTCTTAGTTGTATTTGTCAACGATGGCAGTATTATAACTGATTATTTGCTGAATAAGAAAAAGAACCTTTTATTGTTTTTTATGTATAATATGAGTTTTAAGAACGCTGAATAAAATAATTATATCTAATATAACCTACAAAAAAGAAGCGATGCAATGTCCATTACAATTTTTGGTGTTAATCATAAAACTGCGCCAGTCGCTTTAAGGGAAAGGCTTGCTTTTCCTACTGAGATTGTCGATAAAGCGCTATATAGCTTATACCAACATCCTTTGGTTGAAGGGTGTGTGATTTTGTCTACCTGTAATCGAACTGAAATTTATTTAAGTTATGAGCATCAAACCGACTATCTAAGATTAAAACAGTCGGTAGAAAGTTGGTTGGGGCAATTTCATCATCTTGATATTGAGCTATATCAAGACTCACTTTATTGGTATGACGGTCAACAAGCTATTGAGCATTTGATGTCGGTGGCTAGCGGTTTAGACTCAATGATCATTGGTGAGCCACAAATTTTAGGGCAAGTTAAGCAGGCATATAGTTTTGCTCAAAAACAAAACTGTTTATCTGTCCAATTAAAAAAACTATTTCAAACAGTATTTCATGTGGCAAAAATTGTCCGCAGTGAAACCAATATTGGTGCTAATACGGCATCTGTTGCTTATGCCGCTTGTTTAGTTGCTCGTCATATTTTTGTTGATACTTCTAGTTTAAATATTATGCTTGTTGGAGCAGGGGAAACGATAGAGCTTATCTCGCGCTATCTAAAACCGCATGGGTTTAATCACGTCATTATTGCCAATCGTACCCGTGAAAAGGCATTAAAACTTGCGGCTGGTATCGATGCAGAAATCATTTCATTGCCTGATATCGCTAATCGACTTAAAGATGTTGATATTGTGATTAGTTCAACAGCAAGCCCTTTACCTATCATAGGTAAAGGCATGGTCGAACGCACCTTACATGCTAGAAATTATCGTAAAATGCTGTTTATTGATTTAGCTGTGCCTCGTGATGTCGAGGAAGAGGTTAATCAGCTCAATAATGTGCATCTTTACACTATTGATGACTTACAAAAAACGGTTGAAAGTAATTTAGAGCAACGCGCTATTGCCGCTAAAGAAGCGCAATATCTTATTCAAGAACAAGCTGAACATTTCATTGATTGGATTAAAACTAGACATGCAGTTGCTTATGTTAAGCAGTATCGTAGTAATGCGGAAAGTATTAAGCGTGAATTACAAATAAAAGCTTTAAATGCTATCAAGCAGGGTGCTAATATTGATGATGTTTTTGCTGAGTTTTCCCATCGTTTAACCAATAAATTAATCCATGCACCGACTCAAACATTGCTCCACGCAGCAACACATGATTGTGATGACTGTTTTAAAGTGCTTAGTAAAGGTTTAGGTTTAAAAGAACATTAATAAATATATCGAATTGCCTAAAAGACGAGGAATAATTTGGATCAGATTGAATTTTTTGATATCCCAAGCCCTTGTAAACGGGTTTGCGAAACTGATAAACAAGGCTATTGTATTACCTGCTATCGCTCAAGAGACGAACGCTTTAAGTGGTTAACCTTGAGTGATAGCCAAAAGCAAGATGTTTTGCGTTTATGCAAACAACGGGCAGCAAGGCGTCGTTATTTATTATCACAGCAACAACGACAACCACAATTAAATCCAATCACATCACAATTTGATCTTAATTTCTGAAAAATCTATTTAGTTCTGTTTAATTGTATATTGTAATCTTGTGTAACTAAGAGTAGGCTTTTTTATACATATAATAAAGATGGCAATTATTAAGTCACTTTTTAAATTTTATTGGGACTTAGAATATGAAAATGTGTATTGCTTGTGGCATGCCAATGACAGCTATTGCTGATTATCCGTTGCTTGATATGTCAAAAAGCTATTGTAAACATTGTGCTCGTAAAGATGGCACAATGAAAACATTTGACGAAAAATGGTATGAAGTCACATTACAATATGCTAAAAATCATAATGTTGATAACGCAGTGGCTAAGCAAACGGCTTACATAATCCTTAAAAAATTACCCGCATGGAAACCTAGACGGTAGCTTGTTTTTTAGGCATATAAAGCACTTTACGAGAATACTTGTTGCAGATATTGCAAAGCTAAGTATAATGCTAACGTTTACTTATTTACACGTTTAATGCCAGTGTGGCGAAATTGGTAGACGCAGCGGATTCAAAATCCGCCGCCCTTAAAAGCGTGTCGGTTCGAGTCCGACCACTGGCACCAAGTCCAAAAAAAGAACACCAGCTAAAAGCTGGTTTTTTTATGTCCAAAATCTCATCAAGACACGATTCTACAATATTTAGTGTGTTAACTGACTCTACCGAAATCAATCCCAATTGACCCAAATCGATCACAAAACTGAACGTGATAGCGCAATCATTGATCGAAAAGATCGATATGACAATATTCCTCTATTCATTAATTGTAGGAATTACTCGCGTTGTTTATAGTAATTTAAGAAACGACAGTGATGAATATACATAAAACTAACGCCTATATCATAAAAAAATTTCCGTCCCGATTTAGCTAAACTTTTTATGGTCAGGCGTCTAACCATTTATAGCACCGAAAGAGCTCATTAAGTATTAAATAACATAACTCTCATAGAATATAAAACATGAAAACAGTTAGTATCATTTTCTAGGTGAGCAGTGTGCTCACTATGGATATTTACACAGATGTCGTTTTTTAGGCTCTATTTTTTGTAAAAAATATTCAGGATTCTATACCGTTTGGTGATTAATTTAGACTTGGTAGTATCCCATTTGTCAAAATGCGTAATCTCTATCGTATCAATTAAAAATTCACGAAATTTGCTAGCTATCAAATGAATGGGTAAGTTGAAAACGTGGTTCGTATTTTAATGCAGAGGTAGCATAATTAGCGAATAGTTAACTATTCAAAGGATAGGAAACAAAAATTTAAGTGATTTCTGGCAAAATGCGTATAAATTTTTTGAAGATTATTTTTATCAGGAAGTATAAACAACCTGATGTTTCCCTACAGCATTTCGAATTTATGGTATTACTACAAATAATATTAAAAATGATAGCCAAAATAGTTGTTTTATCAAATTTATGATAATATTTGGTTCCTTTTAAAACCTTTATAAAAAATTAATGCGATGAAAAAAATAAAATATTCTTTGTTGTTAATTTGCAACATAACATTGGCCGGTTGTTTTGGTTCAGATACATCTTCGTCTAGCTCAGTTGATCGTATGATTGACAATCCAACTCCAAACGAAATAAAAGTTATTGTGGATGGAAAAGAATTAACCATTCCAGCAAAATCAAGTGTGAATTATACATTTGAGTACGGTAAGCATACATTGTCTTATGGTGATCAATCGTTAAATTTTATAGCTAAACCTTCAACAACTGATAGTTCTGGATTAATTAATCCTACTCAAAGTAACTATTATTTGTTAACTACTTTCTATACAACTTCAAATGTGAGTGATGAAACTTATGATAAGTTGATAGCTAAACATTTAAATTCAGTTCCTGTAATTATTAACGGTGAACAACAAGAGCTTGAAATGCCGGTTAAAGTTATTAATGATGTTTTTATTGAACGTCAAAAGGATTTTTGGGATTATTCCGTTGATGAACCTTATCCAGATGAAGTGACTTTGCGAGGAAAGGGGCAATTTCAATCTCAAAAAATTAAATTATTCCGCGAAGACAGTTTTATTGAATCTTTGAAATCAGAAGGACTTAATGAAAAAATAAACTTCATAAATCAACATCCTACATTTTCTGAGATCAAGAAATATACGATTCCAAATGTTCAGTTAGATGCGATTGCCTGCAAAAAAGGCCGTGAATTTGTGGAAACTCAATTAAATGATTGGAATAAGTTTTTTACCTCGACAGGTAAAGACTTAGCATCTTTATATAAACAGTTAACATCGAATGAAACTTTTCAAACAAAACATGCCATTATGAAAGAATGCACATCGGAAGGAGATACGAATCGAAGTTATCAATCAGCGACAAGACAACTTGAGGAAGCATTCGATGAAACTAACCAAATCAATTTTTTTGTTACTCAATAAATAAATTAAATACTTTTAGTATAAGGTAAATTGTTATTTAGCATTTTAGCTGTATAAGCATAAAACGAGTATGAACATAAAAGAGCTGTGTTTCAGAACATGGCTTTTTTATTGTCATGTATGATGATGGTTTTTTTATTGAAAAAACGGGCATAAGCCCGTTTTAGTGATTGGTTAGTTGTAAACAACTATTGCTGTGAGATGATGCTTATCTTTTGTCCACTTGTTGATACAGCTTGAATATCACGATCATACATAGCTTCACCAAATGCAGGTGGAATGCTGTAGGTTCCTACATTAGTTGCTTTGATTTGATAAGTGAATTTCTGTATTTTATCATTATATGTTGAACCATAGATAATAACACGATCTTCACGAACATCGACATATTCAGGATACCAAGTATTTTCACCTGTTTTTATAGCAATTGGCGAAACCCAGCCATAATTACTATCTTCTTCATAGTCTTCGTATTCTTCAGATTCTTCATCATAATCATCATCTCCTTGAATATATTCGTCATTGTTATCTTCTTTAGGGGTAATTGGTTGTTGCACAACTTCAAAGCCACCCGGTAGTAAATCAATAATTGCGATATTTGTAGCTCCTTCATCTGCTAGTGCGCGTATTTGAACTGTAACATTGATTTTATCGCCAAGTTTGACTTTCTCAACAGGTTTTCCGTCAAGATCTGTGAACTCACGATAGACTTCCATACCCCGTTTAATTGGCTCTTTAGGCGGAGTTGTATCATAACCTTGCTCTGAAAGCATATACCAAGCAGGTAAGCTGGATTTATTAGTTATATTTACTTTAGTATCTTGAGCGGTAAATTTACCTTTGGCTAAGATTCCATTTAAACTTGCAATAACTCTTTGTTTTTCTTGGTCTTTAGATACTGCATTAATTTGAAGGGTTTCACTAGATAAATTTGATTTATTGATACTATGCGAATAACTGCTTAAAGCCAGTATAGTCATTGCGGCTGATTGAGTTGTATATTTTTGTTTATTAAGCATGAGAACCATATTTTCTAATGCTTGTGCTGGAATATCATTTATTTTTTCAGGAAAATGTTTGCTAATTAAATAGATTTTTCCTGCATCAACAACCAGTGGATCATAATAGTTGTTGGTCCACCAAGCATGATCATACGCATCTTCTAACTGTTGCCAAATTGGTTTGAGTAATTTATTTGCTTCTTTATCCATTTTCAGCATCTTATAAGATGATGCTAGATACATTGCTGTAATATCTTTTTTCCATAAATCTGTTTTTCTATTAAGATCGTGAATAGCAGAAGCTAAATAGCTTGTTGTTACCTGATTTTGTCGTGTTAATAAATAGATAGCATAAGCACGGACTCTTAATCCATAAGTATCAGAATAGCTGGATTCGGCAATTGTTTGTAAATATTTATTAGCATTATCAAGCATTTTTTTAGGAACTTTATAGCCCATTTCTTTTGCTTCAAGCATAAAATTTACAGCGTATAGCGTAATAAATGGATTAACATTATATGTTGAATACCATAAACCAATCGCACCTTCACTATTTTGACGAGATTGTAATACTTGAAATAGTTCTGATAGTGAGGAAACTCCTTCTTTTGAAGCCAGATCAAAATCACGATATTTATTCGCGATTAAAATAGGAATTGCGCGACTGACAATCTGTTCAGAACAGTAGTGTGGGTAATCTTGTAAATAGGTATTTAAACCTTTACTTAAGATAAACGGTGAATAAGATACAGCGGCTTCACGTTTACTTAAGTCACTGTACATGTCTCTAAAATCAGTAATTGTTTCCTTTGCACCATCCATTCTTCCCATTTTTGTGATTAATCTGTACTCAGTTAGTGGTCTTATTGAAAGACTAATATCACGAGTAATTGTAATATCATTATAGTTAGCAGAAAAATGAAGATCGGCATTACCAAGTTTATTGGTTGCTTTAAAATTAAATTTTAAAACCCCGTCTTTGCCATTAGCCAATTCAATATTTTTTTTGTTATCGCCCGTAATAGATAGGTTAGGGGTGGTTGAAACCTTAACATTGATTGGGATTGCTTTATCGCCAATATTTTCAATAAGATTAGTTACATTTAAGGTAACTTCAAACTCATCATCTGGTGCAGCAAAATATGGGGCATTAGGTTGTAAAACAATATCGTTATGTACAGTTGTTGACATTTGCGTATGTCCCATTGTTTTATCACCGACCGATACAGCCATGATACGAATTTTGCCATTAAAATAATCAGGGACTTTATATTCAACGGTTTTATCGCCATCGACATCGATAATGCCTGACCAATAGGCTACAGGTTCGTCTACTTTTCGTTTAAATGGATTTAAATGATTTGATAAAACATCATCATTATCACCATCACCACCAGGGGCCGAAGCTGTTATTAGATGACGAAATTCTGGCAATATAAGATCTAGAATTTGCGAGGTTCTTACTGATAGTGCTTTTTTTCGTAAGAAGCTATTTAGTGGATCTTTAAGTTTATAATTTGAAACCTGTAAAATTCCTTCATCTACTGCAAATACAACTGCTTTTTGTGGTGTATTGGTGTGTAAAGTAATTGGTAGTGTATCTCCTGGTTTTATTATTGATGGTGCTTGTAATATAATTTTATCATTAAATTGTTCATTTGAAATTTTGAATGGTATAACCCCGTAACTAAGCGGACTCATAAAAATTTCATCTGAATTAGGATCACGAATAAATTGGACATTAATATAACCATTACCGCCAATGTTTTTTGGAAGCGTTATTTTTTGTACTGAGCTTGTTGTGTCTGTATGAAACCATTTCCAAGCATACACTTTGTCGCGTTCAATAGTAATAATACCACTACCAACATAAGGCGCAGTGATTGAAACTTCTATTTCGTCACCTGGATTATATTGCGTATCTTTAATCTTTAATGCTAATTCCGCATTACGATCTAAATCACGAGTAACATTAGCTTTACCAACAATGGAGTATTTGCTTTGGTAAAGTAATTCGTCTTCTTTATTTTTGATTTGAATAATATAGTTACCAGGATTTTTGCTATCTAATTGATATCTTGTTATATTTTGATTAATCTTAAATGGTTGTTCTGATAGTATCGATTCTTTACGGCGTGACTCATATTTATAAACACCTGAAGACTGTTTGACTAATACTGATAGATATTTTTCTTCAATTAAAACAAGTTTTAGATTAGATAACTCTATTTTTTCTAAAGCTGGATTTATCGCAATAAAATCAATATGACGGACTGAATCTCTGTTAATATATCTTAAATTGCCGTCTGCTTTTGCACCAACCAAATAATCTCTTGGTGATACAAAAGTACTTGCGGTTGCAGCAACACTTCGACCGCTATCTGGTTCGAAAACATCTGTTAACATTCTTAAGGTATAGTTGCCTTCAAAGCTTTTCATGTTGTCATTAAGATTGATTTTTACTACGCCGTTTTCATCTGTTTTTGCGTCATCTAATTCGACTTTAAAGCTATTTCTTACACCAGAGATATTTTGATAAAAATAGTAGTCTTCATATTTTTCAAAATAAGGGGTTGAAGGTTCAAGAATCAATGTATTTGTGACTCGACGATTAGCTGCATCAGTACCAAATAAATTTTTGGCTTTAATTTCAGCTTGGATATTTTCAGGTTTTAACCAACCTTCTTTTATTTCTGGCAATAATTTAAGTGAAACAGCAGTTTTATCTGGTTCAAACTCACGAACTACAACCGAACTTGAACCTAATAGAATTCGTGATTCTTCATCGTCATTTTTTAAATATAAATTAATATACCAATCACCAGTAGGGGATTCATAGTTAGTCTTATAGCTAAGTTCATTAAAACCTGATTTATCTAGTACAATCGCCTTTTTAAGTACTAAATTGGATTTGGGATCATAAATTTCTGCTTCTACCGTGATTCCTTCTAAAGAATTAGTCCATTTTTGGGCTCTAACTATTGTACCTATATGGAATGTATCGCCTGGGCGATAAACTCCTCGATCCGAAAAGATGTGCGAGCGCAATTCTCCACCTTCGACAGTTTCACGAATGCCACCAATATCAAAACGAGATAGATTTAAATTTCTTTCGTAACTTTTGATTGGTAAAAATGATAAATCACGTCCTTTTTCAACAACATATAAAAGTGGTTTAATTCCTTTATAATATTCAGATAATGGTGAAAAGTGGACATGACCATTACTATCTGTTTTTTGGGAAGTAATGGTGACGCCATTCATTCCTAAAACAGAAACTTTTGCTCCATTAATTGGAGCTCCTGAGCTTATTGATTGAATAAATAGATCATTTGATTGATCAAGCGATTTTTTAGCTATAATTCCTAAATCAGTTACGACAATAAAGCGAGAGGCCATAAACTCATATTTAGTATTTTTTTTATCTTTTCCATAAAGTCTTAATAAAAAAACACCACGATTTTTATTGCCATTTGTGTTAGCTGTTAAGTAACGAGTTAAGTCGACATCTGTATATTTAATTTCTTCAGGTGCACCGGTAAAGTCTTTAGTTATGCTATATTTTTCAACAAAATGATCATTATCCAATTCCCCAAAATTCATATCATTAAATTCGTAACTTTGATTAAATGCTACTAAATGTTGAAGTTGTGAAGGGATAACACGATCTATTTCTAACTTCATCTGTTCTACATTGCGCGATACTATAGGTAGTTTTTTCTCGCCAGATAAAGATAATAATGATCCTGATGCAGCAAAATTAAGATAAGTTGGGTAACTAGGTACAGTTAATACTTCTTTATACTGTCCTTTTAGGAAGTAACCTTCTTGAGAAGTTAAAGGTTGATTAACTTCAATATATAGCTCAGAATTTTGTTCTGTTTTTAATTCAAAACTAATTTGGTTTTGATAAGCAAGTTCAGTATCAATTGGTTTTATTGATAAAGGGGTTGCTGTTTTGAGTATTTCTGGTGTTACGTTGAGCTTTGTTTTATAACTACTAGAATAATTGTTGTAATATCGTTCTTTATATAAAACATCTTTATTTTTAGGCAATTTCCAGACTTTGATTGCTTTTAATACATCTTCAGATTTAACTGCATGACTTAGTGATAAAATTAATACTTGTTGTATTTTATCGTTACTTTTTTCAACCAATGTAACTTGGCTATTAGTAATGTTTAAATGATATTTATCAGGCACCTCTACAGCATTAGTCATACTATGGCTTGTAGGACTACCTCCTAATGTCGATATAGTCCCTTCCTTGATAGTGATTTCTAAATAACCATTTTTATTAAGTAAAGGAATCGGAGCACTTTTTACATATGCAATTTTGTCATCGTTTCCATAAGTAACAGTAAAATCGACATTCTTTAAAAATGTATTATCTTCATAAAGAGATAAAGTAATATTTTTCTCAAAACTATTTCTATCAACAGGGTGGCTGAATTGGATTGTATTAATAACGTTTCTAATATTAAGCTCTGTAGGATTTGAGTAAATTTCTCCATAATTTTTAAAATTATATTCGAAATCAGGAGAAATAAAGGAAAAGGTTGCACTATTTTTTTCTAGTTCGCTATTTTCAGCTAATAATTTTGACTTATCCAATACGACTGTATATTCAATACCAAGTGGCCACTTTCTCTCTTTTGGTGTGAATTTTATTGTTGAATCATTTGACCATGTCCATTTCCCCTCAATGTTTGGTGAAATAGTAATACCTTCTGTTATTTCATCTTTATTGATTGATTCAAGGGGAATTGGTGGGCGTTTAGCACCGGTGAATTGGATATATATTATACCGTTACTCGTACTTGGTGGGACTAATTTAGCTGAATAGGTATTTATTACTACAGGTGCTGGTTCAATCGGTTTTGGACGATTTAAGTACCAATGATAGGCATAATTACCAGAAAAGTAAGCGATAGAACCAAGAATAATGCTTGCACCAATTATAGTTTTTATTTTGTTTAATGTAGAACCTATCGCATAGTAAAATCTTTTTGCATTAGGTAGCCAGTTGGGCGTTGACCATTTTATATCACCAATAATCGGTCCAAATAACCAAAAAATCCCTTTTATTAAAATTAACAAAAAAACGAGGAAATAACTAATTATTTCCCAAGCCTTTTGCAGAATACTAAAAGGTAACTGCAAGATAAATTTTAGTAACTCCATTGTTTATTTCCTATTCCTAATATATAAATTTTAAACTAAATTGGTTATAGTTATATCTAAACGCATGCTTTCCTGAAAATGTCTGACAAGTCTTTTTACGGTTTATTTTTTATATGGTGAGTCGTAATTCTAAAAAATATTTATATAATATAGTAATGTGTATAAAAATCTACTCGATATATGAACTGTTTTTATCACTGTATTGGTTTAATTGGACTTTTCTGTTAATAAGCTACCACCATATACTGAAAAATAGTTTACAATCCTATTTAGATAGAATAAAAATAAGTAATAAATTATTATGTATTGCAGATTTAGGTTAAGTAAAGGTGAGTTAATATGCATAACTCAAATATTGATATTAATGATTTCATTATAACTATAGTTGAAAAATTAAGGTTTGCAGAAAAATTAGACCAAAATAGCGTTAATTATCTCTATGATTTACTTGATCAAACTGCAGTTAATTATACGCAACAATCTGATATTCCCAAGCAGCTTGCTTATAGTCTTTTGGTACTACATGATAATTTAGAAGGAGCTTTATATTATTATCACGGTGATGAGCTAGCCTATTTATCTGATATTAATTCGAGAATAAATGGGTATATTGAAAAGATTTTATTGTGAAATGATAATAAAATTAATTAGTTACAGATAAATTATCAATGGAGCAGCAATTGGCAATATTAAAGCAGAAATATAAACAGTTAATGTTATCACCACAAGAATATAGATAGATTAATCCGTTGCAATAACCAACCTGCATATCATTTAAAGTATACTGTTTATGATTATCTTGTTAAAAAATAATGTATATCTATCTGAATGCAATTGATTTTCTACGTACTAGTGTAGTGACAACAATATACTTTAGTTTAGTCCTAAATTTGAGTTATTATAATCATTTCAAATTATTGGCTAGCCGATGGCCATTGCCAATAATCATTATGACTAATAGTCGATATTCATTAAGTTCAATTGGTTAAATTAGAATTCACTACTAATATTAATGAATAAACACAATATTTAGCTAATTTATTCTTATTTTTTTGCAATAAAAACTGCCCGCATTGGAGCAGGGTAGCCTTCAATGGTTTTGGTTAAGTCGGTTGGATCTAAAAAGTCCGCAAGTGAATCCGATGTCATCCATTCTGTTTTACGTTGTTCATCCAAACTGGTGAGTGATATATCAACCAGTTTTGCATCAGAAAATCCACATTTTTCTAACCAATTAATCATTGTTGGAACAGATGGAATAAAATAAACATTCCGCATTTGAGCATAGCGTTCACCCGGCATGAGTGCTGTATGTTCAGCGCCATCAATGACTAATGTTTCGAGTACTAATTGACCATTTTCAACGAGTTGATCTTTTAATTGAAATAAATGATCAAGTGGCGACCTACGATGATATAAAACGCCCATTGAGAAGACTGTATCAAAAGCACCAAGTTTGGGTAGCTGCTCAATGCCAAGTGGTAATAAATGCGCTCTTTGATTGTTACCCAGTAATTTGCGAATAGCCTCAAATTGGCATAGATAAAGTGCCATAGGATCAATTCCAACAGCGAGTTTTGCTCCTGCACCAATCATGCGCCATAAATGGTAACCACTATTACAACCCACATCTAAAACAATTTTACCTTCTAAACTATCAATGTGATTAATTAAGCGTTCCCACTTCCAATCTGAACGCCATTCTGTATCAACATCAATACCATATAAGTGAAAAGGGCCTTTGCGCCATGGCATCATGTTTTTAAGTAGTTGAGTAATTCGTTGCTGTTCACCTATCGAGATAGGTTGTTCACTATTGACAGATACACTATGGAGTAAATCAATTTGATCTGGAATGATAGACGGTAAGTGTTTAATACTGTTGATCCATTGATTAAAACGGTTATCAATATTTTGATTTTGCCAGTTTGCCAGTTGTGCTGGTAAGACTTCTAGCCAGCGACTCAGTTTACTTTTTGCGATAATCTGGTAAAAATTACCAAAGTCAATCATTCTGTTTTCCTTATCAATTAAGCTTAAATCAATCAGTTATTTTATGGCAATGATAGAGCCAAAATTAAAGCATTGAAACCATGTATCTATATGTTTAAAACCAGCTTCAGACAGTCGCTGTTTATGTGTTTCAATTGTGTCTGTTAGCATGACATTTTCTAACATATTACGTTTTTGGCTGATTTCTAGTTCACTGTAGCCGTTAGCACGTTTAAAATCATGGTGCATATTAAATAATAATTCATCGACAGTTGAATCACTAAAGCTAAATTTTTCAGACAGCACTAAAATACCATTAGGATTTAATGCGCTGTAAATGTTATTTAAGATACGTTGGCGATTTGCGGGCGTCAAAAACTGCAAAGTAAAATTAAGTACTACCATTGACGCGTTTTGCATATCGAGGTTACAAATATCATCACAAATTACATCCACTGGCGTATTTGCTTTATAGGATTCAAGGTGCCTTTTACAGCGATCAACCATGGGCTGGGAATTGTCGACCGCAACAATATGGCAGTTTTCGTGATTAACATGACGACGAATAGATAATGTGGCAGCACCTAAGGAACAGCCTAAATCATAAATCGTTGAATTAGGTTGTACAAATCTTTCTGCTAACATGCCGATCATTGAGATGATATTAGAATAACCAGGTACGGAACGCTGCACCATATCAGGAAAAACTTCAGCGACTTTTTCATCAAATGTCCAATCGCCTAATTTATCAATGGGTGTCGAGAATAGCTGGTCTTTTTTGGTATCCATAAAACTAATTGGTACTATAGAAATTAATTCTGTTATCATATCATTTTTTTATATTCAATTGCTCGGATAATTATGGGTTTTGTCGATTTTATTACTATTGTTATAGCGATTGTTGTTAGTGTTTTAATAACTATCTATCTCGGAAAACGATGGCTATTTTGGTTTGATTTTAATTTTATCGGCTATCATCAATTTATTTATTGGATCGTTGTTTTTATAGCTGGATTATCGCTAATCTTTTCTAAAATATTTGATAATATATCAACTTATTGGCTGCCATTATGTTGTAATGTCATTACCGGTTTGATGATTTGCTGCGTTTTTACCTTGCTTATTTTTGACGCTGTACGTTGGCTTAGTAAAAAAAAGGTTAGACCCAATTTATGGCTTAAAATGGTATATATTGTTGTCTCTGTATTATTGTTTTGTTTTGCTCATGAAATGGCAATTAATCCAAAGATTGTTCATTATCAAGTTAAAATTGATAAACCCGCAAAAGTTGAACGTTTACGTATTGTTCAACTTTCCGATATTCATCTTAACGAACTAACGACACATCGATTTATTCAACAAATGGTTGATGAAGTGAATAATCTTAATGCTGATTTTGTTGTGATTACAGGTGATACATTAGATAGACGTTTAAAACCTTTTACACAAAAAGGCTTTGATAAGCAATTTCAACAATTAAGATCAAAATATGGTACTTTTATTATTTTCGGCAATCATGAATACTTAGCTACTAACCTAGAAAATAACCGAGAAGAAGATATTGCGAATGCTTTTAGGCAAGCTGGAATGAAAGTACTAAAGGATGATATCATTTATTTCGATGATATAGGGATTACATTAGTGGGCCGAGATGATTTTTCCTCATTTCGTTATAATGTAAATAGGGCTCCACTGTCAGATCTTATTATGTTTACTAATACTGATTCGCCAATTATTTTATTAGATCATCAACCAAAAGACCTTAATGAGCCGGAAAAACTAGGGGTTGATTTGATGATTTCTGGGCATACCCATGCTGGGCAAATATTTCCTATTAATATTATTGAAAAATTAATGTATAAAAATACTTATGGGTTATATAGAAAAAAAGATCATCATTTTAGCAGCATTGTGAGTAGTGGATATGGATTTTGGGGACCACCAATTCGCTTAATGACTCGTTCTGAGATAGTGGTCATGGATATCGTTTTTGACAAAAATACACACAATGAATAAATATATTTGAACAGGAATTTGATTTTGTCTTATCAACTTATTATTAGTAATGATCAGTTAGCTGATTATTGTTCAAAAATCGAAAATAGCTCGGCTTTGGCTTTAGATACTGAATTTGTTCGAACCCGAACCTTTTACCCTCATTTGGGTTTACTGCAGGTATTTAATGGCGAACATGCAGCGTTAATTGATCCAATTAATATTACTGATTGGCAGGCTTTCTTGGCTATATTAAATAATCCAACTATTGAAAAATATTTTCATTCATGTAGTGAAGATATTGAGGTCTTTTCTTATCATTTTGGTTGTGTTCCAACACCGATTGTCGATAGCCAAATATTAGCTTCTTTTTTAGATAATCCATTAAGTAGTGGTTATGCTAGTTTAGTAAAAAAATATTTAGAGATCGAACTTGATAAGAGTGAAACCCGAACAGATTGGCTACAACGTCCACTAACTGAAAAACAGTGTAAATATGCCATTAATGATGTGTTATATCTTTTTCCTTTAATTAATATTTTAAAGACTCAGTTAAGCACTAACCATTATTTACAAGCAGCTTATCAAGAATGCCAAATGGCGGTTGCCCGTAAATCGGAATTAATGGATCCAAATGATGCTTATTTAAATATTAAAAATAGTTGGCAACTGAAAGGGAAAAGTTTAGGACAATTGTATAAATTAGCAAGCTGGCGATATAGATTAGCGAAAGAACAAGATATTGCTATAAATTTTGTGGTACATGAAGAAGTATTATGGAAAATTGCACGCTATTTACCGACATCATTAGGAGAACTTGATAAGTTAGGTATGAAAGGAAAAGAAATTCGTTTGTATGGTCAAATAATTTTGGATCTTTTATCTACTCCCATACCCGAAGTTCAACCAATTCGCCGAGTTAATAGCTATCCTGATTATAAAAAAATTACTAGCGAGTTAAAACAAGCAGCACTGACTATTTCTTCACAAACAGGGCTTAGCGAGGATTTATTGCTTTCACGTCGATTAATCAATCAATACATAAAGTGGAAAATCGATAAAAAGGGGAATACGCCAGAATTATTAATAGGTTGGCGTAAACCTTTATTTGAGCAGTATTGTCTTTGATTATTGATTAAGTGTAGGTGCAGTTTGTGGTGCATTTAATGATTTTTCAATCCAACAATAGGCAAAGTTAGGTTACGATAAATAGCTAATAATCGAATAACCAGTGTAACCAAAATACCAATGAATGTTGAATATTCCAAAGGTAGTTTGAATGCATTATAGGCGATAACATGAATTGTTCCGCCAATGACGCAAGCAGTAGCATAGATGTCGGTTTTAAATACCATTGGGATGTCTCGAGCAAGTACATCTCGAATAATACCACCACCTACGCCAGTCATCACTCCCATACAAACTGCCACTAAGCTGTTTACGTCAGAATAAATCGCTTTGTTCACGCCAATACCCACAAATACAGCAAGGCCGATTGCATCTAATACAGAAAATAACCATTTAGGGACTGTAATTGATGATGAGTAACGTAATAAGAGCATGGTGACTAATGAGGTGGTGATAGCAATATATAAATCAGTGGAATCAGTGATCCAAAAGATCGGCCCATGATTTAAAACAATATCGCGGATTGTACCGCCACCAATAGCGGTGATGACTGCTAGTACTAAGGCACCGATTGGGTCCATCTCTTTTTTAGCTGCTAATAATACGCCAGAAATAGCAAATACAATGGTACCTAATATGTCAAACCCAAAAAGATAACTCACGCAAGCTCACTTAGCATTGATTCAACAATGAGTGACGATTGTGTTGCAGCTAATTTTAAAAAGGATTGGAAATCAACTGCAGATTCACTATCTCCATTATCCGAGATAGCGCGAACAACCACAAATGGTACTTTAAATAACCAGCAAACATGACCAATAGCTGCAGCTTCCATTTCAACAGCGATAGCATTCGGGAAAGTTTGTTTTATTCTTGCTAAATTGCTTTTACCATTTATGAAAGCATCTCCACTACCAATTGAACCTTCAATCGCATTAACTCCGTGCTTTTTGATACAGAGTTTCGCTAATGATTGGTATTTTTGATCAGCATCAAATGCTACAGGACAGCCAGACATTTGACCTGGCTTGTAACCAAAAGCAGTCAAATCAACATCGTGGTAAAAAACATCCTTTGAAACAATAATATCACCAATATTAAGGTCGGAAGATAATCCACCAGCCGAACCAGTGTTGATAACAGCATCTACTTTATAATTATTTAATAATAAAGTAGTACCTGATGCTGCCGCTACTTTACCAATACCAGATTGGAGCAGTACGATTTCACAACCAGCAATTTGACCTAAATGAAAATCACAGCCTAAATAACGCTCAACGTGATAATGGGTGATTTTACTTTTTAATATGGCTACTTCTTCTTCCATTGCAGCAATAATAGCAATTTTCATACGATCCTCTTGGCTTAGTTTGGGTAACTTCAAATTAGATGTGCTATCATAGTTTGAGAAGATAAATTTGACAATATATGAATCAATCGGAGCTGAAATTGCGAACAATATTTATTACAGGCTGCTCAAGTGGAATAGGACTAATCTCGGCTATTGCTTTAAAAAAACGTGGCTATCGTGTTATTGCTTCGTGTCGCAAATCATTAGATCAACAAAAACTTATCGAGCAAGGATTTGAAACTGTGCTTCTTGATCTTGACAATCCAGACTCAGTCAAGCAAGCCGCTCAAGAAGTTTTAGCTTTGTCTGAAGGCAAATTATATGCGTTATTTAACAATGCAGGTTACGGTGTTTATGGGCGATTAAGTACGATCAGTCGAGAGCAGTTAGAATCTCAATTTTCCACTAATTTTTTTGGTGCCCATCAGTTGACGCAATTATTGCTTCCAGCCATGTTAGAACAAAATGAAGGACGTATTATTCAAACAAGTTCCATTGTTGGTATTGTGGCAACGCCAAGGAGAGGGGCTTATTCAGCCAGCAAATATGCATTAGAAGCTTGGTCTGATGTGTTAAGGTTGGAATTAGCACAAACCAATATAAAGGTTTGTTTAATTGAACCTGGCCCATTAAAGACATATTTTTCAAACAATGTAAATCAAATAGAGCAAAAGAATATGGTAAAAAATCCACCTATAGCTAAACGATTTACTTTACCGCCTGAGGCTGTTTTGCCTTACTTATTTCATGCCCTTGAACACTGCAACCCTAAAATACGTTACAGGGTAACAAAAATAACAAAAATAGCAGCTATGGCTAAACGTTTGCTTCCTGATAGATTAATGGATAAAATTTTAAAGAATAAATAATAAATCATTATACCCTAGGACATAATATGCAAAATCAATTTATTTTTGATGTTAATGAGCAAAATATTCAAGAGGTGATTGAAAGATCATCGACATCCCCTGTGTTATTTTATTTTTGGTCAGCTAGAAGTCCAAATTATGAGGTAATGACTCAAACATTAACTAAATTAGCTAATGAACATCATGGGCAATTTATTTTGGCTAGTATTAATTGTGATGAACAACAAATGTTAGCTGCTCAATTTGGTTTACGGGCTATCCCAACGGTTTATTTATTTCAAAATGGTCAACCTGTAGATGGTTTTCAAGGACCTCAATCTGAAGAAACCATTAAAACTTTTTTAGAAAAAGTGCTACCAAATGAAGATGAGCTTAAATTAATTGAAGCACAAAATTTATTTCATGCAGCCAAATATGAAGAAGCATTACCACTGTTACGGCAAACTTGGCAATCACTTACCGATCATTTGGGTAAACCAAGAACAGATATTGCATTAATGCTAATAAAATCACAAATTGAACTTAAACAACTCAATGAAGCAAAAGGAGTGCTTGCAACTATTCCTCTACAAGATCAAGATTCAAGTTATCATGGATTACAAGCCGAAATAGAACTACTTGAACAAGCCGCTAATTCTCCTGAATTACAGCAATTACAAGCAGAATTTGCTCAATACCCTGATAACGTTGAATTAATGATTCAATTGTCTTCCCAATTAATGCATGTAGGGCGTCATGAGGAAGCATTAGAGTTGTTATTTAAACCGCTAACAAAAGATCTTAATGTTGGTGACGGACAAGTGAAGAAAACATTACTTGATTTACTAGCAGCATTAGGAACAAGTAACCCATTGGCCAGTAGTTATCGACGTAAGTTGTATACTTTATTATATTAAGGTTTATCAAAGTAATAAGGCGAAAGGATTCAACAATAGTTTATTGTTGAATCCACTTTATTTAGTGTTCAATAATGCGAGGAAAATCTTCGTTACTGCGTAATGTTAAGACTTCAACACCATTTTCAGTAACCAATATAGTGTGTTCATACTGAGCCGAAAGTCCATGATCTTTGGTTTTGACTGTCCAGCCATCTTTCATGGTACGGGTACGCCAATCGCCTGTATTTATCATAGGTTCAATAGTAAAAGTCATACCTGGCTTTAAAATTACACCGCCATCATCAGCGTCATAATGTAAAACTTGAGGTTCGTCATGATAGACTTCACCAATACCATGGCCACAATATTCCCGAACTGAAGAAAAACCAAACTTATCGACATATTTTTGAATCGTTTTACCAATTTCCTTTAAACGTATGCCGGGTTTGATAATTTTAATCGCCTCGTAAAGGCTTTCTTGTGTAACTTGGCATAATTTTTCACCTGCGATAGTTGGTTTACCAGCAATGTACATTCTAGAAGTATCACCGTGATAACCATCTTTGATAACTGTTACATCAATATTTAAAATATCACCATCTTTTAGCTTTTTGTCAAAACTTGGAATACCATGGCAAACCACATCATTAATTGAAATACAACTAGTGTGTTGATAGCCACTATAGCCAATATTAGCTGGAATAGCTTTTTGAACATTAACAATATATTCATAACAAATTTTGTCTAGTTCACCAGTACTAATGCCCGGTTTAACGTAAGGTTCAATCATTTCTAATACTTCAGCTGCAAGTTTTCCAGCTATTCGCATTTTTTCAATTTCGACGGGGGTTTTTAACTTTATAGACATTAAATTTTTCCTGTAATATTAATGACAATATCCTATCATACCCCGCTATTTCGTCAAATCATACCGGATGATTAATTATGCATTTTACTTATATTCTTATAAAATTTTGTAAAAAAGTTTCAGGAAAGTATGTGTTTTAGTATAAAATAAAAAATTATACTTATTTTAATACGGTTTTATATATATAATAACTCATTATAAAAAAGGGTTTTATCGCAATGCAATGTCGTTTTTATCAGCAGAAAAAATGTTTATCTTGTCAGTGGATGGATAAGCCCTATCATGCACAACTAGCAGAAAAACAAAATAATCTGTTACAACAATTAACTCAATTTAAACCTAATGACGTTGTAGAACCGTTTGCTAGTCATGAATTTGCTTTCCGTAATAAAGCAAAAATGGCGGTGTTAGGTACTGTTGAAAGACCTATTTTAGGAATACAAACAGATAATGAGATGGTCGATTTATGTGATTGTCCTCTTTACTCAAATAGTATGCAAAACATCCTAAAACTTGTTCGAACTTTCATCCGTAAACAGGGACTTGTACCTTATAATATTAATAAGCGAAAAGGAGAGTTGAAATTTGTTATTGTTACTGAAAGTAAAGAGAATAATACAAGCTGTTTTATGCTGCGATTTGTTTTAAAATCGCACAAACTTGTCGAAAAAATAAATAATTCTTTTAAACAATTACAAGATAAAATACAAAATTTAAAGGTAATTTCAATAAATATCCAACCTAATCATGCAGCTATTTTAGAAGGGGAAGAAGAGTTAGTTTTAACCGACACCTCATTTTTACCAATGACATTAAATGGCGTTCCTCTTTTCATTAAGCCTAAAAGTTTTTTTCAAACAAACAGTGATGTTGCCAGCAATCTTTATAAAACTGCAAGTGACTGGGTCACAAATTTATCTATTCACTCTATTTGGGATTTGTTTTGTGGTGTAGGTGGTTTTGGCTTAAGTTGTGTTAGTCTTGCTATTGAAAATCAAATCCAGCTAACAGGAATTGAAATTAGTCCAGATGCAATTGAATGTGCAACAAAATCAGCTAACAAGTTAGGTTTTAAGCGGTTAACGTTTAAATCACTTGATGCGACCCAATACGCTATTGCTGAACAACACATTCCAGATCTAGTGCTGCTTAATCCACCAAGACGAGGGGTTGGTAAAGTGCTTATGCAGTATTTAGAAAATGTACAACCAAGCTATATTTTATATTCAAGTTGCAACTTAACCTCGTTAGTCGAAGATTTGATGTTGTTATCTAACTATCAAATCATGAAAGTGCAACTGTTTGATATGTTTCCCCATACATCACATATGGAAGTCTTGGTTTTGTTACAAAGAAAAAATAGATAATTTAATTATCAAACCCTAATATTATCTTCAATTAATGAGGTAGTTGTTATATTTAAAAATCTGCCAATATTCAATTATCTGTAATAAAAATAGTGAATTGTATTTTCTAATCATTAAATTACACATTATATTTAGTTTTTATTTTAAAGGTTGTTATAAATTAGACCATTGTTAATATCAAATTATGTTAATATAAAAAAATAAATAATTTCATTTAAGGAAGGCAAAATATGATTCCTGATGTTTCTAAAGCGCTTAACTGGTTAGAAAAACACTACAGCATCTTACAAGGTATTCAACGCGGTGTTGAACGTGAAACTTTACGCATTTTGCCTGACGGGACATTGTCGAAAACTTCATTCCCCGCAAAAATTGGCGCAGCGTTGACTCATCCTTGGATAACAACTGATTTTGCTGAATCAATGCTAGAATTTATTACACCAGTTAATACCAATATCGATTATATGCTAACGTTTTTACGCGATCTGCATCGTTATGCTAGTGTAAATATTGATGATGAAATGATGTGGCCATTAAGTATGCCATGTTTTGTTGCCAATGAAGAAGATATTATTTTAGCTCAATATGGATCATCAAATGAAGGGCGTTTTAAAACGGTTTATCGAGAAGGTCTAAAAAACCGTTATGGTGCAATGATGCAAACCATATCTGGCGTTCATTATAATTTTTCATTACCCATGGCATTTTGGCAAGCAAGAGATGGTGTAAAAAATACAGAAGAGGGTAAAGCTGTTATTTCTGAAGGCTACTTTACATTGATTCGTAACTATTATCGCTTTGGTTGGGTTATTCCTTATTTGTTTGGATCATCACCATCGATGTGCTCCTCATTTATTCAAGATCCACAAAAAGCAAAAGCCTTTATTGAACAAACAAATGGTAACTGTTATTTGCCTTACGCAACCTCTTTAAGGTTAAGCGATATTGGGTATACTAATAATGCACAAAAACAACTAGGCATTACTTTTAATCATTTAGATACTTATGTTGAAGGATTAAAACGAGCAACGCATACAAAATCAGCGGAATTTGCTAAATTGGGCATCAAAGTTGATGGTCATTATCGTCAATTAAACGATAATGTATTGCAGATTGAAAATGAATTTTATGGGCCAATTCGACCTAAAAGAGTCACAATGACTGGGGAGTCGCCGTCGGATGCACTTTTACGTGGCGGTATTGAATATATTGAAGTACGCGCATTAGATGTTAATCCATTTTCACCGGTAGGGATTACTGAAGAACAGATACGATTTATCGATCTGTTTTTAATTTGGTGTGCACTAGCACCTGCGCCAGAAATGAGCAGTCAAGAACTTGAGTGTGCCAAGTTAAATTGGAATAGGGTAATAATGGAAGGACGAAAACCAGGGCTTGAGATCGGTATAGGTTGCAATAGCTATCAAGAACCTTTGGCCAAAGTTGGACACCAATTATTCAAAGATTTATTACGTGTTGCTGATGTTTTAGATCATCAAGATGACAAGCAGGGGTACCGTAATGTTTGTGAGCGTTTAGAGTTAATGTTTGATCAACCTGAATTAACTTTATCAGCAAGAACACTACAAGCAATAAGTGATTTAGGTACAGCAAAATTTGGTTTAGCTTTAGCAAGCCAATATAAAAAACAGCTTATGGCAGAACCCTTAGCATTATTAACTGAAGGTGATTTTGTTCAACAACGCAATTTATCTATTGAAAAACAGAAGAAGAAAGAGCTGAGTGATGCTTTAACTTTTGATCAATATTTGCAGAAAAAGTTGAACGATAAAAATGTTTAAAAATCGATGTTATACTTTACGTTATCGGGCAAGCAACGAAGTTGAGTTGCTCTTGCCTAACCAACAAATTACAGTTAATAAACCGTTAATTGATCAAACATCATTTACTGTTTTAGTTTGGAATATTTTTAAACAAAAAAAATCTGATTGTATTACTGTACTCAAACAATATGCTGATAAAACTAAACTAATCTTATTACAAGAAGCACAAGCAACATTACCGTTACTTCATTTTATTTCACAGCACAATAAAATTGCCGATCATGTCCCAGCATATTGTTTTAACAATATTTATGCTGGGGTTATGACAATCTCTGACTCGTTACCAACGTCACTTTTTTCTTTTAGAGAAAAAGAACCATTAATTCGTGTTCCTAAATCTGCTTTAATTACTATTTATCCGATTAGAGATTCTAAGCAACAGTTATTAGTTGCGAATATTCATGCTGTAAATTTTAGTATTGGTGTAAAAATATACCAGCAACAAATCCGCATATTATTAACCCGAATAAAAGAACATACTGGTCCAGTTATTTTGGCTGGGGATTTTAATGCATGGAGTAGGCAGCGACTGAATTTATTGTATCATCTTGTTCATTCAATTGAACTTAAGCCTGTTAATTTTTCAATTGATATTCGTAAGAAATTTATGGGCAGACCGTTAGATTTTATTTTTTACCGAGGATTACAACTTGATGCAGCTGAAATTATTAGCACAACCACATCAGATCATAATCCTCTATTAGTAAATTTTAGATTGGATTAGCATTGGCAAGATTGATTGTTAATATATCACCTTCTTGAACTCTAGAATTTTTTAGATTATTCCACTGCAATATATCAGTAATTTTTACACGATAATTTTTTGCTATGGAGTATAAACTATCTCCTGCTTTGACAAGATAAGCAATCTTTTTTTCATTTCTAGAGAAGTTATCTCTACTTACAATGCTGTTGCTTTGAATGAAACTTGATCTAAATTCAAATGGCTTATTAGCATGTGGAGTATCTTGTAGAAGTTCTGTAATTTCATTTGCAACAAGATTTTCTTTTTGTAATTTTTTAAATAAATCATGAGCATGTGTATAAGGAACAAGCAGATGAAAAGGACCATTTACTGTTTGTTGTACATACCCTGCATTATATGTTGTTAATTCATCAAGCGATAGTTTAGAATATTTAGCAATTTTAGCTAATGAAATATTTTTAGAAATATCAATTCTAACAAGCGAATTTTCGTAATTACAATCAGGTAATTTAATGCCATATCGTTTATTATTTTTAACAATATCAATGATAGCTAAAATTTTAGGCACATAGTGCATGGTTTCAGTTGGCAAGTCTAATGACCAATAATTTGTTGGTAAACCTTTTGCCTGATTTTTCTCAATGGCTTTTCTGACTCGACCTTCACCCGCATTATAAGCTGCTAGTGTTAAAAGCCAGTCTCCATTAAAACGGTTATTTAAATTTTGCAGCAGCGATATTGCAGAATTAGTGGAGGCAATTAGATCCCTACGGGCATCAAATGAATTACTTTGTTGTAACCCATACTCTCTAGCTGTAACTGGCACAAATTGCCACAACCCCGCAGCTTGTGCAGGTGATGTTGCAAGTGGGTCATAAGCGCTCTCAATAAGAGGAACTAAAGCTAATTCAGCAGGTAGATTATTTCTACGAAGTTGATTAATAATGTAATAAACATAAGGTTCAGAACGTAAGGCAACCGTTTCAAATCCTTTAGGATTACGTAATAACCGTTCTCGTTCTGCTTTAATTCGGCCATTTTCAGGAACATTGGCATCAATCTGATTGAGCATATATTGCCATGGATTCTGAGTGATAGATACATAACTACTAGAATTACTTCTGTTATTAGCCGTGTTTTTCGAATACTTTATTCTAACAACAGGATTATATCGCGGTGCATGATGATGGCACGCACCTAGAAACAAACATAATGTTGTAAATATTAATAACTTTTTCATTATTTCGTAAGTTTTACCCAAATTAAGTTTAATATTATACCTAAAAAATGTCTTTTTGGCTCCTAAAAAAAACAAACAAATCTAACTCATTATTAAAATTGAACTTATTTTGTAATTGATGTTCATGGCATCGCAAAAATAAGTTAATTTGCTTTTCTTTAGACAAAATAGACGGTAATGTTTTTGATTTTTTTGAAATCAGATCTATATAGCTTTTGATGTTTTTATCATTAGGCAATATGTGGGACGCAAAGGCTAAATTTGATAGAGTATATTCATGACCTGCACAGATTAAAGTATCATCAGGCAGCCGTTTTAAATGTTCTAATGAATCTAACATTTGTTGATAAGTACCCTCAAAAACCCTTCCGCAACCAGCCGAAAATAAAGTATCGCCAGAAAACAAATAAGGGTAGCAATAATAAGCTAAATGCCCAAGAGTATGTCCTGGTACAGCTATAACATCAAAGCTAAAGTTACCAATACAAACTTTATCTTGATTAATAAGATAATTAATCGGCAAATCGATTTCGCTAGGGCCGTAAACATCAATATGCTGATATTGAGCTTTTAATTCACACACCCCACCAGTGTGATCAATATGGTGATGGGTAAGTAGGATTCCAAGGGGGAATAATTTATTCTTTTTAATATAATTAATGACAGGTCCAGCTTCGCCAGGATCAATAATTACGGCTTGATTATCAGAGTTGCTTAGAATCCAAATATAATTATCTTTTAAGGATTTGATGCTATTCAGTTGATACATATTATTTTTATACCATCAGTTATCTATTTAAAAGCAAGTAAATTTATATCAGTTTCATAAAAGTATTTTGATAAATTAATCATTTAGAGATTGTTCAAATATAGCGTCTTGCACAGTAGGGGATTGGGCTTGTGTTTTAGCTATAATGTCACAACGCTCATTTTCAATATGGCCAGCATGACCTTTGACCCAAATCCACTTAATGTTATGAGGTTGTACTAATTCATCAAGCTTTTTCCATAAGTCGACATTTTTTACTGGTTGTTTGCTAGCTGTCTTCCAACCATTTTTTTTCCAACCGTGGATCCAATTCATAATACCGTTACGCAAATATTGACTATCAGAATATAACTCAATTTGACAAGGTTGCTTTAATTGTTCTAAAGCCACAATTGCAGCTAATAATTCCATGCGATTATTAGTCGTTTTAAAAAAACCTTTCGATAATATCTTTTCAGTTTGTTTATATTTTAAAATAGCAGCATAACCACCGGGGCCTGGATTACCAAGGCAAGAACCATCTGTATATATTTCGATTTTTTTTAACATTTTTTAAATTTATTTAATAATTATTGGGAATCGATTTAAATCTATTGTTTATTTTAATTGAATATGCAAATTAACAGCCATTTAATTTATTTACTATTATTCTATAACTTTAGTAAATTGACGATTATATCATTTATGAAGGTATCAACATTAAAGTTTTTTGGTGTTAGACTATACCACTAAAAAAGTTTTTTCCCAATCATTGATATAAAAAGAGAAGCAAGTGATAAATCATTCTACTCGACAAATTGTATTAGATACTGAAACAACTGGTATGAACCAAGAAGGTAATAATCACTATGAAGGGCATAAGATTATTGAAATTGGTGCTGTTGAAGTCATTAATCGCCGTTTAACGGGTAACCATTTTCATGTTTACATTAATCCAGAACGCTTAATTGATGAAGATGCATTTAAAGTGCATGGCATAAGTGACGATTTTGTTAAAGATAAGCCGATTTTTAAAAATATAGCGCATGATTTTATTAAATTTATTGATGGCGCTGAATTAATTATCCACAATGCTTCGTTTGATGTTGGCTTTATGGATTATGAATTTCGTCTTTGTGGGTTGGATTTTAAAACTGCTGATCATTGTATTGTTACTGATACCTTAGCCATGGCAAGGCGCCTATTTCCTGGTAAACGTAATAACCTAGATGTATTATGTGAGCGCTATCAAATTGATAACTCTCACAGAACGCTGCACGGCGCGTTATTAGATGCCGAGATTTTAGCTGAAGTGTATTTAGCGATGACGGGGGGGCAAACAACTTTATCTTTTAATGCAGAGGATAATAACTCATCTTCATCGGAAAATAATATAATAAAAAGAGTAGAACGTAACGGCGTGCCTTTAAAAGTAATCAAAGCAACTGAATATGAGCTTTCTGAACATGAATCAGTTTTAAAAAAAATTGATAAAAAAAGTGGTGGAGCACTATGGAATTTGAATAAGTGATTGCTTTATAGTCAATTAAACGTTAATTTTAAAAATTTTATTGACGATGATAAAAAAAATCTTTAACATCACGCCTACTTTAATGTTTTAGCATTAAAACTATCAAACAAAAGCGGAGCGGTAGTTCAGTTGGTTAGAATACCTGCCTGTCACGCAGGGGGTCGCGGGTTCGAGCCCCGTCCGTTCCGCCAATTCATCAAATCTTATTCAAATCTATTTAGTCTATTTTTTGCCAGTAAAAATAAATAAAGCAGGATCGTACAAAATTATTGTTGAAAATGGAATTACAGGGTAAGTTACCCTGTAACGGTTTATTTTTTTCAATTATCTATTCTCATTCAAAAGGCCTTTCTTGATTTCTATCGCAAGGAGGGGGTTCCACATAGCACCCGTTGCACTCATAACAGCATCAGCACCACTTTTTATAAATTGATGATAATGTTCACTAGAACCAACTCCACCGACGCCCACTATAGCAAATTTTAGATTCATCTGTTTACGATATTTAGCTAAACGACTTACCATATCTAAGCCAGCCCAACGAATTGCATCGCCACAAATTCCACCTTCTTTTCTATTTTCACCTAAGGCAGGGAGACCTTTAGCATCAACGGGTTTAGCCGATAATGTGTTGATGGCGCTTAAACCGTCAATGATAGCTCCGACACGAGTTAATAAAGAAATAATCTTTTCATCATCAGGAAAATACGCTAGTTTTAAAATAAGTGGACGATCAGGCACAGCAGTTTTAATAGCATTGACTATTCGTTCAACTTTATCTACATCAAAGCAAAGTAGTTTGCTTGCTCCTTCATTTGGGCAACTTAAATTTGCTTCAAGAATAGGTGCATTGGTTTCTTTAACTAATTTTGCTGCTAAAGCATAATCTTTTTCTATTTCTCCATTACCTTGTGTTCCTTGAAAACTACCTATAACACATTGTCCATTGCCAGCCGATTTTACAGCGTCAGCCATATCGGGTTGCCAAATATCAGGTGAAAATGAAGGCACGCCAAATGAGTTGGTAATTGATAATGGCTGATCATAATTGGTATCAGCTAATACTGTATCTAGATTGCATGATAATTTATGTTTAGGATGAACAGATAAAACATTAGGTAAAGGATGGCATTTATGTAGCTTAGTTCTGACCGTTTTATATACACATAAGTCAAATCCATAAGCAAAAGCAGCTTTAATATAGTTTGCATTTAATAGTGGACCCGCTGGCATCCCAAATGGTAAATTGACCTCAACATTTAAGAATTTTGAAATTGTTGTTGGGATTTGTTGTGCTTTATCGAGTTGTGCAAAAAGCCCAAAGGGGCCTTGAGCATAATTATCTTCGTAGCTTATACTTGGATTATAAAAAGGTGTTAAAGATTTCATACTCTCTCCTGATTATGCATGTCTTAAAGTAAATTGATTATTAATTTGAAATGGTAAAAAAACTGTTTTTTAACCAAAAAAAATCCTCCATGAAGGAGGATTTAAAAATAGGGCAAGTAGAGAATAAAAAGATAATTTTGATTTTAATTTGTTAATGGGTATTCCAAACATTCTAATATTCTCTTTTTGTTAACTTTAAGGCATTTTAGCTGTTCAAATTTAAAATTCAATATAAAAATATTAAAAAATATGTAACTAAATGAAATGGTTACAATATTATTTTTTAGATTTATAGCTATACAGTAGACACTTCAAACACAGTCAAGTATGAAAAATAAGTAAAGTCTTATTTTATTTATATCGATAATTTTCTAATCAATTAATAAATCAAGAAAAATTTTTGTCGAAAAAATGATACACCAACTATTAATGAAATTAATGTAAGTGGAGAATGACTATTGGTAATGTTATCATTATTGAAAACGAAAAAGATTAAATGTTAGGTATATAAAAATGCAAAATGAAAATATTTTTAAATCGTTAACGCTACCCAATGGTGTTGAATTAAAAAACCGTATAATGATGGCACCAATGACAACATGTTCTGGTTTTTATGATGGTTCTGTTACTCATGACTTGATCGAATATTATCGTGTAAGATCTGGTGACATAGGAGCTATTATTGTTGAATGTGGATTTGTCGATAATAAGGGATTAGCTTTTCCTGGAGCGATTGGTTTAGATAGTGACGATAAAATTGAAGGATTAGCTAAAATTGCTCAAGCTATTAAAGAACAAGGCTCTAAAGCAATCATTCAAGTATATCATGGCGGAAGAATGGTCGAACCTAAACTCATTGGTGGACAATCTCCTGTGGGGCCTAGTGCAATTGCAGCTCCGCGTCCTAATGCTGCTACGCCAATTGAATTGACTACTAATGAAGTGGACGAAATGATTGATAAGTTTGGTCAAGCCGTGCGTCGAGCTATTCAGGCTGGTTTTGACGGCGTAGAGATTCATGGCGCTAATACTTATTTAATTCAACAATTCTATTCTCCTAATTCAAATCAAAGGAACGATAAATGGGGCGGTAGCCGTGATAATCGTACTCGATTCCCGCTTGCTATTTTAGATATTACCCATAATATGGTCAAGCAATATGCAACATCTGAAGAATTTATTGTTGGCTACCGCTTTTCTCCCGAAGAGCTAGAAGTCCCAGGAATTCGTTTTGATGATACAATGTATTTACTTGAAAAATTGGCTGAAAAAGGACTTGATTATGTCCATTTTTCAATGGGAGCGACACTTAGACCATCAATAGTTGATACACAAGATCCTACGCCGTTAATCAATAAATATGTTGCAATGCGTTCAGAAACATTAGCTAAAATTCCTGTTGTGGGGGTTGGTAATGTTATTAATAAAAATGATGTTGATAATGCCATAGACAATGGTTATGACTTAGTTGCAGTTGGTCGGGCTTGTATTGCTTATCCTGATTGGATAAGCCGTATTAAGAAAGGCGAGAAACTAGAACTATTTATCAATAGTGATAAACGTGAAGAACTTAATATTCCTGAACCTTTATGGCGTTTTTCTTTGGTTGAAAGTTTGATTCGTGATGTTAATCTTAATGTTAAAAAATTTAAACCAGGTAATTATCAAGAAACAGTCAACGACGAATCTTATGAATTTCTTATTAATGTTGAATTAGGTAAAGACTTTATTAAGGATATGGCATTAGTGAATGCTAAAGAGTTTGATAATGATATCCTAGATAATTTTACTGTTATAAAAAATAGAATTATTGATTCCAATAGTCCACATGTTGATACGATTTCGGGAGCAACTACCCAATGTGAAGCTTTTAAAAAAGCTGTCACTAAAGCGATGGCAAAATCTAACAAAGAGGCGATTATTGCCGAAGGTGGCGATCCTAATGACCAATCTTTCGATGTAGTAGTAGTTGGTAGTGGTGGTGCTGGACTAGCGGCTGCTATTCAAGTGCATGATCTGGGTGAAAATGTAGTAATTGTTGAGCAAATGTCTGTCATTGGCGGTAATACCAATAAAGCTTCGGCTGGTATGAATGCCGCAGAAACTAAGTTCCAAAAATTTAAAGGTATCAAAGACAGTAAAGAACTTTTCTATCAAGAAACGATGATAGGTGGAAAAAATAAAAATAATCCTGATTTATTACATTATTTTGTTGAAAATGCACCTGATGCGATCAATTGGTTAGATGATAATGGTATTGAACTAAGTGGCATTACAACAACTGGCGGTATGAGTATTGATCGAACACACCGCCCAGAAAGTGGTGCAGCGGTAGGTGGTTTCTTAATCAGTGGACTAGTCAGAAATATCAATAAGCGTGGTATCGAAGTCATGCTTGATACAGCAGTTACTGAAATTGTAACCGAAAACCATAAAGTTATTGGCGTTAAAGTTTTAGAAGAAGACGGTTCAACTCATATGATAAAAACCAAAGCTGTCATTATTGCAACCGGTGGATTTAGTGCCAATACTGCAATGGTTGAAAAATATCGCCCTGATCTTAAAGGATTTGTCACCACCAATCATAAAGGTGCTACCGGCTCCGGTATTATGATACTTGAAAAGCTTGGTGCTGGAACCGTTGATATGGGAGAAATTCAAATCCACCCAACGGTTGAACAAACCTCTTCTTATTTAATTTCAGAATCTATTCGTGGTGGGGGCGCGATACTTGTATCGCAAGAAGGCCAACGATTTGTTAATGAACTAGATACCCGGGACAATGTATCAGCTGAGATTATCAAACTACCGGAACACTATGCTTATATCCTATTTGATCAACAAGTACGTGATGAAAACAGATCAGTTGAAGAATATGTTGCAAATGAACTTGTTACCCAAGCAAATACGATTGAAGAATTAGCTCAAAAACTATCGATTAATGACAACACATTAACTATAACTGTAAAACGATACAATCAGTTTGCAACAACTAAACACGATGAAGATTTTGGACGAACAACGGGTATGCGTCATCCGATAGAAAAAGGACCTTTCTATGCAATAAAAATTGCACCTGGTGTTCATCATACCATGGGCGGTGTGACTATCAATACCCAAACACAAGTCTTAGATACTAATAAAAATGTCATTCAAGGCGTGTTCGCCGCAGGTGAGGTAGTGGGTGGTGTACATGGCGCAAACCGTATAGGAGGTAACGCTGTTGCAGATATCATTATTTTTGGTATACAAGCTGGCAAAAAAGCTAGTGATTATATCAAAAGTTAACTTGTTATAACTAATTGAGCTTGTTTAGTATGGTACGTACTAGCTATGAATATACTCAAACTTTAATGGGAACAACGGTTTCATTAACGCTATTAGAGCCTAATAAAGCCGCTGCACATGCTGTTTTTGAAACCATAAAAATGCTTGAGGATAAATTAACCGTTAATAGGTCGTTATCAGAAGTTATGGCAATTAATTTAGCAGCTGGCCAATACCCTGTTACAGTAAGCCATTCTGTGTTTTCTTTGATTGAACAAGCTCAAAAAGTCAGCCTACATTTCAATAGTTGCTTTAATTTTGCCATTGGTCCATTAGTTAAGCTTTGGAAAATTGGCTTCCAAGATTATCAAGTACCTTCTAACAAGTTAATAAAACAACAATTATTGTTAACTGATCCTAAAAATATTGTACTGAATGCAAAGACCCATTCCGTATTTTTAAAAAAATCAGGGATGGAAATTGATTTAGGTGCAATTGCTAAAGGATATATTGCTGATGTTGTTAAATTGATTTTACAACAATATCAAGTGTATCAAGGCATCATTAATTTAGGTGGTAACGTATTAACATTGGGTAAATCCTCACTTAATGAAGACGGCTATTGGCATGTAGGGTTAAGAAAACCGTTTTCAACTAAAAATAAGCTGTCTGGGATTATTAAAGTTATAAACAAGTCGGTTGTCACATCGGGGATTTATGAGCGTTTTTTTATACAAAACAGTCATCTTTACCATCACATATTTAATCCTAAAACAGGCTATCCACTAGACAATGAATTAGAAAGCGTGACAATAATTTCAGACTCTTCATTGGAAGGCGATATTTATTCGACTGTCTTTTATGGATGGGGACTTGATAAAAGTAGAGAGTATTTACAAAAACATCAAAACTTATCAGCTATATTCTTGTTAAAAAATAAAACAATAATATTAATCAATACTGATAATTTTATTTTTCAACAGCTTGATACTCAATACACAATCAGCACAGATTATAATTAAAATTGGTATCAAAAAACTAGGAATAACATTGATTTTATTTAAATTTTTATGCTTTATTTTGGATGTTTTTCTCAAAATTTGTTAAAAATATTAATTCTTTTGATGCTTTTATATAAGACAATAAACTTGAGCAAATAATGGAGTACGAAGTGAGTATCATAGTGTAACAAAATTAAATATTAACTTATTAAATACTATTTAAAATAAAAAGGAAGATACTATGAATATAGTAAAAAAACCGCCATTAAAATGGTTTCCATTCATAATTATTACGGCAATTTCAGCAATACTCTGGCTGCTTGTAACACCGCCAACAGGTATTAGCCAAGAAGGTTGGCAAACCAGTATTATTTTTGTTGCAACAATCGCCTGTATTGTGGCAGAAATAATGCCTATTGGCGCAATTGGTCTATTTGCGATCACAATTTTTGCTGTATTAAGACCTTCTGGTGCAGCAACAGCGACTGAATCTATAAAAATTTCGCTAAGCGAATTAAACAGTAGTCTTATTTGGCTGATTGTTATTGCTTTTATGATTGCTCGGGGCTTTATCAAAACAGGATTAAGTAAACGCATTGCTTATTATCTTGTTAAGATTTTGGGTAAAAATACATTGGGATTAGCTTACGGTTTATCTGTCACTGATATTGCGCTAGCACCAGCTATTCCAAGTACTACAGCTCGAGCTGGAGGTGTTATATATCCAATAGCAGAAGCTTTAGCCATCAATTTTAACTCTAACCCAAAAGATGAATCAAGAAATCGCATTGGTACATTTTTAATGTTGACGATTAGTCATGTGAATGATATCACCTCTGCAATGTTCTTAACTGCATTTACCGGAAACTTATTAGCTGCTAAATTAGTTACAACATCATTAGGTATTACATTAGGTTGGGGACAATGGTTTGTTGCAGCAATTGTGCCATGTTTAGTTTCATTTATTGTGATCCCTTTGGTTATTTATTTCTTAACTAATCCAGAACTAAAAAAAACACCAGAAGCACCAAAGTTAGCTGATGAAGAATTAACAAAAATGGGACCAATCACTATTAACGAAATTGTAATGGGAGGAACTGTACTGCTATTATTAGTATTTTGGATTTTTGGTAAAAACTTTGGTATAGATTCAACGACCACAGCTTTTATTGGTTTGACTATATTGATCTTAACCGGAGTATTAAGTTGGGATGATATAAAAGGTGAAAAAGCGGCTTGGGACACATTAATTTGGTTTGCTGCGTTATTAATGATGGCAGGCCAAGTGAATAAACTTGGCGTAACAAAATGGCTGGGCGATACAATAGGTAGTGCGGTGCAAGGTCATTTAGGGGAAAGCAGTTGGATATTTGTAATAATCGTTTTATGTGTTGCTTATGTTTATTTACATTACTTCTTTGCCAGTGGAAACGCGCATATTGCCGCATTATTCCCGGTTTTCTTATCGCTTGCTATTGCGCTTGGCGTACCAACTTTGATTGCAATTTTTGCTTTAGTCATTTGTACTAATTATTTTGGGTCAATAACACAGTTTGCAAATGCTCGAAATCCACTATTATTTGCCGAGGGGTTTGTTCCTGTAAAAACTTGGTGGAAAGTTGGGTTTATTTGTAGTGTTGTAAATCTGCTCATTATATTTACTATCGGTATTTTATGGTGGAAGATTATTGGCCTTGGTCAATAATGATTAAAAAACTATTTTACAAACTATTGTATATACCGCCATATTAATTGGCGGTATTTATCTGTATATCAATTTTTATTGTTAGCTAATTACAATTGATAGTTTCCAATCGTCAACCACTTCCCAATATTTTTGTTCTTGTGCTAAATCAAGTAATATCAGTTTATTATTTTCAACAAATTCTTGATTAATTTCTAAAGTGATTTTTGCTAGTTTATTTTCTAATAATTTTAATTGAATAGCCTGTAAATCAATGCCAGTATTCCGTTGATTATTTATGAGGATAGACAATCTTAAAATTTGCATTAACGATATTATATGTCTGTATTCAAACAGGCTAAAATAAGGTAGTTCATCAATATTGATCGATTTTCTGTGGTAGCGAACAAGGGTAGATAAAAGTAATTGTTGTTCTTCATTGAATCCTGGCAGATTGCTGTTTTGCAAAATATAACTTGAATGTTTATGAATGGATGAAAAGTTAATTTTTAAACCTACCTCATGGAGCTGAGCTGCCCAGTATAAAATAGATTCAAGATTGGGTGGAATAGTAATCGGTGCTTGCTTTTGCCATTGTGAAAATAAATATTTTGCAGTTTTAACAACTTGTTTTGCATGGCGTTGATCTATGTTGTAATGTTCTAAAAGTGATTGTGCGGTGTTTTTCCTAATATCTTGGTAATTAGGGCGATCAATCAACTCATAAAATACGCCCTCTCGTAAAGCACATGGGCTAAATTGTAAAGCCTGTAAACCCAGCGCATTAAAAATACCACTAAATATAGCTAACCCGCTGACAAATACTTTTTTCCTTTCTTTGGACAAAGAGGGGTAATTAATATCGTTAAAGGCTTTAAATTCCAAAACATAACTAATTAAATCATCGAGCCTTTTAGGAGTGATAATGCCGTCACTGACACCAAGATCTAATAAGATATGATAAATAGACTTAATGGTTCCAGACGTACCAAATGCAGCTGTAATATTCATTTTTTTAAGTCTACTGATCATGCTCTCTATTTGCTGTTCGGCGGCAAGTTTTGCTTGTTGAAATGAGACTGCGTCAATTGTTTGCTCATAAAAAAACTGTTTGGTATAAGTTACACATCCCATCGGACGACTAGCAACAATTAAAGGGGTTAAATCATTCCCTTTGCCTATCGCAATTTCAGTAGATCCACCACCGATATCTATCACAAGTTTTGTATCGGTTGGTGATGTTGACTCTGCTGTCATGGTGCCTAAATAAATAAGACGAGCCTCCTCTTGGCCCGAAATAATTTCAATCGGGAAGGGAAACACTTTAGCCGCCGCCATTAAAAATTTATGCCTATTTTTGGCCACCCTTAAAGTATGTGTTGCGACAACACGAACATGTTCGGGAGGAAATCCATTTAATCGTTCAGCAAACAACGCAAGGCACTCTACGCCTCGCATAATACTTGATTCAGTGAGTTCGTTATTGGTTTTAAGCCCGGTTGCGAGATGAATATTTATTTTATTTTTATAAATGATCTGTTCGGCACCATTAATAATACGAGCAATCACCATATGAAAACTATTTGAACCAAGATCGACTACCGCATATTCATTGAATCTATTCATGTTAGAGTCCTTTTTCAAAAGATTCTGACTGCTTCAAATAATCATAAATGGCATACTGGGCTCTGATTTTTTTCTTATTACCTCTTTGTACGTAATTGTTGGCTGCATCTTTATCAATAATACGAGCTTTTACATTATCATTGCATTGTATATCAAATATATTGTGGATAGTTGACTTTATTATTGGATCGAAGATTTTCACGCCTACTTCAATACGATTATCAATATTACGGGGCATCCAGTCGGCAGAGGAGATATAAGTATCTTTTTTCCCATCATTTTCAAAAATATAAACACGAGCATGCTCTAAGAACTGATCAACAATACTTGTAACAGTAATATTTTCACTTAAATTCGGAATTTGTGGTATTAATACACAAGTTCCCCTTACAACCATTCTAACTTTTACCCCAGCACAAGATGCACGATACAATTGATCTATCATATCTTTATCAGTTATTGCATTAAGTTTTAAATAGATACCTGCTGCTTTGCCTGCTTTAGCATTATTTATTTCTCGTTCGATAAATTCATAAAATCGTAATCGTGTATTTTGTGGTGAAACAAGCAAATGGTTAAATGATACGGGTTTAAATGGGTTTTCAATAAAATTAAATACTTTTTTTACTTCATCTGTAATTGCTGGATCTGCTGTTAATAGCGAAAAATCGGTATAAATGGTTGCAGTTCTTTCATTAAAATTACCTGAACCAATATGAGCATAACGAACTATTTGATCGCGTTCTTTACGATCAATTAAAAATAATTTAGCGTGGATTTTAAGTTTGGGTTGTGAATAGATAACTTTAATACCACTGCTAATCAACCGTTTTGCCCATTTTATATTTGCTTCTTCATCAAACCTCGCTTGTAATTCGACAACTACGGTAACTTTTTTGCCATTATTTGCAGCATTGATCGCGGCATGAATAAAGCGAGAGTCTTTGGCAACTCGGTAAATATTCATTCGAATATGCGTAACAGATGGATCAAATGAAGCTTGCCTCATGATTTCTAAAACATGACCAAAAGAGTAATAGGGGTAATAAAGTAAAACATCTCGATCTTTAATCGTATCAAACGCATTTCGAAATTGCTTAAATCGAGTGTAACTTAGGTTTGGTATTTTCTTATTTAATAAATTTTTTTGCCCAAGATCAGGAAATTTAACAAGATCTTTAAAATTAGGATAGCGTCCACCAGGCATTGTGTCTTGTTCAGTTAACCGTAATTTATTAATTAACAATTCAAATAATGCTTTTGGCATATCTTTTTGATAAGTAAATCGTACTGGCTGTGCCGTTAAGCGTTGTTTTAAACCTTGAGACATAAGTTCAAGTAAGCTATCTAATTCAGTATTCAACTCATATTCTGCATCTCGATTAATATTAATTGAATATGCATTTAATTCTTTGGCATCAAAAAACACTTTAAAAATATCTGATAAACAATATCGTAATATGTTATCTAAAAAGATGATGCATTTATTTTTAGTTGAAACCTCTGACGGTAGTAGTACAAAACGAGAAACATTATCAGTTGGAAGTTCAAGTAATGCATAACTGATATTATTCTCACAAACTATTTCTACAGCCAAATAGGCATGATCATCTTTTAGAAATTGAATCAATTCTGTATGACTATCAAGCAAAATAGGGGTAATATACTGCCTCAGATTTTGTTTATAATAATTCTTAATCCAATTTTCTTGATAAGCCGAAAGCTGTCTTTCGTTAATCAAAAAGATTTGATTTCTGGCCATTTCTAACAATAATTCATTATAAAGTTGATCAAACTGTAATTCCAATTGAATGACCTTTTGATTTACTTGTCGTAATAGACTTTTAGCATTAGATGAAGAATGCACTTGTTCTTGTTCAATAAGTACATATTTTTTTAAGTTAGCAAACTGGACTTTATAAAATTCATCAAGATTACTGGAGTATATGCCTAAAAAACGAACTCGTTCGATAAGCGGATTGCTTTTATCTGCAGCCTCTTGTAAAACTCGCTGATTGAAAGATAACCAGCTGAGCTCTTTAGGTAAATATACTTTTTCTTCAATCATTATAGTTTTTCAAACTCTAGCAAAATATTCTATACAGAATAACTTAAGTAAAAAAAAAAGCTAGCAGATAGCTAGCTTTTTTATTTTATATCGATTAAAAGTTTAAGATTTAAATACGGTGAACCGAAGTTGTGTTAGTTGTTCCACTTGGTACTAAAGCACCAGACACCATCACAATAATATCGCCTTGTTGTAAACCACATACTTTTACCGCCATCTCTTTACCTAAACGATAAAAATCATCAGTTGAATTGATTGAATCAATTAAAATTGGTTCAACACCTTTAGTAACAGCTAATTGATTAACCGTTTTTTGACTTGATGAAAGCGCTAAAATTCGGGCTCTTGGAAAATAATGACGAACTTCTCGAGCCGATTTACCACTACGTGTTGCAACAACGATTAATGGCGCATTTAGACGTTCAGCAATTTCTACAGCACCACAACAAACAGCCGCGGTTATACTTAATTTTTCTTCTTTAGTTGTTAATTCCAAAGAAGCAGGAATAGTACCATCGGTACGTTTACAAATAGTCGCCATGACATTGACTGTTTCTAGTGGATATTTACCTTTAGCACTTTCGCCTGAAAGCATAACAGCATCTGTACCATCAATAATTGCATTTGCCACATCGCCAGCTTCAGCACGAGTAGGGCGTGGATTTTTGATCATTGAATCAAGCATTTGTGTTGCAGTTATAACTGGTTTAGAAGCTTTATTACATTTTTTGATCATCATTTTTTGAGCAAAAATAACTTCTTCAACAGCAATTTCAACACCTAAGTCACCACGTGCAACCATAATGCCATCGGAAGCCTCAAGAATTTCATCAAAGTTATCTAAACCTTCTTGATTTTCGATTTTAGAGATAATTTTTATATCTTCGCCTCCATGCGCTTTTAAGTGAGCACGAATGTCTTCAACATCAGAACGTTTACGAATAAATGATGCTGCAATAAAATCAACCCCTTGTTCACAACCAAAAATAAGGTCGTTTTTATCTTTTTCTGCTAGTGCTGGTAATTTAATTGAAACGCCAGGTAAATTAATACCTTTATTTTCACCAAGCTCCCCGTTGTTTAAAACCGTACAGATAACTTCGTTACCTTTGATTTCAATCACGTCCATTGCAATTAAACCATCATCAACAAGTACACGATTACCCGGTTTCAGATCATGCGCAAAGCCATCATATGTAACTGCTACTCGTTCACTATTTCCAATAACATTCTTGTCTGTTGTAAAAGTAAATGTTTGACCAGCAATAAGTGATACATCATTACCACCTTCTAATTTAATGGTACGGATTTCTGGCCCTTTGGTATCTAGCATGATCGCCGCTTTTAATCCAGTTTCTTGCATGACTTCTCGTAAGTTCTTAATACGGTTGCCATGTTCTTCATAATCTCCATGAGAAAAGTTTAAACGCATAACATTCATGCCTGCGTTTAACAATTTTGCTAACATCTCTTTTGATTCAGATTTGGGTCCGATAGTACAAACAATTTTAGTCTTTTTCATAATAATATCTACTTTGTAATTTATTTAATGTTAATGTTTTGATTCTATTTAAAAATTCTATAAATCAACGTTATGCAAAAAAAAACCAATGGCAGAGCATTGGTAGAGTTGGTTAAAAGGCTTCTATGCAGCTTTAAATAGCCACAAAAATCACATAAAGCATTTGAAGAGTATGATAATTTCATCAATAAGTTAAATCCTTTAAAAATTGTCCTTATTATATTCTTAACAGTATTTTAAATAAAGTTTTTTATCCTAAATAAATTTTTTTGTTTATAAAATAATTCAATAGCAACATTCATAAATGTATTTTTGCTAAAATGAGCACAAAAATAAAAAGTTTGAACTACATTAAATCTTTGAGTTGGTAAATGAGTTCATTTTTGTTGTTTTTCAAAGTTAATTGATTATTGGTTAAATTGATTTTTGCACCGTCAGTAATTAATTGTTGAATAACATGATCTAATTGATTTAATTGAATATCATTACAAAGCATTTTGGTCATTGCAACACCTGTACCTTTAATGTGGCTTTTATCTAAAATAACTTGACCTGAAAACTGGTTACACATTTTGCCTGTGATTGTCATTTTTTCACCGAATATAAGTTCAGCTTGCTCATCTAAAGAGATGTCCTGACCATTTGCATTAATTAATACGAAACGGTGATGCATAAGATCAGTATCTTGTAACTTACTCGATTCATAGCATCCAGACATAACTAAAGCAGCAGTAAATAGCGAAATTAGCAATAATGTTTTTTTCATATGAACTCCTAATGACAGGTTAAATTTGCTATAATTAAACCTAATTATGACGTTAATTAAAAATATATGACTCTCTATGTTATCTCAAAACCAATTAAAAAACCTTGATTCAATGACTTTCTTAGATAAGCACAAAATAATAAAATTTTCCCGGAAAAGTCAAACTATAACTAATATAGATTCAGCCATACAAAATGCTAAGTTACATTACCAAGCTAGAATAGATTCATTACCAAAAAGAATTGATTTTCCAGATAATTTACCTGTTGTTGAAAAAAAACAAACAATTTATGATGCAATTAAGCATCATCAAGTGGTCATAATCGCCGGCGAAACAGGTTCAGGAAAAACCACGCAAATTCCTAAGATCTGTCTAGAGTTGGGCTTAGGCGTCAAGGGATTTATAGGTCATACCCAACCAAGGCGGTTAGCCGCGCGTTCAGTGGCTAATCGTATTGCTGATGAATTGAAAACAGAAATAGGACAATTAGTTGGTTTCAAAGTCAGATTTTCTGATCATGTTAGTGAAACAACACTGATTAAATTAATGACTGACGGTATATTGCTTGCTGAAATTCAAAAAGATAAACTTTTATTACAATACGATACTATTATTATTGACGAAGCTCATGAACGTAGCTTAAACATTGATTTTATTTTAGGTTACCTTAAGCAATTATTACCTAAACGTCCAGACTTGAAGGTCATAATTACATCGGCAACGATTGATGTGGAACGTTTTTCTAAACATTTCAACCAAGCACCGATTATTGAAGTGTCTGGTCGTACCTATCCAGTTGAAGTTAGATATCGTCCCTCAATAATAGATGGAGAGGATAGTTGCAACGATAAAAGTAGTGATTTTCAATCCATCGTAGATGCGATTGATGAACTTTCAGCTGAAAGCGATGGTGATATACTTATTTTTCTAACTGGTGAAAGAGAAATTAGAGATCTTGCCGATACACTTAATAAATTGGATCTTCGTCATACTGATATCTTACCATTATATGCAAGGCTATCAGCATCAGAACAAAATCGGATTTTCCAGTCGCATACTAAAAGGCGAATAATTCTAGCAACAAATGTGGCAGAAACATCGTTGACGGTGCCTGGAATTAAATATGTTATCGATACGGGTTTAGCTAGGATTAGTCGCTATAGTTATCGCACTAAAGTTCAACGTTTACCGATTGAACCGATATCTCAAGCCTCAGCCAACCAACGAAAAGGGCGCTGTGGACGAACCTCAGATGGAATCTGCATCCGGTTATATGATGAACAAGATTTTTTATCTCGTCCTGAATTTACCGATCCTGAAATTTTACGTACAAATTTAGCATCGGTGATATTACAGATGACCTCGTTAGGTTTAGGTGACATTGCAGCATTTCCTTTTGTTGAAGCGCCTGATGCAAAATATATTCGTGATGGCATTCGATTGTTAGAAGAACTTGGTGCAATATTTATTAAACATTATCGATATCATTTAACTGAAATAGGACGAATTTTAGCGCAATTACCCATCGATCCAAGATTGGCCAGAATGCTGGTTGAAGCAAGGCGATTGGGTTGTACTAAAGAAGTGATGATAATTACTGCAGCTTTGTCTATCCAAGATCCTAGAGAAAGACCTTTTGATAAACAGCAAGCTTCGGATGAAAAACATCGTCGTTTTGTTGATAAGGAATCTGACTTTATATCTTTAATTAATTTATGGAATTATATTAAAGAACAACAAAATATATTATCCGGAAATCAATTTAGACGATTGTGTCAGAAAGAATTTTTAAACTACCTTCGGATTCGAGAATGGCAAGATGTTTATACACAAATTAGACAAACCATTAAACAATTAGCATTCCCTATAAATAGTAAAGCAGCAGATTATAATTCATTACATGTTTCATTACTAAGCGGTTTATTATCCCATATCGGAATGAAAGAACTTGAAAAGCATGAGTATCTTGGGGCACGAAATATTAAATTTGCAATTTTTCCTAATTCGGCACTTTTCAAAAATCAACCTAAATGGTGTATCGCTAGTGAACTGATAGAAACCAGCCGGCTATGGGGAAGGACAGTGGCTAAAATTGAAGCAGAATGGATTGAGCCCATAGCAAAACATTTGGTGAAATATAGTTATAATGAACCAAAGTGGTCTAAAAAACGGGGGACAACTATTGCAAATGAAAAAGTGACATTATTTGGTTTACCTATTGTTGCTAGTCGAATGGTGAATTATAGTAAAATAGATCCTGAATTAAGTCGTTCTCTATTTATTCGTCACGCTTTGGTTGAAGGTGATTGGTTTACCAACCATCAGTTTTATAAAAAAAATAAAAAATTGATTAATGAAGTTGAAAATCTTGAGCATAAATCTCGCCGGCAAGATATTTTAATAGATGATGATGAACTTTTTAATTTTTATGAAAAGCGAATTGATAAATCGGTTGTGTCATCTAAACATTTTGATGTTTGGTGGAAACAAAAACAGAAATCAGATCCTGATTTTCTTAATGTCGAGAAAGAAATGTTGATCAAACAATCGGCACAACAGGTTAATTTAAATGACTTTCCTGATTTTTGGAATCAAGATAATTTGAAATTAGCACTAAGTTATCAATTTGATATCGGACATAAACGTGACGGCGTCACGATAAAAATACCTCTTAATCTATTAAACCAAATCAAAAATAGGGGATTTGATTGGCTAGTACCTGGTTTTAGAAAAGATTTAATTATTGCATTAATTAAATCATTACCTAAATCATTGCGCCGAAATTTTGTTCCAGCACCAAACTATGCTGATGCATTTTTGAGTAGAGGTATTTCAACGAATCAACCTTTACTTGAAAGTTTAGAAACCGAATTTCACAAAATGACAGGTGTAAAAGTTGCCCCTGAAGATTGGCAATTGGATCAAATCCCTGACTATTTGAAGATGACTTTTAGCATTGTTGATAGTAATAATAAAGAAATTGCTGTAAGTAAAGACCTAGTTTTACTAAAAGAAGAACTCAAAAATCAACTCCAACAAGCATTTTCATCTTTAACAATTAAGAAAACGGTTCAAATTGAACAAAATAATTTAACAGAGTGGAATTTCGGCTCCTTGCCTAATATTTATGAAGAAAATCATAAAAATTATACGATTAAAGCTTATCCAGCAATCATTGATAATCAACATTCTGTAAGCATTAAGTTAGTCGATAATCAAGATGAGCAACAAAGACTTACAAAACTAGGGCTACGACGCTTGCTTATACTCAATATACCATCGCCAATCAAGTACTTACATGAAAAATTACCAAATAAATCTAAATTAGGCTTATACTTCAATTCTTTTGGTACGGTACTGAGTTTAATTGATGACTGCATTGCCTGTGGTGTTGACTATTTGATTGAAAAAAATGGTCAAGTAATTCAAAACCAAGATAATTATGAGGCATTATTGGATTATACCAAAAGTCATATTAATGATGTTGTGGTTGATATTGCCAAAGCAGTTGAGTCCATTTTGACGTTATATTACAACATCGGTAAAAAATTAAAGGGGCGAATTGACATATCATTAGCTTTTGCTTTATCTGATATAAAAAAGCAAATGGATCATCTTATTTATAAAGGCTTTGTTGCACAATCAAGCTATAAAAGACTACCAGATATCAATCGTTATTTATTGGCGATTGAAAAAAGAATTGAAAAACTAATGTTGAATACCACTAAAGATAGGCAGTCGATGAATATAATTGATGAAGTTGAAGTTCAATATGAAAAATGGGTGAATAGCTTATCAGAAAACTTAAAATCACAAGAAAAAGTAACAAATATCCGTTGGATGATTGAAGAACTTAGAGTGAATCTATTTGCTCAGCAGTTAGGTACTGCATATCCAATTTCAGTAAAACGTATTAAGCAACAAATCGACAAAGTAAAATCTGAGCTATAACTGTTGATTGAATGAAGGTATTTGTGTGATAAAAAATAGGGCGCTTATGCGCCCAGTTATCTAGAGTTTATCGATAAAGATCGACAAAAACAGTTATATTCGGACCATTTGAATCATGCGCTACTCTAGCAATATGATAATACTTGGCTCCAGCATCAATAGCTCGTTTACCTGCCTGATAAGAAATTTCCTGATCGGTGACATAATAACCTCTGAACTTAATTGTATCAAATGCCACCATTTTAGCCGCAGTTGCATCATTTAATTCTTGAATTTTTCGCCCGTCCGACAAAGTGACAGTGTAACGATTGACACGTTGCGGTTCTGCTGCAACCGTAGCAACTTCAGATGCATGGATACTAGTTGCTGCAGAAGTTTTCGTTTTATTAGTAGATTGATCAATAACTTTTACTTTATTATTAAATTTATCTGCATAAAACTTTTCATTAAACGCTGATGGAGAATAATATCCTGGTTTTTCAACTTGCATTGCATCATCACCACCTTTAGCTAGAGCTTGTTGGCCTGCTTCAGAATCGTAAGGAATAGCATTTTCTGGTTGTAGTTTACGTTCAGGTGCATCCTTTTTAAATAAATAGGCAGCAACTTGTATATTACTACCTAACTCAGAACGTGAATCGATATAAAAGGCGTAAGCACCTTTTGCCGATGCTTCTTTTGCAATTGCTTGATTCATATCATATTCATTAGGAAAATAGCCGCGGATACGCACAATATTAAAAGGTTCTAAACGTATGGCTTTAGATTTAGGATATTCATATATCCCCTCGAATTTGCGAAAACTCTCTACTTGCTGTTCAGCTTTAGGTGCATCAGATTTATATAATTTAGCGTAGACAATGCGTAAAGTATCATTAGAAGGGCTGATATTAGTGGTTGTTATAAAAAAAGAAGCGGCACCTTCTTTATCTGCCGCTTTTGACATTGCCAAAACATAGTCATTATCAGTATAAAATGCTCCACGGATAGTTATGCTTTTAAATGATTGCAAATCTTTAGCTTGTTGCTCGGTTAGTTGTTGGGCAGCAAACGAAGAAAGAGGGGTGAGAGCCAAAGTTGCTAGAATAAATGTTTTCTTTAAACTTGTCATATATTAAGACCTTACAATATAGTATTGCGATTATTTTAACATAAATAAATCTAGTTGCCTAAATCTATTAAAGCATTTAAGTTTTTAATAAATATATATTTTCCTCTAGCTGATAAAATATTTTGCTCCTGAAATTTTGAGAAATTTCTACTAACCGTTTCAATTGTTAAGCCTAAATAGTTAGCAATATCAGCTCGACTCATCATCAGTTTAATATTTAATGAAGAATGTCCTCTTTTTTCATAACGTTGATAGAGCGAATATATAAATGTTGCTAATCGTTCATCCGCTTTTTTTTGTGAATAGCATAATACTAATTTTTGATAATTATAAATATCAGAACTTAGTAAATTAAATACCATGTCTCTAATGTTTTTTTGATTATCAACAAGTGACATTAATTCGTCATAACGAAGCTCACAAACCTGTGTATTGCTAAGCGCTTGGATCGTATTGTTATATACTTTTGTTGAAATTGAATCTAAACCAACAATATCACCAGGTAAATAAAAACCATTAATTTGTTGATGATTATCCGTCGTTGTAACAAAGGTTTTAAATGCACCTGCATGAATAATATAGAATTTGGTAAATGGTGTATTAGCTTTAACTACAATTTCGTCTTTGCTATAAGATACCTTGCGATTTAAGATGCCATCTAGCTTGTTGTTGAGCATCATGGGAATACACAGAGAGCCTATACTACATAATTCACATGGAACAGAATAACTTTTTGAACGTAATGTCTTAAAAATATTTTGCATATTAACCAAAAAGAAATAATCATAATTTATTAGATTATCATATTTTATAATAAAACAAAAATCACTCATTAACATTAAATATTATTTAACATAATATACATTATTTTAACGCATTGATTTTATTGATTTTATTGTTTATGTATTATTAATTTGTAGATTAATTATAGGGTTAGTGGGTTTGGTAGCTTAATTTAAATTGACGGCATGATTTTATGGCTTACATCCACAGAATTCACGTACGTTTATCGTGGTTCGCATAATGTTAATGCCGTTATGTTTAATTCGTAGGCTGTATAATGTTGGCCACCGCAGGTGGCTAACAGTCAAGAATTTAGCATAACGGCAGATTATGCGATCTTATTTTAGTTATGGTGTTGTTTCTTTCTTTTTGAGTTATATTTCCAGCTTTTTAACATCTTATATACATCTGATTGGTAATCGTCCCATGCATTTGCTATATTGCTTCCTCTTGATGCTCTGATTTTTAATTTATATTGTTTATATTCAATCATATGAAGAAAATAAGCACTTTTTTCTTGTTTAGTGCTAAATTTCTTATATATGAAATTATGAACACACGGATAATATTTAATTTCATGTTGATAACATTTAATTATATAACTCTTTAAATATTGTTTTTTTAGCCTTAACATAATTTCTCCTAACTTTTTGAATAGTTAGAATAAATTTTCTTTGTAATAATTCATAAATATTTACCTTTTATTTTATTGAAAAGTGACGAAATAGTTTTATCACCTTTTTAAAGGTTGAACTATATATAATAGTTCAACCTTGTAACAATATGTTACAAATAGATTATTATTTATACAATTCCGTTTGTCGCTTTTTGAAGATTTTTGGGTATGTTCGATTAAAAAATAATCGTTATTTTATTTTTTTATCAGAATGGATAATGTCTTGTACTGCATCTTTTGCGTAGTTATCTAGAATGTATGTGGCTAATTCTGTCCACGACACTGATTTTCCTATTTTATAACTTAAATCTACAGCTAATCTTTCAATTTTAAGTTTTCTTTCTGCGCTGATTGCTAAACTTGTTCTTTTTGGTGTTGTCATTTTTACCCCTTTATGTTTGCTTGTATGCAATATTGTATATCATCATTCATATTTTAATGCTTGAGTGTTTACATGCACGTTTATTTATGATAATTTTGCATTACTGTTTAAGTGTATGCATTAATGCAAATATGATTGATTTATTGCTATTACGAATACCTTTTAAAAATAAGTTTGTTTTGCAAACAAAATCACACGATGATGTTGGTGGTCGTTATGGGCAATATGTCGATTTAATGGAAATTTGTAAATTATCGGGTTGTGCTCTTGGTGCTCGTACTGTTGAATTTTGTATTGATGGTGATTTGCAGGTTCGAGATCTTAATCATCCATTTGAATCTTTACCGTCGAGTTTTGCAAGTTTAGCGGTGAAAATCCATGCTGGCTCTATAACTATGAAGCCATGCGTCGAGATAAAGGCGAGTCCTGCCAAATTATTATAAGGTCATAATGTTTTTGGTTCTGAAAATTTAGAATTATGTGCAACTGAATTATTGAGCGGTTTAGCGTATGGTATGCCTAAACTGTTTGATTTATTAGATATTTCTAACACTAATTTAGACTGGATTGATGTTACTTATTCGGCTCATGTTGATAATGAGCTAATAGCTCAACAAGTGATTGATTCATTGAAAAATGTTACTAATGGTCAAACAAAAAAATCACGTTATAACAGAGAATATCAGACTACAGTAGAATGGAATACAGGTAGCCAACTTAAATCATTGAAAGTTTATCTTAAATTTTACGAAGTCATCAATCAATTATCAGAATTAGAAAAATTATCATTATCTAAACCTCAAGATCATTTATTACAACGAAAAATCAAAATTTTATCAAATCCTGACCTCATTGATTGGGCTAAAAAATGCGTTAGATTTGAAGCACGATTAAAGCATAGTTATTTAGAAAAGCATAATATACCTAGAAATTTATTTAAATTTATTAAATATCAACAAGATAAACAAAACAATGGCATTAATATTATTAAAGAATTATGGCAGACAGCATTTAATGACATCTTGATAGCAGTGAAAGGCGCAGAAATGAATATTTATGATGATAAACGTATACGAACATTATTAAATGATAGTTATTTTACTATTACTAGAACAGGAAAAATTTCATATTCAAAAGCTAATCGAATTTATGCATTTTATCGATCATTATTAAATGACGGTTATCAATTCGTTAAGAACTCAATGAATCGCATGTCATTTTATAGATATGAAAATGACTTATTGTCGATCGGTTTAAGTAAAATGCAATTACAAAACTTACAACAACAAAAAAATAACGTAATTCCTCTTTGCAGGGTTATTAATATCGATTTTAGTCATCAGCGTCCAGATTGGTACGTTGAACCGACATCATTTTATGATGATATGAAAAATTTGGAATATTTAAAGGCTGTTTAATGATTAAGTGAATTTAAATTGACGACATGATTTTGTTGGTTGCATCTATAGAATTCACGTACGTTTATCTTGGTGCGCGTAATGTATATTATGTTAAATAAAATACATTATTTATAACCATAATTTTATTTGATATTTTAATTTTTTGTCATAAAAATAACATCGCTACCAGAAAGTGGCATTTTTAAAATATGTTTTTTGATTTTACCCCATACTTGCATTTCACAAGCTTTACAATTGAACTTTAACAACAATTCTTCATTATTTTGAATCAATTTCATTGGTGTAACTTTGGTTTTAACACCCTGAATTCCTTTTGCTTGTTTTGGACATAAATTAAACGCAAATCGTAAGCAATGTTTTGTTATCATTAATGGTGCATCATCTTTAACTTCATGTGCTTCATAGGCGTTCTCGATTAATTCAACCCCATGTTGAGTATAAAATTCTCTTGCTTTATGATTATAAACGTTGGCTAAAAAGCTTAAATGATTTTCAGGATAAATTGGAGCTGGCTTTTGTTCAGGTTTACGTTTTTGGGGACGATAATTCGCTAATCTTGTGGCAGTCAATTTATCAATAGTATCCCGTCTAAATTGGTTAAGTTGGCTACTTGGAATAAAATAAATGGTTGATAAATTCACTTCAAAATTAGTTAGATAATATATAGTTTGTCCTAATTTTGATAAATTATCGATCATGTTTTTTAATGATTTATCAGGTTGATCTGCAAGATCGAATGCCCCATTTAGTTCTTGCTTAACGCAAATCCCCTCTTCACTTTTTGCTATTAGCTCAATCCCGTTTTTGATATTATGTAGTTCAAATGACACGCCAATTCTACGATTACTTGATTCTTTCAATAAATTTTGTTGCCACATGTGATCGAGATTTCGATTAACCACATAAGGTAATTTAACTGACAAAAGTGGTTTAGGGATTTCATTTGGATAAATTCGGTATTGATTGACCGAAAGTTTTTCAACTTTATCGGCTCTAAATCCAAAAATCTCTCGTTTTATTAGTACATTTAAACCATCTCCATTAGTTAATATTTTCTCAGATTTAATGTCGATAGTTTTTGGAGTTACCTTAATTATCTCTCCGACTTGCAAGCCAATAAATTTAGGCGAATCGAAAGCGCCTATATTTGGCTTTCTTCCATGCAAAAAATAATCTGTACTTCCTCGATGAAATGTTCGGTTAGGATCTGGTGTAAAAAAGTATTCTGTTCGACCACTTGATGCTGGTTGTAGATTAGGAGATTGGGTTAAAATATTATCTAATTTTTGACGATAAAAAGCGGTAATATTTTTGACATAACTTATGTCTTTATAGCGTCCTTCTATTTTGAATGATCTCACACCTGCTTGAATTAATTCGTTCAAATTATCCGATTGATTATTATCTTTCATTGATAATAAATGTTTTTCGTAAGCAACAATACGGCCTTGATCATCTTTTAAGGTAAAAGGAAGCCGACAAGCTTGGGAACAATCTCCCCGATTCGCACTACGCCCTGTTTGTGCATGAGAGATATAACACTGTCCCGAAAATGCCACACAAAGTGCACCATGTATAAAAAACTCTATTTTTGCATCAATCTGCTCATTAATTTTGGTTATCTCAGCTAAATTAAGTTCACGAGCCAATACTATTTGTGAAAAACCAACATCAGACAAGAATTTGGCTTTTTCAGGTGTTTTAATATCCATTTGAGTGCTAGCATGCAAATCTATCGGGGGAATATCCAGATTTAAAATACCCATATCTTGCACAATTAACGCATCAATACCAGCATCATAAAACTGCCATATAAGTTGTCTTGCTGGTTCAAGTTCGTTATCGTGAAGAATGGTATTTAAGGTTACAAACACTTTTGCATAATAACGATGAGCAAATTCGACTAACTGAGCAATATCGCTAATGGAATTACCAGCATTATGCCTAGCACCAAAGCTCGGTCCACCAATATACACAGCATCTGCGCCATGTAAAATGGCTTGCTGAGCAATTTCAATATTTTTAGCGGGGCTAAGTAATTCTAATTTATTATTGGTATTATGATATGGCATGATGAACTCTTAAAATATGTAACTTTTTGATAGTTTAATCTTTATTTGACAAGCATTATTATTAATTCCCTAATGCTTGTCAAAAAGTTTCAGGTAAGTATACGTTTGCGTATAAATATTGTTATAGCTTAGCTAACACTAACTTTGGTAAGTATTGTTTCGTAAGGCTTCTATACGTTTTTCTAAGGGAGGATGAGACATAAATAACTCTGAAAATTTCGCTTTTTTAGCACCATTAATACAAAATGCTAAAATTGAAGTATCTTCGTTTGGCTCATAGCTAGTTTTGAGTTTTTCTAAAGCGGCAATCATTTTTGTGTTTCCGACCAATTTAGCCGAACCCGCATCAGCATGAAATTCTCGATAACGAGAAAACCACATTGCGATAAGACTAGCTAAAATACCAAAGACCGTTTCAAATACCATAACTATTATAAAATATGTTAACTGTGATAAGCCTCGATTGCGATCATCTAGTGCTTGTGCTACAACAGACGCTAAAGTTCGTGAAATAAAAATAACAAAAGTATTCAGTACACCTTGTAATAAAGTCATTGTAACCATATCACCGTTCGCGACATGGCTCATTTCATGACCAATGACTGCTTCAGCTTCATCTTGGGTCATAGTATTTAATAGACCTGAACTTACCGCAACAAGAGAGCTATTTTTGGTTGCACCAGTCGCAAAAGCATTAACGTCTTGAGCATCATAAATAGCAACATCTGGCATTTTTATATTAAGTTCTGTTGATAAGCGACGAACAATATCAATTAACCATTGTTCTTGACTATTACTAGGTTGAGTTATGATTTGTCCCCCTACTGACCGCAAAGCCATTCGCTTAGATAATAGAAGAGATATAAAAGATCCTCCAAAACCAAAGATTGCTGCAAAAATAAGTAATCCTAAAGTACTATGCGCATCAACGCCTAAAATACTTAGAATAATTCCGAATACTAACATAACCGCTAAGTTAGTTAGAATAAATAATCCAATTCGCATCATGTAAGTGTCCTCATTTTGGGGGGATAATTCAAAAATAATTTACTTTTTACTAGCAAATTCAATAATCTTCTCTAAATTTTCCATCTCATTATTTACTAACATAGTCAACCCTTGAATATAATCAACTAAAACTGATGGTGGCATTGACTTATAATTATCATTAAATAGTTTATTCAGCAAACTTATAACTTTTTGGTGATTTTTCTGTGAAAGAGCCAGTTTTGCCATTTGTATATGACACTCCACATCATTTGGCGTATGTTGTTCAAATTCAGATAATAACTTATTTGATTTTTCGAATTCTCCTAAATTACGAAAAATATTAGCCAAAATTAATTGTGGTAAATATTTTCTTAAGAAATATTTACATATATTAGAATTTATTAAATGATTAAGCAGAGAAATCGCATCTTCCCATTTTTGTTGTGTAATATAGACAAGAGCATTTAATATATATAATTCTTTTTGTTCAAATAAATCATTTTCTAAATAATCTGAACTAATTTTTATTGCATAAAAAGAATTCTGAAGATTATAACAACAAATTAACTGATAAAAGAGATCTGTTGCTTTTTTATTAGTAATTTTTTCCCAACATTGATAAGCTTCGTTCCACTTTTCTTGAGTCATAAAAAGAAACGCTTTGGTTTTTTCATCTTTAATATTCTCAATTTTTTGATTTACATTATTAATAAATAAAGATATTTTATATTTGCGATAACTTGCTTCAGCTAACATTTGTTGTGCAATAACTTTCCAATATCCATCTTTCTTCAATAATACTTTAGAGAAATCTACAATTTCTTCCCAATTTGCCGACATTTTTAAAGCTTCAATATAATTAATTAAAGCCGAATTAGGAATTATCATAAAATTATTACTAAATGTTTTCTTTAAATAGGAAATCACGTTGTAATAGTCTTTTTTAACTAAAGTTAGCTTAACCTTTTGTAATTTGTATTCAAAATTGTCAGTAGCATGTTTTTCAAAATTTACCAATTGTTCTTGACTGTGATCTAGTTTATTAATTTTTCTATACACATCAGCCAAAATTAATTCTGGGAAATATTTCTTTAAAAAGAATTCAGTTACATTACTCTTTAGTAAAAGATGTAATTGTTCTATAGCTCCATTCCAATTTTCATTAGATATAAATACTAATGCATTAATTAAATATAATATTTTTTTATCACAATTATTAAAGTGTTGCAAATACTCATTTTGAATTTCAAAAGCATAGTTACTGTGGTAACAACATATTAACTGATAAAATAAATCAGAATGTGATTTATTTATCAATTTACTCCAAATTTTATAAGCTTTTTCCCACTCTTCCTGAGCCATAAAAAGAAATGCTTTAATTTTCTCATTTTTAATACTATTTTTATTAACATTAGCAAGAAATATTGAAGGGTTTCTCTGATAATAGCTTGCCTCAGATAAGACAAGCTGGGCAACTTCTACTTGTTCTTCATTACCTGATAATAATAGCTTTGCTCGTTGAATTGCTATTGGCCAATTTTGCTCTTCGTACGCCCTTAACATAAAATCTGCTAAAATTGTAAAATTAATTATCTCTGAACCTTCAGACTGTTTATCTAATGCTTTGATTGCATCAAAAGTTCTTTCGCAACATCTTCCATCTCTATAAGGGTAAACATTCCTAATTCTCGATAAATACGGTTCTTCAATAGAAAAATCATTCTTGGTAATAGTTTTTAAAGCATTAATTAAATCATCCTCTGTAGTAACAACAGGGCCAAAACCATGTTGCCTATAATCAAAATAACCTTTTGAAAAAGTATGTTTCCCTGAAAAGAAATCATTTTCATCAAATTGATAATATACAATTTGTTTTTCTAAATATGCCATATCAAATGCTACTGACGAATAGTCAGTTATAAGTAGTGTTGACTTTAAAAATAATTCTTGAATGCTACAGCTTCCAGAATGCCATTGTTCAATATAAGGTGGAATATTAAAATCATCTAAATATGGTTCTATGTTTTTATGAAGAGCAAAAATAACTTTTATTCCATCATTTGTTATTTTTTTCAATAATTCGTTATGCAAAAAACTTCGCCAATGTATAGCATAATCGGTGGATATAAAATCAGGGTTTCTATCTCGCTCTGAACAATCTGCTTTTGCTTTCGGTAAAATAGAATCACGCCATGTTGGCATTATTAAAACAGTCTTATTATTTGATTCAAATTTGTTTTTTTGCAAAAACAAAGCATCATGCCTAGCTAAACCTGCTAATATTACTTCCTTATTTGTTAAATAATATTTATTATCAAATACGATGGAATTAAACTCTGCTTCAGTACTAGTAACCATTAAACTTATATTTTTTTTTGTATTGATCCAGTTTGATAAATCATCTTTAATAACACCATGTTGTAAAAATATAAATTGTTGGTTTAACATTGAGCCATCAGAAAAATAGTCATTAACATATTTATCAATATGGCTACTAATTACTTTTGATGCTGTCTTTAATAATTTTTTATGTTCAAATGAGCCAAAACTTAACAAATTAAAATTATCTTTTTTTAAACGTTTCCAATCATGAGATTTATTTGACAATACATAGTAAATATCTTGCTCAGGATGTTGAGATCTAATATATCTATACAAATGCTCTGCATTATCATCTGCTCTAGTATCTCTATCCATAAGAATCCAATGATCTCTTTTATTTTTTTGAACAAAATAAGTTAAATGTTTTATCATTTCTTGATGAGAAACACCTGTATAAAAAAAAGTTCCTTTGATGAAAATTTTTGAATGAATACCATTAAATTTGATTTCAAATTTGCTAAATTTATCTGGCAAACCAACCCACAATTTATACGTTGTTACAAAATATCTATCGCCAAATGTGTGCTTTTTCTTTGTTTGATATTTCGGTATTGTATCTTTATTGTCGAACAATATAGAAATATCACTTTCTCTATAACTGTGATACGATATCAAAATTTCTTGTTTAGTTTGATCATACTTTTCAATATATGCTATCTGAGTTATATCAGTTATACCTTTGAAGGATCCTAGTAAACCTACTTTATAGAGGAACCAAATTCCAGCCAAATCAAAATTTAAAATTGTTTTAATATCAATAAAAGATAAAATTCTCTCAGCATTTTCATAAAACTTTATTTTTTCACAGTTACTCAAAATATTTAGAGGGTTAGGATTATTGAGTAAATGTCTACAAATCCAAGCAAAATCATATAAAGCTTGTCTTTGTATGAATTCTGGTATTTGTTTCAATTTTTTTTTGTAGAATTCTAAAACAAAAATTGGACCATATTCTAAAGCATCTAAAAATTTACGTTTATCATTCCATGATGTATCTAAAGTCGATGAACCATCTTCTCTTTTCCTATAATAATATTTAGCAGATGGTAAGAAAATCACTTTTGATGATTTAATATAGTATATGTATTCTGAAGCAAAACGAGCATCTTCAAACGAAGGTCTCAGCCTAGGCTCAAAAAATAAATCATTTTCAAGGATTACTTTTGTAGAAAATATTCCTGAGTTAACTGACATTACTATGTTTTTACCAAAATCAAAATTGGAATTACATGTAATTCCTTTAGTAAAACGGTATTTTAATGGATGTGAATCACTGTATTGATCACTATTTTCACGATAAAAAATAAAATTACAACTAACCAATCCCGTATCTTTGGGGTTTTTATCAATTACTTTAGCTATTTCTTCAAAATAGTCCAAACTAACAAAGTCATCAGGATCAATAAAACTAACCCACTTGGTTTTTACATAATCCATACCTAAATTACGTGCAGAAGCTTGTCCACCATTTTCTTTATGAATGTAAGTAATATTATTAGGGTATTTTTTTATCCATCCTTGAATAATCTCTGAAGACCGATCTGGAGAGTCATCATCTACTAAAACTAAATTTATATGTGATTCAAATCCAATAGTTTGATTCACTAAGCTTTCAAAATAATCATTTAAATATTTATCAACACCATAGACTGCAGATACTACAGTAAATTTTTGTTCAGTCTTATATTTTTTTGATGGTTTATATTTTATTACATATTTACTTCTTTTTTGATACATATCCCAAAAAAAAAGTTTTGGGTCCCTTTTTAATTTTTTCCATTTTTTTACTATAGACATAGAATTTTAAACCTTTTAAATAATAAAAAATTAATTCAAATTAATAATCAAATAGTTATGAGTCATAGAATTTTTCCAAAAATTCCATCAAATTAGATTGATAATTTGAATCATTACTTTTATGTATAAAAAAATCATTCGCACAAAAAGAATGAGGCATTGAACCAGATTTCTTATTTAGGAATGTATAATTAGTTTTGGCTCTAGCGGAACGAATATTAAAGTAATAACAAATGTCACGAGATAATTTAGATTTTGCTTCTAAATACATCATCCATGGAACCAAAAAAGTAGCTAAATTGAGATCATTATCATCTCGAAATTTATTCGAGATAAAATTACTAATTTCTTCATTGAAATATAACCATGCTAATTCAAAATAAGATTTTTTTAATGGTACATAAGTATGAACTAGTGGGTTATCTATTTTTTTATTGTATTTTTTTAATAATAGATTTTTGCAATTTAGACTTGCTGATAATGTGGGAGTTTTAAAGCCTTTCTTAACTAGAATATTCAAATTTTTTTTAGTTATGAATAGAGATGATAAATTATTACCACAAAAAAAATGGCTTTTAGGAAGATTTCTGGCTATAAAAACATCATCATTAAAGTAAATAAAATTTTCAGATAATTCTGGAATATTATGTAAATGAGCCTCGATAACATGAGAATTAAAAGTAGGAAGATACTTTTTGTTTATAATTTGGTTATGATCAATAATCTTAACTTTGCTAGGAAGATCAAAGGTGGGGATTTGGTTGTCTGTAATCAAAAAAATTGTTCTTACCCATGACATATGTAGTTGAATACTTTTAATTACATAAAATAATTCGCCATGATCTTCAAATCTTGCATTATCTATAGAAATAGGATTAATATCATTGATTTTCTGATTTTTATAATATTCAAACTTTGCTATCCACTCAGGGTCTTGGTTATTTACCCATGTAATAACTACATCAACAGGTTCTTTACTTTCATTTACAGTAATATCATATAATCTCAAATCATTTTCAATTAGAACATTTTCATGCAACAAATTATGACCTTGTTCATCTAAGGACAATGGATATTTCTTTATGAAATAATCTCTAAAAAATATTCCTGGATTTTTTAAAAGTTTACTAAGTTTACTCATATTATGAATCTAATGTATATCAATAATAAATTTATTATATTAAAGTTTTGGTTGTTTTTTTGAAATAAACAACATTATTAATAATATAAAGTTTTAATATCACTTTATCATTTTGATAAAATGATTCCTTAAAATTTTCACTTTTAAGATCACTATAATATTCTAATTCATTGAAAGTTAATTTTATCTTTAATTTATAAATACCATTAGGAATATCATCAATTGATAAACCTTCATCTCTAAAAGTGAACATACCTGCTTTATCATAGCTAATATAATCACCATTAAATAACTTGCGACTAATATTTGGATCTGAAAATTTTGCTAATTGCTTTGAATAACATGAGTTCTTATTAGTAAATAATAAATAATTTTTTATACATGGAGTATATTCTGGGCAAGGAATACCAATGATAGCCGCAATTCCCTTTAAATAAATTCTATTTTCCTGAATAAATATATTATATAATTCAACATAAGGATGATATTTTGTTTTATTAATAGGTTCTCCAAAGGGTTTTAATTTGTATATATTATGAAATATGCCTTGACCTACATATATAGGCTTATTTTCAATTGTCTTATTCCAATATTCCTTTTTAGATTTTATTTGATTTTGATGGGTTCTAATCCAAGGTTCATTGAGCATCACATGAGGTCTTTCCCAAGCAATGTTATGTTTAGTAGATCTTGCCGGAGCACCAACAATTATACAATTATTTAGGTATTGTCCTTTTACTATACTAGCAAATCCGACAACTGAACCTTCTCCAATTTGACTTCCTGATAAGACTACTGAATTAAAAGCAAACCATACATGCTCACCAATAATAATATCTTTAGATTTATTTACTCGTTCGCCTGTATCAACATCATAAATTGCATGAGCATCATCAGAACGAATCTGGTTACCTGTAGAAAACATACAATCATCCCCAATGATGATTTTTGTTTTTTCTGCTGATGTTATATATATTTTATTAGTACAAGTTACATTATCACCAATGTTAATATGACAATAATAACCAGCTCTTATTTGCCCTGATAAGTTCCCATTTTTTCCGATAATGATAACTGCATTATGTGATGGAAAATCAAAATTAATATTACGAATTTTACTTGTATCCGCAATAATTAATTTATTATTAGCACCAACAAAATTTACTGTTACACCATTCAAATTTTTTGGTGCGAAAACCTGATTTCCTTTATTATCTGAATAATGGCCTTCTACATAGATATTTGCCACTATATATTTCTCCTATATTTGAAAATTATTTAGCATGTAATTTAAAGTCAGAGCCATAAATGGATCCCTTAATCTGAGATTTATTGCACAAATAACTTCGATATCGTTCAAATAGTTCGGGATCAGGTTTTTGTCCTTCCTTCCAAAAACGGTCGAGTCCTTCTTGGAAAGTTAATCCTTTTATATCATAATGTGCGTTACCGAGAGCAATAACAGGTAATCCATGAATAAGTGCTGAAAGACCACAAGTACTGTTCACAGTAACCAACCCAATCGATTTTCTCAGTAAAATCGGCATTGGAACACCATGAATATATATCACTCGTTTGCTTACACCATAACGGTTAGCCAATTTTTTTATTAATCGATTATAATTATTAAAACCTTCATCCATTGGGTGATGCTTGATTAGTAAATAGCTCTTTTCATCAGCAAATAAAGAAAATGAGCGAATAACTCTAAAAATATAGGATTTCATAGAATGATAATGACTATGGACCTTTATTTGAAAATCTTGATTACATTGCAAAGGAAAAATATAGAATGGCTTATAATCATTATTAATGACATTCTTTACTAATTTAGGTTGGACTAACTTGGTTTTCAATTTTCTAATTAAAGCTAAAGTCCAACGAGAAGCGTAAAAAAATAATGATGTCTTCCTATGGTGCACGTAATTAGAATATTTATATTTTTTTAGTAGTATAAAAATATAATAAATAACACTATAGTAAATCATTGAATAATAATGAGACTTCCCCTTGCTGTCATCAATGGAGGTAATTTCAATATTTTGATAAAAATCATGATTTTTGGGAATAAGAGAAAAACCATTAACTCCATCTTTTTCAAATGTAATATAATGGGGTCTTAGATAACCTTCTTCAAACACCCAAAATGATAAATTTGAATTAGAATCCACTATTGATTTGGCTATTTTGTGGTAAATGCGACAATCGCCAAAAACAACAATAGCATCAATAGTATATTGATTAATATAGTTTTGTAAAAATTGAGGAAATGCTTCAGGTGATTCGCAGAAAGAAACACTATTTTGCGGATAGAAATGCTCATCACCTCCATTCAAATTTATCTTATAAACATTACATCCTGATTTCTGCAACCATTCTGCTACATTTTTAAAAAAAGGACCAATAGGACCTTGTAGAAATAAGATATTTTTTTTATGGAGTAGTTCGTATAAATAGTGGATCATTACTTCCCTGTATATAACAAAATCGATAATGATAAAGGAATAATTTACTTTAATATGATTAAACATTTACATTTTTTACTATCTTATCATAAAAACATAAATTTGTAAATTTTATTAAAATAATATCGTTAAATCATACTATGATATAAATATCTCAATGCAGAAATATGTTAATAAAAGATTAAGTACTAACTTAGTAAATTAGTTTATTCCAATAGTGAACTTACACTATTGACGTCACTCAAAACTAATAACTAAAGTACAAATATTGATAAGAATTATAAAATATTATTATAATTTATAGATAGTTAATCTTATTTAATTTTATTTTACAAATAAGAAAAATAACTTGCTTTAATTTATTGATTTGTTTTTTTAACCATTTTTGCTTGATTAATTTTGAGCTTTTTAATTTTTTATCATTTAAATAACTAATTAAAGTTTCTGGATCTGTAAAAGCTAAAGTCTCAGGATGAATATAAATGGGGTAATCATACATCACAATATAAATTAATTCATGAAGTGTTAGTAGCCTATTCCGTCTAACATTAGGATGTATATCCATTGTTAATCCCCAACCTGAATAAAACGGTTGACCATAACACACTACTTGTTTATTCCGAATTAGCGCTTCAAACCCTGCTAACGATGTGATAGTGTGAACTTCATCAACTTGTTCAATACAATTAATAATGTCAACAAATTCAACAATTTCATCAACATATTTTTTAATTTCAACTTTATCAACCTTCCCAATTCGATTACCACTCAGAACATCTGGATGAGGTTTATAGATAATATAATCATTTGGATTCTTTTGTCTAACGGCCTTTATCAAAGCTAAGTTCGTTTTTATGACAGGTGAGCCATATAAAATAGATGCATCATCTTCAACCTGACCAGGAATTAAAATAATTTTTGATTTACTGTCACTTGGTTTAATATTAATTTTTTTACCTACATTGTATTTACCTAATTTCGTTACAATTAGTAAATGCTGTAGTGATCTAGCTTTTTCAATTTCCTGATTATTGACTTTTTTATTTGTCAATAAATACTCTAATTCACTCATATTTTGGGAATTGAAATAAATGCCTAGCTCATCAATAACCAGTGAATATGGCATAACTAGATTGGATCCTAAACCAATGGAGCGGATAAAGCCATCTTCAACACGAAATAGATTCATTCTTTCTATAATTGGAAGTAATGTTTTTTTTCCTTGCCCCCAGATTAATAATTTTTCAGTTCTAAGTTTATTTTCTATATCTTCATTATTAATGGTTTTTATAAATTTGCTAACTGAATAGAAACGACATTTTACAGAAGGTAGGCTTAAATAAGGTAGTAATACTTGTTTCTTCCAGAATGAAAATCCAACTAAGTTAATCGTGCCTCTAAGCTTATTATTGAGTGTTTTCATTTTTGTTAAATAGCTAATAACATCAAAAATAGTTCCCTTTTTGCCTGTATAAGGGTTAATGTATTTACAATATAATATATAACTTGCAGTGAATAACTCTAATACTGTAGCTTGAGTTCTTCTATTATTTGTTCGTAAATGGTTTATATCTTTATGACGATCATCGGTAACCCCCCATCCAGCATACCAAGGTAAGCCAAATGTAATAACCTGTTTACCCAATAAAAGTGCTTCAAATCCCATATGAGATGTAACAACATAAACTTTATCAAAATATTTAAGTAATGAAAGGGAGTTTACGTCTTCACTAAATAAAATAACAGACTTCTGGTTAACTATTTGAGTTAAATAACCTTTCTTATATCCATTGATTACATCTGTATGGGTTTTCACATAAATAACTGAAGATGGATTCTCTTTGACAGCACAATTTAGCATTGATATAAATGTTTCTTGACTTGCTCCGCCCAATTCGACAGACTTATCTCCAAATGTTTGATCGATGATTAACACTTTTTTATTTTGATGGCTGCTTTTATCCTTAAAACCACAAAAATCAGGAGCATGATTATATTTCGTTAACGCTGTATCAATAATTAACTTTATTGCAGCGGTCGCTTCATTCATATGCTGATTTAAAATTATTTTATTTTTGATTAATATTTCTAATTCTGAGGGGTGTCTAGAATCATAATAGATTCCAATACTATCAGCAATAAGTGACAGTGGAGGAAAACCTTCTAATCCTAAACCAATAGAACGCAAAAAACCATCTTCAAGAGCAATGAATGGTAATAAATGTTTGGTTGCATATGCCCTAGCTTTAACTGTTGTTGGTCGATACCCCCATCCAGCAACTGCATCAATTTTTTTTTGTTTCTTTATAGATACAAATGACAAATCAGAAAAAAAATAATTTATATCTTTTATGGCTAGAATTTTTTTTGAGAAAACTGCGACTTTCTTCATGTATAGCTCAATTAATTATAAATATTAACCAATTTTTTGTTGATTGCTATGGTATGTATATGCTTGTTCAATTGTGTCAAATTGATATAAGCAACCAGCATCTAATACCATTGCCTTATCACAGTAGTTCTTTATAGCATTCATGTTATGAGAAACTAAGATGAGAGAACGATCTTTTTTATTTTCAAATAATTCTTTTTTACATTTTTCGGTAAATCTAGAGTCGCCAACAGCAATTACTTCATCAATTAAATAACAATCAAACTCAATTGACAATGACAAAGCAAAAGCTAGGCGAGCCTTCATTCCAGAAGAATATTTTTTTATTGGTTCAAATAAATAATCTCCTAATTCAGCAAAATCCTCAACATATTTTTTCGTTTTATCAATGCAACATCCATAAATCCGACAAATGAATCTTAAATTATCCATTCCTGTCAAACTGCCTTGGAAAGCACCAGAAAAGGCTAATGGCCAAGAAATTGACATATTTCTTATTATTGAACCAGTGGTTGGTTTTTCAACTTCACTGAGTAGTCTAATTAGTGTCGATTTACCAGCACCATTACGTCCCAAAATCCCTATTTTTTCTCCTCTCTGTAAAGAAAAATTAATATCATTAAGAACTGTTTTATATCCCTTCCTTGTTAAATACTGTTTGCTGACATGTCTAACGCTGATCATCAATTATCCTCAATAATCTGTGCTTCATTGTTTTTTACCATAGTTAATCCCACAAATAATAAAATTATATTGCACAAAACTAAATAACTTACGTTTTGGTGAGTTATAACTGATGGACCAAAATATCCTGATCGAAACATCTCAGTGCCATTGATAGGCGGAATATAAAGTAATAATTCTTGAATTTCATGAGGAAAAGTGTCAACCCAAAAAAATGCTCCAGAAAGAGGCATAAGTATAAAACTTAAAGTGACCCACATTTTATCGAACACCTCATATTTAGCAGATAAAACAAAAATGATTAAACCTAACCCAAGAGAAAACCAACACATTAATCCCCAGGCACATAGCATATAAAAAGGATCATACGGTATAGCAATTAATCCAATAAAAATAAAAAATAATATAACAAATACTTGAGCAGCGCTTGCGCCAATCATTTCAAGAAAAACTCGAGCATAGACTAAATCCAAGATTTTAATGTTTCGATGATATAGCAATGCTTTATTAGCAGTAACTGAACCTTTTGCCCTAGATGAAGCATTACGCCACATCATAGCCATTGGATAACCAGTTAATACAAATGCAACAATGTTTAGATTAGATATAGAATTTATTTTAAAAAAAAACCACATTAAACTTATTAAAAAAGTTAATGACATCGGCTCAACAAATAACCAAAGAAAACCAATATTATTACGTCCGTAACGTGTAATAATTTCCCTTAAAATTAAAGCATTCAATACATTAAGCTGTATCTTTAAAGAACGAATAAATGATGTTTTAGCAATTATTTCCGTCATTAATCTTTATGCTCTCTTATACCAGCTAAAAGTAAATTAATAATACCATATACTAGAAAGCTAATTATAAAGGTTGCTATGATATTATAGATACGCGCAGGTTTAAATGATACGTCTGACAGACTAGGTTGTTCAATTCGTTCTAGGTAAAGTTGTTTTTTTGTTATTTCAACCTGTGCATTACGTAGAGATAAAGTTGCAGCTTCAAATTGTTGTTTGGCCACAGTATTATTAATTAGTATTTGTTGATATTCTGCTAAATTAGCATCCTTATTTTTATTTTTCTGAAATTCAGCTAATGCTTGAGCTTCTTTTTTCATCTGTGATTCAGCATTTTTTAATTCTGCTAATGATGCTGTTATAAGATCTTGTTTGGCTCGTAAATTTATTTGATTCACAAACCCTTCAGCCTGCCTTAATAATTGTTCATTTATTTTGTATGCATCTTGCGTATCAAAAGCATTTACACTAATTGTAGCAATACCAGTAGAACTATCGAAATTAACACTTATCATATTGCTCATATATCGATAAAAATATTCTTTTTTGTTATAAAAATCGAGAGAAAATCCATTAAACCGAGATACTACATCCCCTTTTTTTGTATACCATTCTTGTACAGGTAAAACTTGTTCAACAGAAGATAGCGCATCTCTAGATTTAATATATGATAAAACCACATAAGAATCATCATTAGAGCGTGAAATTCCAACCTTTGAAAAAAAACTTCCTAAGCCCCCCAATGATGACTGGGTGTCAGAAGAACGTATAATATACGTTGCCTCTGATGTATAAATATTTTCTGCTATTAAGCCAAAATAAATTATTGATAGTAAAGTTGGCAATGTAGTCAATAGATGTAATAACCAACTTTTTTTTCTTTTAAAATTTAAATACATAAAATGTCACCAGTATATTAATCAAAAAATCATTCATTAATCTGGCTGACTTGATTAACAACTCCGATACCTGGTGAGAAAATTGCATACAAGAATTTTTGTAATTCTATAATTGGTGCAGTGGCTACATAAACAATATCATTATTTTTAACTTGAAACTTATTCATTATAAACAATGAGTTGGGATTATTTAAATCTATTTGGTAAACCGTTGGAATAAGTTCTTTTTTCTTATCAGCTGAAAATGTATCTTGATATCTGAATACAAACACCCCTCGGGCGTCAGATTGATTATCTCGTAAGCCACCAATACGGGCTAATGCTTGAGATAAATTAATTCCAACAGCTTCAAATCTGACTTCTTTGGTTGCCCCTATCGCCCCCATAGAAATGAAAGAACTAGGCTTATTGATCAAAGTAATAACATCATCTTTTTGAAGCTTAACATTAAGTTTAGGATTAGATAATACCAAACTTAGTGGAATTTTATTGACTTTATTATTTCTAGTTATTTGTATTAAAGTATCTTTAATATCATACATATTGTTACCTAACATAGTAACAGCATCTAACAGTTGTTCCCCCTTAGCTGTTATTGGCATTTTACCACTAAATTTATCACCAATAACAGTAACACTTGATGAGCGTTTTTCTAAAACAGTAACAATTACCTGCGGTCTATTTGCAATACCAGACAGTTTTTCAATTATCTCTTTTTGTATTTGCGTGGGAGTTTTATTGGCAGCTTTTATATTTCCAATAAACGGCAAAGAAATAAATCCTTGAGAGTCAACAACAACGATTGGTAATTCAGTTAATCCTGTTTTTGGTGCGCCTGTATCACTTGAACCTGTAAATAGTATTGCTGGAGGGGTTTCAATTATAGAAATTTTTATGCTATCACCTTTTCCAAGGTTATCTACTTGTTTAACTTTATTACTTGTTTCATTTATAAACTTATTATAATTCAAAAAATTAGTTTTGGTTTCTTTTATTAGATCTATTGAAGTATTTAAATTAACAATTTTAACTTTATTATAAATACTATCTAATTCAGTCTGTTGCTTATTGATATTCTTTATAGAAGAAAAATTGGGGCCTGAATGAGGTAGAAATGAGCAACCACTTAAAACCATTGCTAACGTTATTGGAAGAAGGGATGGTAATTTCAAAATAAATTTCCTTATTCATCTACACTTAGGATACTATAGACTACTAGCTCATGCAGTTATTTTAATTTTTAAAATAACACCTAATTTTATTTATAATTGGTAAAACAGATAAATTTACTATAAAAACATTTTGGAGGAGACCCTATCAGCCGCATCCCACACACATACTTTTTACTTTGGCTGCTTCCTTCCGGATCTGACCTGATGAGCAAAAAAATGTTGCAAGAGGACCCACAGAGCCTCCATTGGAGGTATTATTATGCTTTATTTAAGAAATTAATACAACTATTTTTGTTAAAAAATACTACGCCCTTCTCATATATTAAATAAAAGAAAGGCCTTATTTTGCAAAAGCAGGAGTAAAACTTAGCAATTAGATAACTAAATTTTTTTCTACACGCTCTCTAAATTTAATTCCAGGTCTAAACGTAACAACTCGACGAGCAGAGATATCCACACTTTCACCTGTCTTTGGATTACGTCCTGGACGTGAGTTTTTATCACGTACCGCAAAATTACCAAATCCAGATAATTTTACCGGTTCTCCCTTTTCTAAAGCCACTCGAATCTCTTCAAAAAAGAGTTCAACAAGGACTTTAGCTTCTTGACGATCAATGTTAAATTTTTCGGCAAGACGATCTGCAATATCAGCTTTAGTTAATGTCATAGTTATTATTCTCTTAATAGGGCTTTAAAACGATTTTGTAAAGCAGTGACGCACTTATTTACAATGTTTGTTATATCTTCTTCTTCAAGTGTACGCGATTTATCTTGTAAAATCAAACTGATAGCAAGACTTTTTTGATCTTCCTTGATATTTTCACCTTGATAAACATCAAACAAGTTAACTTTTATAAGTTGCTCACCACCAGCTTGCTTACACTCAGAAACTATATCTGCTACTGGAATTGTATTTGATACAACAATAGCTATATCTCGTTTGTTCGATGGATACTTTGATAAGTCTTGAGCAACAGGTACTTTCTTGCTACCAATTTTAGCTAAATTTATTTCAAAAACAAGCGTTTTACTATTTAAAGATAATTTTTTTTCAATTTCTGGATGTAAGACACCAAAATAGCCAACTAAAACATCATTTAAATAAATATCTGCACTCTGTCCTGGATGTAAGGTAGTAAGCTGTGATTTCTTAAATTGCACTTTATCCGCACAGCCTAAAAGTGAAAAAATTGACTCAATATCACCTTTAAGATCGTAGAAATCCACGTGCTTTTTAGGAAGCTGCCAGTGTTCTTCGTACAAACTACCTGTAACAATACCAGATAACATCAGTTCTTGGTGTACACCTAATTCACATTTTTCATCTGGTATAAAGCGTAGGCCTGTTTCAAATAATCGTATACGTGCTTGCTGACGATTTTGGTTGTATAATACCGCATCTAATAATCCAGACCATAGTGATAAACGCATGACTGACATTTCACTTGAAATCGGGTTAGGCAACTTGATTCCAAGCTGTTCAGGATGAAGAATTTGCTGAACTTTTGGATCAACAAAGCTATATGTAACTGCTTCTTGATACCCTTTATCAACCAATAACTCTTTTACCCTTCGTAATGATATTTCACTTTCTGGCTTTGGTTTCATTACTGATTCAATCTTCAGGTTAGCATTTGGGATATTATTATATCCGTAAATTCGAGCTACTTCTTCAACTAGATCTTCTTCAATTTGTAAATCAAAACGCCAACTTGGTGATTTTACAACCCACACATCCTCTTTGTATTCAACTTCACAACCGAGTCTAACTAAAATATCAGTGATCTTTTGTGTTTCGATTGCATAACCAATAATACGATCAATTTTATTGCGACGTAACTGGATAGTTGCTTGTACAGGAAGTTCTTCTTTATGTGTTACATCAATAATTGGACCAGCTTCGCCACCACAGATATCAATTAATAATTTGCTAGCTCGTTCCATTGCTACAAATTGTAGAGATGGGTCTACTCCACGCTCATAACGGTGTGAAGCTTCTGTATGTAAACCATATTCACGAGCTTTACCTGTTATTGCTAATGGGTTAAAAAACGCAGATTCAAGAAACACATCTTTAGTCGATTGCGTTACGCCTGATTTTTCACTGCCCATAATTCCTGCTAATGCTAAGATTTTTTGGTGATCGGCAATAACTAAGGTTTTATCATTAAGTTTAACTTCATTACCATTAAGTAAAACAAGTTTCTCCTCTTTTTGGGCATAACGAACAACAATACCCTGCTCTATTTCAGCCAAATCGAACGCATGCATTGGATGACCAAGTTCTAATAATACATAGTTGGTAATATCAACGATTGCATCAATAGAGCGGATTCCACCACGACGTAGTTTTTCTTTCATCCATAATGGCGTTGCAGCATTAATGTTGATGTCTTTAATTACACGACCTAAATAACGTGGTGCTGCTTTCGGTTCATCTATCTGGATTGGTAATGTATCATTAATTGTTGCAGATACACTGTCAAATTTTAGTTCTTTCATTGCAATATTGTTAACTGCAGAAATATCTCTGGCAATACCAACAATTCCAAAACAATCCGCTCGATTTGGTGTAACACTAATATCTATTATAACGTCATTAAGATTTAAATATTCACGAATATCCATGCCTAAAGGTGCGTCATCTGGCAACTCAATGATCCCATTATGATCATCTGCAATTCCCAATTCAGAATAAGAACAAAGCATACCTTCCGAAGGTTCGCCTCGTAATTTAGCCGCTTTAATTTTAAAATCGCCAGGTAATACTGCCCCCACTGTTGCACAAGCAACAGTTAAACCTTGACGGCAATTTGGCGCACCACAAACAATATCAAGTAATTCGGCTTTACCTATATCAACTTTTGTTACACGAAGTTTATCTGCATTCGGATGTTGCATACATTCAACAACTTTACCGACAACTACTCCAGTAAAATCGCCCGCTACTTTTTCAACATCTTCGACTTCTAAACCAGCCATTGTCAATTGATTGGTAAGCGTTTCGCTACTAATTTCTGGATTGATCCATTCACGTAGCCAATTTTCACTAAATTTCATGTTTTGATCTCCAGAATTAATTAAATTGCTTTAAAAAACGTAAGTCATTTTCAAAGAAAGAACGCAAATCAGTGACACCGTAACGTAGCATAGTTAATCGCTCTATACCCATACCAAAAGCAAAACCATTATAGATTTCAGGATCAATGCCCACATTACGTAATACATTAGGATGTACCATTCCACAACCTAACACTTCTAACCATTTACCGTTTTTAGCTTTAATATCAACTTCAGCAGAAGGTTCTGTAAATGGAAAATAAGCTGGTCTAAAACGAATTTCCATATTATCTTCAAAAAAGCAATGAAGAAAATCGTGTAATAACCCTTTTAAATGTGTAAAACTGATACCCTTATCAACCAGTAAACCTTCCATTTGGTGGAACATAGGCGTATGAGTCTGATCATAATCATTACGATAAGTTCTACCTGGAGCAATGATTCGGATTGGGGGTTTTTGGTTTTCCATGGTGCGAATTTGCACAGTTGATGTCTGTGTTCTTAATAATCGTTTTGCATCAAACCAAAATGTATCGTGATCAGCACGCGCAGGATGATGAGCCGGAATATTCAGTGCATCAAAATTATGGTAGTCATCTTCAATTTCAGGGCCAGTTTCAACAACAAAACCCAGCTCACCAAAAAAATCAACTAATCGATTAATTGTTTTTGTGACTGGATGTAATCCACCTAATTCAAGTGTTTTACCTGGCAAAGTGATATCTATTGTTTCGTTTGCCAGCTTTGCATCAAGAGCCTGACGCTCTAAAAGATTGCGCTTTTGATTTAATATTTCAATGACTTTTTGTTTTGCCTCATTGATTTTTTGACCGACAGCCGGGCGCTTATCGGCAGGAACATCACGTAACGAAGCCATTTGCATTGTAAAATAGCCTTTTTTACCAAAATATTCCACACGAATTTGTTCGATCGTATTAATGTCATTAGCACTTTCAATAGCGGATTTGGCATTATTAACCAGTTCAACTAATTGAGACATACAGTTCTCCTGCTTATTGTTCATTGCATAAAAAAAGCCTCTTTTGAGGCTTTTATAATCATTTTTCGTTTTTTCTTTGCCTCATGAATTTATATTGCAACAGAAACCAAAAAAGAAACGAAAAATAACTATGTTCATAATTAATTTACTCTTCAAAAATATCAAAATTAGAATGATAAAAGCCGAGATAACTCGGCTTTTATCAAGTATTATAGTGCTGCTTTGGCTTTTTCAACTAATGCAGCAAATGCATTTTTGTCAAATACAGCAATGTCAGCAAGGATCTTACGATCAATTTCAATTGATGCCTTCTTTAAACCATTAATAAAACGGCTATAAGAAAGACCACATTGACGAGCTGCAGCATTAATACGAACAATCCACAATTGACGGAATTGGCGTTTACGTTGACGACGGTCACGGTAAGCATATTGTCCAGCTTTAATTACAGCTTGGAAAGCAACACGATACACACGTGAACGAGCTCCATAATAACCTTTTGCTTGTTTTAAAATTTTCTTGTGACGTGCACGAGCAATAACACCACGTTTAACACGAGCCATAAACTATATCCTCTAAATAATTAACCAAAATTAAGCGTATGGAACACACGCAGTAACTAAACCTAAATCGCCTTTTGACACAGTCGTCAAACCACGTAAATGACGTTTACGTTTAGTTGATTTTTTAGTTAGGATATGGCTTTTGTTAGCTTGCTTATGCTTAAAGCCACCAGAAGCTGTTTTTTTAAAGCGCTTTGCTGCGCCTTTTACAGTTTTAATTTTAGGCATTTTATTAATTTCCACTTCGCATTGTTAATAAAAATAAAATAATGGTGTAATTTTCAATAAATCAAAAACTAGCTTGTAAAACCATTATTTCTTCTTAGGCGCAAGCACCATAATCATTTGCCGACCTTCAATCTTAGTTGGATAAGACTCAATAATCGCCAAATCAGCTAAGTCTTCTTTAATGCGGTCAAGCATTTCAGAACCTAACTGTTGGTGAGCCATTTCACGACCACGAAAACGTAATGTGACTTTAGCTTTATCGCCATCTTCAAGAAAGCGTATCAGGCTGCGGAGTTTTACCTGATAGTCGCCTTCGTCTGTACCAGGTCGGAACTTAATTTCCTTAACCTGAACAACCTTTTGCTTTTTCTTCTGCTCTTTTGTTGCTTTACTCTTTTCATAGAGGAACTTGCCATAATCCATAATTCGACAAACAGGTGGCTCTGCATTAGGGCTTATTTCAACTAAATCTAAAGTTGCCTCTTCAGCTTGTTTTAAAGCTTCATTTAAGCTTACTATACCGAGCTGCTCACCATCGACGCCGGTTAATCTCACCTCTCGAGCGGTAATTTCATCGTTGATCTTATGTGCTCGTGTTGACTGAATTCGTTTACTGACTTTAATATCTCATTCCTCCAAATTAATTTATCATTAATTCATTTGTTCTAATGAACGACTATGAATTTCGTTAAGCAACAATTCTATAACATGTTTCACTTCAAAGCTACCAAGATCTTTACCTTGGCGAGTTCGAACTGAAATTTTTCCTGATTCCATTTCTTTGTCTCCACAAACAAACATATAAGGAACACGTTTAAGAGTATGCTCGCGAATTTTAAACCCTATTTTCTCATTTCTCAAGTCCGCTTTTGCTCTAATACCAACTTTTTGTAGTTGCGCGGTTAATTGTTTTGCATATTCAGCTTGATTATCGGTAATATTAATTACTGCAACTTGCAATGGAGCAAGCCATGTAGGGAAAAATCCTGCGCAGTTTTCTGTTAAGATTCCCATAAAGCGCTCCATTGAACCTAAAATGGCTCGATGAATCATAACTGGAACATGACGTTCGTTGTCTTCACCAACATAAGTTGCATCTAAACGTTCTGGTAGCATAAAATCTAGTTGAACAGTACCACATTGCCATGCACGCCCTAAACAGTCATGTAGAGTAAACTCGATTTTTGGTCCATAAAAGGCTCCCTCACCTGGTAGGTATTCAAAATCAATGCCGTTTTCAGTTAAGCATTCGGCCAAATCTTTTTCTGCAAGATCCCATGTCTCATCTTTACCAATGCGTTTTTCAGGGCGAGTTGATAACTTAACAGTAATATCTGTAAAACCGAAAGTGCTATAAGTATCATAAACCATTTTGATACAGCTATTAACTTCACTGCGAATTTGACTTTCAGTACAAAAAATATGTGCATCATCTTGAGTAAAACCTCGAACACGCATCAATCCGTGTAAAGATCCAGATGGCTCGTTTCGATGACAACTACCAAATTCCGCCATACGTAATGGTAAATCACGGTAAGATTTTAAACCTTGATTAAAAATCTGTACGTGCCCTGGACAGTTCATTGGCTTAATACAATATTCACGATTTTCAGATGAAGTGACAAACATTAACTCTTTATAATTACCCCAATGCCCTGTTTTTTCCCATAAAACACGATCCATCATAAATGGGCCTTTTACTTCTTGATAATCATACTCTTTCAATTTAGTGCGAACAAAAACTTCAAGTTCACGGAAGATAATCCATCCATCATTATGCCAAAACACCATACCGGGTGCTTCTTCTTGCATATGATAAAGATCAAGCTGTTTACCTATTTTACGGTGATCTCGTTTAGCCGCTTCTTCTAAAAATTGTAAATAGCTATCAAGTTGTTTTTTATCTGCCCACGCTGTTCCATAAATACGTTGTAACATTTTATTGTCACTGTTACCACGCCAATAAGCACCTGCAACTTTTTGCAATTTAAAATGGTGGCAAAAACGCATATTAGGTACATGTGGTCCACGACACATATCAATATATTCTTCGTGGTGATAAAGTGCTGGTTTTGAATCTTTAGGAATATTTTCATCTAAAATGGCAATCTTATATGGTTCATGACGTTCCCAAAATACTTCCCTAGCTCGTTCCCAACTGACGACTTCTTTTTTTACTTCATAATCTTTTTTAGCCAATTCATGCATGCGTTTTTCTAATGCATCAAGATCTTCCTGCGTTAATGAGTGATCTAAATCAACGTCATAATAAAAGCCATTATCAATTGTTGGACCGATTGCCATTTGTGTATCCGGCCATAATTGCTTAATAGCATGACCTAATAAATGCGCACAAGAATGACGAATAATTTCAAGTCCATCTTCGTCTTTAGTTGTAATGATGGCTAATGTTGCATCTTGCTCAATAATATCAGAGGCATCTTTACGCTCACCATTTACACGTCCAGCTATACAAGCTTTTGCCAGCCCTGCACCAATACTTTGTGCAACTTCTAAAACGGTAACGGGTTTATCAAATTGGCGTTGACTTCCATCAGGAAGAGTAATAATTGGCATAATAAATCCTTATAACAGTGGTGCGCCACACGAAAGCGCACTTGCGTACTAAATAAATTGGTCAGATATACTACCACTTATCATAAAGATTTTAAATAGAAAGAATCAGCTTATATCAACATAAGTAAATTCATAAAATAGAATAAATTGCTGATTTACCTAAAATATTTTCACAAAAAATAAATAGCAATTTTCCCCTAATAACAACTATAATTGCGAGCAATTGATATTTTATAATTTAGATATACCGGTTATGAACATTTGGATTGATGTCGATGCATGCCCAAAACCAATCAAAGATATTTTATATCGAGTAGCTAACTGGAAAGCAATTAATGTTGTATTAATTACTAATCAGCGATTATACCACCCTCCTCGCCTTATATCAAAAGCTTGCAAGTTGAAAAAGGATTTGATGTTGCAGACAATATAGACCGTCATTTAGTCTGTAATACATTAAAGCAAGCTTTGTTGCGGTGTGAGTTTCCTAAAGATGAGCTGGCGCACTTTCAATAATATTCGCTAATTTTTCAAGTGTTAGTCTTAAAAATTTTGGCATAGCTTCTAACTCAATAGAATCCATTAAATTTTTAACATATAGTCCTAATTCGGTGTCACCTTCTACAATCAAGCGACGTTGAAAGAATAAGGTATCGGGATCCTGACGTCTGGTCGCTATCATAATTAAATCATTAGCATTACCAATAAAGCTCACATCAGCAATTTCTTCTCGGCTAACAACTAATTTATTCTCGATCAAACTTACAAACCAGATAAGCCCTAGATCAGTCACTTCTATTTTAAGCCAACGATTTTCTAAAAAATCAAGATCGCCATCTTCTAGGGAATGTTCAAATTGTAGCTGTAATAATTGTTCTATGGCTTGCTTTTTGACATTAAAAGGAATGCATCGTAAGGTAAGCCCCAAAATATGGGGCCCATTATTAACAAACTGTGAATGAATCTTGCTTAAAATTTGGCTTTTTGTTCCAATCATTTATGCATCCCCAGAAATCATTTTTTCATAAATGTCCAAGTCGGTATTTAAATGTTCAAAAACCTCCTCGCTCACTTCGTTACGAATTTTCATTTGTAATAAAGCGGTTCGTTCTGCACCTATTGCAACCAGGCGCATACGTCTTTCTAGGTTTTCTGCTTCAAGTGCTTTTTTCTCTAAACCTTTAAGACCTGTTCGACGTCTTAATGATCCAATAACACGTGAACCAACTTCATGTATTATTTCTTGATCCATACTATCTTCAGTCGTTTCTTGTAGCAGATTATTTTGCATTTTTTCCAAGCTAACAATCGCTTCTTCTGCCATATGACCCTTTACAGTTAAAATTTCATTAGCTTGTTCTGAATTATCTAAAATAACACTACCTCGCAATAAGATAGGTAATATAATAACGGCTGCAATCAATGAAATTAAAATTATACCTGTTGCAATAAAAACAAGTTGATAACGACCACCAATTGTCATTGGAATAGATAACACACCAGCTAGAGTGATCGCTCCTCTAACCCCAGCAAATGTCGAAATTAAAAGATCTCTTGTTGAGTATTCTCTAAATGCAAGAGGGCGGCATGGCTGGCAGATGTTTCATTGACCACAACCAGGCGAATCGAGTTCCCATTAATACGGCAAATACAAACAAAACAATTAAGCATAATTGCCATACTTCAATTGAAGTATCAATCTGGTTTTCGGCAAAAGTATTGTTCAAAATGCTTGGTAACTGAATACCTAATAAAACGAATACGAATCCATTAAAAACAAATGTTAGCATTGACCATGTGCTATCTGATTGCAAACGTGCAGTTAATGGTGCATTTCGCATCATACCAGAATGATTAACTGTCATACCTGCACTTACTGCTGCTAAAATACCAGAACAATGACATTCCTCGGCAATAATATAAGCGGCAAATGGGAGTAAGAATAATAATACGATTTGAATTGCTGGGTCATTGTGAGTCAGCTGATTTATTTTACGTAAAATACGTGCATATAGCCAAGTAAATAAAACACCAATAGCCAAGCCACCAAGCGCAACTATAAAAAATTGCATACTCACATCAAAGATGTTAAATACCGCATCACCAACTGCAATAGCAATAGCAAATTTTAAAGACACCAAACCTGAAGCATCATTCATCAATGCTTCACCTTCGATGATCTCCATTTTTTCTTTTTCAATGCGTCCTTTCCCCACAATTCCACTTAATGCTACAGCATCGGTAGGCGATAAAACTGCAGCTAGTGCAAATGTTGCTGCTAATTCTACTCCTTTTGGTAACATCCAATAAAGTAAATAACCAACAGCGACAATTGTTATTACAACTAAAACTAGCGCAAGTCCAACAATTTCTCTGACGTTGTGCACAAAGTCTTTTACCGATGTTTTACGCCCATCAGCAAACAGTAATGGTGGAATGAATAAAACAAGAAATAATTCTGGGTCGAATTTTACATAAACACCAAAAGCAGCCAGTATACAACCTAACAGTATTTGCATTAGTGGCAATGGAATTTGTATTGGTAACATTTTAATAACGACGCCAGAAAGTGATACAATTAATACTAGTAGCAAAATTATTGAAAAAAGATCCATAGCTTCTCTTTTATTTATCCTATAATCCTATTGTTTGTATTGATTATAGCGGAATTTTAGCTAGATTTCAGGTGAAAATTTGAAAAATTTATTTCTTTTTGTGTTGTGTGCAATTATCAACCAAAAATATAATTTAAAGGCATTTTAATGGAAAGTTGGCAAAGAGCATTTATACTACATACTCGTTTTTACACTGAAAGTAGTTTATTAGTTGATTTATTCGTTGAAAATGTCGGAAAAATAACGGTGTTAGCCAAAGGGGCTAGGAGAAAGAGTTCAGCATTGAAAGGTATGTTGCAACCTTTTACCCCGCTCATTGTACAATATTCAGGTCAAGGTGAAGTAAAAACATTGCGGCAAGTTGAAGCTATGTCGCTGGCATTACCGTTAGTATCTGTTTTCTTATATAGCGCATTTTATTTAAATGAGTTATTACATCGAGTTTTAGTTGCAGAAACAGAAATGCCAACTCTTTTTGATGATTATCTAACAAGCTTGCAACAATTAGCTCAACAAATTCCTGCTGAAAATGTGCTGCGAGCTTTTGAATTATCATTATTAGAAAATTTAGGGTATCACATCGATTATTTTCATTGCTGTGTAACAGGTGATGATATTGTTAAATCGATGCATTATCAATACGAAAGCGAAAAAGGTTTTATTAGTAGTTTATTACAAAATAATACCAGCTTTACAGGAGAGCAAGTTTTAGCTTTTGGAAAACGTCAATTTGATAATGACAGTACGTTAAAAGCGGCTAAACGGTTTACCAGAATGGCGTTAAAACCTTATGTAGGATCAAAACCATTTAAAAGTAGAGAGCTATTTTTAAAAATTTAATCTTACTGATATTTATCAGTAACCCATGCTCATTTTGATAGTTTGTATCTTGATGTAGGAATTACTTGCGTTGTTTACTGTAATTTGAAAAAAACGGTAATGAATATACAAACGGGTCTCTATCATAAAGAAAAATAATCGTTACCGATTGACTAAACACTTTATGGTCAGTTGTCCAACTATTTACAACTTATAATGTGCTAAAGAAAGCAGATTGAAGTTGTTCCCCCCATATCCGTAAAAAGGAACGTGATAAAAACATCCCTTATAGCATTAAACGTCTGTCAAAACAGGTTGCGTTATTTGCTACGTTAGTTTTTTGCTCACTATGGAGTATTTACACTACTACTCATATTTTAAGCTATATTTTTGTAAAAAATATTCAGGATTCTATACCGTTTCGTCATTAATTGAGAATTCATATGTAAATATCCCATTTTTAGCATATAACTGACGTAGAAAATTAGGCTGACTGTTTTAGTGTTTTAAATTCAATGGGCGTCATGTTATTTAATGCCTTATACATAGTGAGTAATTCTTCAGTCATTATCCTTGCTTACTCTAGGTTGTTAAAAAGATATAAATCTCACACTTCAGTGCGATAAGTTCGGTTAAATCGTTCAATGTGACCATTTTGATATGGGTTACCTGGCTCAATAAGAACAATGGTGATACCATGTGATTTGGCTCAGTTGGAAAAGACTCTTCCAGTAATTTCAGGTTTATTATCGCCCCGTATTTTTAACGGATAACCATAATATTCAGTTAGCTGATTCAGATAACGAGTAATTCTATCTGCTGGCAAACTGACCGCAATATCAATGCCTAATTAAAAATATCCCTTATTGCCTACAATCAATAATAAAATTACAATAATTTCTCTTTAAACCACTTAAAGCAAAAAACATGATCACTTACCACGATGCTAAATTAGAAGATTTACCCTTTATTGTCGATGTTTATAATTCAACAATTACTAGTCGCCAAGTGACTGCTGATACGGAGCCTGTTTCTGTTGAAAGTCGATTAGAATGGTTTTACCAACATAACCCTCAAAATCGTCCCCTTTGGTTAATAAAATATCAAGATCAGCCTTGTGGTTGGATTAGCTTGTCTTCTTTTTATGGTCGCCCTGCTTTTTATAAAACGGTTGAGATTAGCTTATATCTTCATCAAGATTTTCGGGGTAAAAAAATTGGTCAATTTATGGTGGATAAAATTGAACAATTTGCTAAACAAGTAGGAATTGAGGCAATTTTTAGCTATGTGTTTCGACATAATTTACCTAGTGTTAATTTATTTAAAAAAATGCAGTATCAACAATGGGGGCTTCTTCCAAAAATTGCTGAATTGGATAATGTTCAGCGTGATTTAATGATATGGGGTAAACGGTTAGATTAACTCACCTACTATCAATAAAATTCAACTATTCAAAAGGATTTTTAATGAGTACCTTAAATGATATCAAATATTACGCTAATCAATCTAAAATCACCTCGACTTTAGTGATGATAAATGTCCTTTGCTTTTTTCTCTTCCGGTTACTTGATAGTCGCGGTTTTTCGACACTTTACGAAAATCACTTTCTGATTGATTGGGGTGCCGATGTTGCAGCATTGACCTTTTCTGGCCAATATTGGCGTATGTTTACCAATTTATTTATGCATGTCGGTTTTACCCATTTAGCTATGAATATGCTGGCATTATGGAGCATTGGACCAATTTTAGAACAGCGCATCCCCCGCATGGCTTTTTTGGGTATTTATCTTTTTTCAGGTCTAGTGGGAAGCTTATCAAGTGATATAGCTACCATTAATCAAAATGTAATCAGCTGTGGTGCTTCGGGTGCTATTTTAGGTATTATTACCGCCTTACTAGCTTATTGCTTAGTGTTTAAGGCTAATATACAAGAAATGCCAGTCAAAGCGATGCTGATCAGTTTAATTTTGACAGCAGGATTAGGCTTATTACCTTCGATCGATAATATGGCTCATATCGGGGGGGCATGCACGGGTTTTGTGCTTGGTGGGCTGATTTCTTTATGCCTTAAAACGTTCAAATATCCAATAACTTTACTTATTATGAGTTTACTATTTATTGTTACGGCATTAGGGGTATATATAGTCTATATGCACTATGCCTTACCCAGTGATTATTATATTTACAATTAAAAACAAAAAGGCACTGATGATAAACAATCAAACTGCGCCTTTTTTATGCAACTCAATCCTAGAAACTATTTAAGATTCGAGCTGGATCGATTTTACAAGCACGTTTAGCTGGATAATAGCTGGCAATTAAGCTAAGTAACATGGAAGTTATAAACACGACCAACACATCAAATAGATGAATTTCCGAGGGTAAAAAATCGATAAAATAGATATTACTATTTAAGATTTTATGCCCCATTAATGACTCAACAACTCCCATAATATTCGACAGTTGCCAGGATAATACCACGCCTAAAATTACCCCGATTAAGCTACCAATCAATCCTGAAATCACCCCATACCAAATAAAAATATGTTTAATTAGTTGGTTGGTTGCACCTAGCGTTTTTAATATAGCAATATCGCGCTGTTTATCTTTTACGGCAATCACTAAAGTTGACACAATATTAAAACAAGCCACGCCAATAACCACAATCATGGCCAGATACATGATTTGCCTGATCATTTGAATATCACGATACATAAAGCCAAATGAGTTTTCCCAACTAGTAAATGATAGGTTTTCTTCTAGATTTAACGAAGCTTGTCCAATAATCTGATTAGCTTGGTAAACATTATTTACATTAATCATGATACCTGTGACATTGTCACCTATATTAAGTAACTTTTGCGCATCGGTTAAGGGCAGTAAAGCGACATTATTGCTTAAACTACCGCTTAACTCTAATATACCTACCACCTGCAAACGAACCCTTTTCGGTGGCTTAAGCTGGTTTGGAGTGCTCGAAGCCGGAATTAATAAAGAAACCCATCCCCCTTCGCTCACCGACAAGCTTTTGGCGATTCCCGCACCAATAATGATGCGTTGGCGATCAGGTTTAAAATCTTGCCATTTATTATTAAGCACATAATTAGGCAGTGCACTGATTTGCTTTTCTTTTTCAGGATCAATCCCTTGCACTTCAACAGCGCCGAGTTTACTACCATTTTCAATAAGCCCAGTAAAACTTACAAAGGGTACTGCCGATACAATATTGTTACTGTTCGTAAGCTCTTGTTGCACATGACGCCAATTATCTAAATTACCATATTCTGGATATAATTGACCATGTGGTACGACCGATAAAACTCGATTATGTAGCTCCCGCTCAAAGCCATTCATAGCACTTAAGCCAATAATTAATGCAGCAATACCAATAGCAATACTGAGTGTTGAAATAATCGAAATTAACGACACCATACCACTTTTGCGACGTCCTTTTCGAAATTTGAGAGCAGTAATTAAAGATAAATTCATATTAATTATCCGTTAATTGATTATCTGATAATGCGCTATCAGAAAGTTGCCCGTCTCTCATTACCCATTGTTTATCAAGTTTATTGGCTAATTCAAGATCATGGGTAACAACCAAAAACGCAGTACCGTGTTCACGGTTTAATTTAATCAACAGTTCAAAAATAGAATCTGCAGTTGATTTGTCAAGGTTACCCGTTGGCTCATCAGCCATCACTAAAGCAGGGTTATTAATTAATGCACGCCCTATTGCTACACGCTGACGTTCCCCTCCCGAAAGTTCAGAAGGTCGATGATGAGCGCGTTTGACTAAGTTGACTGACTCTAGCATTGCCATAGCCCGCTTTTTAGCTTCATTTGTCGATACACCACCAATTAACAATGGCATGGCCACATTTTCAAGTGCCGTAAAATCAGGCAATAAATGGTGAAATTGATAAACGAAACCGATTTCTTGATTGCGTAGACGTGCCTTTTCTTGTTCGGATAATTGACTTAACTGATGAGAGTTAAAGATAATTTCGCCTGAAGTTGGTTTATCAAGTCCACCGAGTAAATGCAATAAGGTACTTTTACCTGAACCGGAACTTCCAATAATGGCGAGTAAGGATTTTTGATAAATATCAAACGAGACATTTTTTAATACCTCGGTCACCATTTTGCCTTCTTTATAAGTTTTATAAAGATTTTTAGCTGAAAGCAATTTTTCTGTATTATTCATAACGTAAAGCCTCGGCAGGTTGGATATTGGCGGCGCGATATGCAGGATAAAGAGTTGAAATTAACGATAACATAAGCAATCCGATAATAATAAAAATAATTTGCGTTGGTTCAACCAGTGACGGTAGCAAAATACCAGCTAAAGATAAACCTAACAGTTGCATGATTTCATTTAAGTTAACAGCAAGTAGCAATCCTACAGCACTACCTAATAGTGTACCGATTACGCCCGAACTTGCACCTTGAATAATAAAAATTAACATAATTTTAAATCGCGATAGCCCTTGGGTTTTTAAAATAGCCACTTCACCTTGCTTTTCCATCACCAGCAAGCTTAACGAGGTAATAATATTAAAAGCGGCTACAATTACAATTAGGCTAATGAGTAACCCCATGACGTTTTTTTCCATTTTAATGGCTTGAAATAATTCACCACGTTTTACTCGCCAATCGTTAAACACTAAGCCTTCAGGTAATTGAGTATTCGTTACTGATGCAATATCAAGCGGTTTGTCTAGAAACAGACGCCAACTGCTAATCATATTGGCTGGATAACGTAATAGATTTTTAGCGTCAGATTGATTGACATAAATAAGCGCTTGATTGATGTCATGGTTAACAGAAAACAACCCTACAATGTTAAATAAACGCTGCGACGGTATACGACCTACTGGGGTGATTTGACTGGCATCTGTCACCATTAAGCGAATTTTGTCGCCAACGGTTACGCCTAATTGATTGGCTAATGTTTGCCCAATAATGACATTGTACTGCCCCGCTTGTAGATCAAATACCGATCCGCTATAGATATAATCATTGATAGGATCATTATCTTCTGGTGTAATCCCCATCAACGTACTTACAGTAATACTTTGTTCACTTTGCAATACCACATCGCTAGTGACTAACGGCGTGATACGATTAACGCCTTTAATCTTTTCAAATGATGAACTAGGGTTAGCACTTGGATCAAGTCTACCTTTAATAGAAGTGATTTGCGCCTGAGGAAAGAATCTTAGAATACTGTTTTGCATCTGGTCTTCTAATCCATTCATCACAGATAACACAACAATTAGACCAATAGAACCCAACATAATGCCAATCATCGACAACCATGATACAAAGCGACCAAAGCCATCCGTTTTTTGGCCATAGACATAACGCAAACCAATATAAAATACTAATGGACGAAATAGTTTTGACATAAACGTATATATTACCTGAAACTTTTTGACAAAGTTTTGCTAGTTAAATGCAAGGTGCTTATCATACAGGATTAAACAGTTATAGAAAACAACCGCGTACTTACGTTATAATCTGGTGATAATTTTTCAACGATATCAACGAATTCATCATGCCTAAAACAGTTAATATTTCAAACATAATTCCCCAAAAGTCAGGTGAAGTAAAACAAATTGGGCAGCTTGTTGGCTCATCCTTATCACAATTTTGTGCCCAAGCAATAGACGCACATGAAGGTTTAGTTGTGATTGTGACCGATGATATGCAACAAACCTCGCGTATTCACGAAGAACTTAAACAATTTTCACCATTTACTTCTATTATCTTTCCTGACTGGGAAACATTGCCTTATGATAGCTTCTCACCTCATCAAGATATCGTATCAGAACGTCTGTCTTGCCTTTATCATCTTGGACATTTAACCAAAGGGGCATTAATTTTACCCATTAATACCTTAATGCAAAAAGTTTGCCCACAAAGCTATTTGGGTGGACATGTGTTTATGATGAAAAAAAGCTTACAAATTAGTCGTGAACATTTACGTCTTCAACTTGAAAATGCTGGCTATCGCTCAGTGAGCCAAGTGATGGAGCATGGCGAATATGCCACTCGTGGTGCTTTGTTTGATATTTACCCTATGGGCAGTGATAAACCCTATCGTATCGATTTTTTTGATGATGAGATCGACAGCATTCGCACCTTTGATGTTGAAACGCAGCGCACCTTTGATGAAATCACAGAAATACAATTGCTACCAGCGCACGAATTTCCTTTTGATAAAACGGCTATCGAACTGTTTCGTAGTCAATGGCGAGAACAATTTGAAGTAAGATTAGATGCAGAGAGCATCTATCAACAAGTTAGCAAAAATATTTTGCCAACTGGCATTGAATATTGGCAAGCACTGTTTTTTAACGAACCGTTAACACCACTATTTTCTTATTTTTTAGCTAATACCTTAATTATCAATACTGTTAATATTGAGCAATATGCTAATAAGTATTGGCAAGACATTACTCAGCGTTATGAAAGTCGCAAAGTCGATCCTATGCGACCATTACTTTCACCAAGTGTTATTTGGTCTAAAACTGACGAAATTTTTGCCAATTTTAAAAACTATCCAAGGATGGTTGTATCGCATGTGGCAACAACTGAATCAAGTAAAAACATTAATTTACCTTATGCAACATTGCCTAACATTGCTATTGAGATCCAACAAAAAGATCCTTATTTGCAATTTCAAAAATTTGTTGATGATTTTTCAGGAAAAATCATCTTTTCGGTGGAATCAGAAGGACGCAAAGAAGCTTTACAAGAAATTCTTGGCAGAATTCGTATTCATCCAACTACCATCAATCAGCTTGATGAACCCAACAATGCTGATAGCCGATTTTATCTAATCGTTGGTGCTAGCGAGCAAGGTTTTATTAATCAGCAAGATAATTTTGCGTTTATAACCGAAAATGAGTTACTAGGTCGACGCGTTATTCGTCGCAAAAAAGAAAGTAAACAAGCTATCAATACTGATTCACTTATTCGCAGTTTAGCTGAACTCACTCCAGGTAAACCCGTTGTTCATTTAGAACATGGTGTCGGTCGCTATGCAGGGCTCACTACATTAGAAACAGGCGGCATTACCGCAGAATATCTCATTTTATTATATGCTAATGAGACCAAACTTTATGTACCGGTTTCATCATTAAACTTAATAAGTCGTTACTCAGGTGGCGATGAAGAAAACGCCCCACTGAATAAATTAGGCACTGATGCTTGGAGTAAGGCTCGGCAAAAAGCGGCCGAAAAAGTGCGTGATGTCGCAGCTGAATTACTCGATATCTATGCCGAACGTGAAAGCAAACCCGGATTTCAATTTCAACAAGACCGTGAGCAATATGAACTATTTTGCCAAGGATTCCCTTATCAAGAAACTGATGATCAACAAAATGCGATTGGTGCAGTAATTGGCGACATGTGCTCGTCTTATGCCATGGACCGATTAGTCTGCGGTGATGTGGGTTTTGGTAAAACCGAAGTTGCTATTCGTGCTGCGTTTTTAGCTGTTATTAATCATAAACAAACAGCTGTTTTAGTGCCAACAACCCTGCTTGCTGAACAGCACTACGAAAGCTTTTGTGATCGTTTCGCCAATTGGCCTATCCGTATAGAAAGCCTGTCTCGCTTCAAAACAGCTAAACAACAAAAAGCCATTATAGAAGCTCTTGGCGAAGGCAAAATTGATATTGTAATTGGTACGCATAAATTACTACAAGAAGATATTAAATGGAAAGATTTAGGCTTACTAATTGTTGATGAAGAACACCGCTTTGGCGTTCGTCAAAAAGAACGCATTAAAGCAATGCGAGCAAATATCGATATTTTAACGCTAACAGCAACTCCAATTCCACGAACGCTAAACATGGCTATGAGTGGTATGCGAGATCTTTCAATTATCGCAACGCCACCTGCTCGGCGACTGGCGGTAAAAACCTTTGTTCGAGAATATGATGAGCTTGTGATTAGAGAAGCCATTTTACGTGAAATTTTACGTGGTGGTCAGATTTATTATTTACACAATGACATCTCTGATATCGAAAAAGTCAGCGAAAAACTGGCAGAATTGGTGCCCGAAGCACGCATTACCATTGGACATGGGCAAATGCATGAACGCGATTTAGAACGTGTGATGAATGACTTTCATCATCAACGCTTTAACATACTTGTTTGTACTACCATTGTTGAAACCGGTATCGACATTCCTAACGCCAATACTATTATTATTGATCGTGCCGATAAATTCGGTTTAGCTCAGTTACATCAACTCAGGGGGCGAGTTGGACGTTCTTACCATCAAGCCTATGCTTATTTATTAACGCCACACCCTAAATTGCTCACTAAAGATGCTAAAAAGCGCTTAGATGCGATCGCATCCCTAGAAGATTTAGGTGCAGGTTTTGCCTTAGCTACGCACGATCTTGAAATTCGGGGTGCAGGCGAACTATTGGGTAGTGATCAAAGTGGACAAATTGAAACTATTGGCTTTAACCTTTATATTGAACTGCTTGATGAGGCCGTTACATCACTTAAAGAAGGCAAAGAACCCACACTGGAATCATTACTTAATAGCCAACAAACCGAAGTAGAGTTAAGATTACCAACATTAATCCCTGATGACTTTATTCCCGATGTCAATACACGCTTATCGCTATATAAACGCATTGCAAGCATCACCGACCTTGCCGAACTCACTGATATTCAAGTCGAAATGCGAGATCGCTTTGGTCAATTACCCGATGCGGTGCTGTTTTTATTAGAAACCACCAAAATCCGTTATCAGGCAAGCCAATTAGGTATTACCAAAATCGAATTTGGCGAAAAAGGCGGTTATATAGAATTCGGCAGTAATAATAAGGTATCAGTCGATTATTTAATTGAAATAATTCAAAAAGAACCAAAAAATTATCGCCTAGAAAGTTCAAATAGATTGAAATTACAAAAATCAAAATTACAACGCATCGATCGCATTGAATATATTAAAAATTTATTGATTGATTTTGCAGAACATCAAGAATAATAATTTAAAATATCATGAATAATTAAGAGAACCATAATGAAAACACACACACTTGCTATAGGAATAATTGCTGTATTGGGTATGGCTTATGTAGGTACATCATGGTACACCGGTAGCATGATTGAAGATCATATCGACAACCAATTAGCCCAAGTCACAAACAAAGTTAATCAGATTCAAGACCTTTTCACATTTTCCGTTACGAAAAGTCGTTATGAAAAGGGTATCTTTTCAACTAAAGTACATCTAACTGTGACAGCGTCACCAAATGAATCTATTATCCAAGATGCTACTTCAAAAATCTTATTTGATGACGATGTCACTATCCATCATGGCCCTTTCCCTATTGCTGCGCTTGCCAAAGGGACTTTTGCCCCACAAATGGCTTGGTTAGAATATGAAATGAGCCAACAAGCTAATCCAACGCTTTGGAAACTAGCCGGCAATCGGCCATTTATTAGTGGGCATACAGGTATGAGTTATGGCGAATATATCACCGTTAAACTTGCAAGCAAAGCGATTAAAGCCTCACAGAACGAAATCCCGTCCATTCATGATTGTATCTTAGATATCAGTAACGGCAGTTATACCTTTAGTAGCTATACCAATGGTTCTGACATTAAGGCTGAAATCAATTTGGATAAATTAGTTTTTCTTTCTGACGATACCCATCATTTTAACTTTGATGACTTTAATCTGTCATTAAAGCCACTCAGTACCACTGAAGACATCGATTATGAATTTAATATTGGCAATATTAAATACAGTTTTGATAGCTTTATCTCAAAAGGGAATTTTGATGTCAACAATTTCAAATCCAAAGGTCGGGTTAACTACAAAAATCAAAATATTGATGAGCAAAGCAGTATTGATAAAATTACATTAAATATGAAATCATCCACCCCTAAAATCGAATCGGTATCGGTGATTATTAATAAAATCGTGGTGAGTCAAAAAAATGTCTTAAATGACACCAACAATACGATTGATGGTTCGCTTGTCAGTAGCATTGGTTCGATTATTTATGGTCAACAAAATCTGGGCAATGGATCGCTTGATATTAACTTCAAGGGGGTTGATAAACAATTTTTAAATTATCAATTTAAAACACATGCTTCTGACATAAGTGAGAACGACAAACATAATATCGAATTTTCGTTAAATAAATTCAATTGGCACAATGCTGGTGGCGATATCAATGTTAACTTTTTGTTTAATATATCAGATATTAATAACGCAAGTATTAATGAAAAAAATTACGACAAAATCAACACATTTAAATTCAAGCTCGAAGCACCATTTGACGTGTTAGCTCGTTTGTCAGCACAAATCGAAAACCCTAACGCTAGCCATGTTACAGCAGAACAAATTGCAAAAGAAAACTTTGTAATAAAGACCAATTCAAAAAAGCTTTTTAGTCAATCGCCATTTTTTACCTTTAATAAAGATCAAACAGAAGGTTTCTACTCTGATGTGCAGTACACAAAAGGCAGTCAAAACGTAAATGTAAATGGGCAATTACTAGATAAAAAAGATTTTTTTAAAAATTTATAATTTGTTTTTGTAACACTCATATAATTATAAATTGTTTCGGTTATTTTGGTTAACTTAGCGATTATTTTAAACTCGAGCATAACGGTTGATAATTTATTGACCATAATACAGTAAGGGATCAATTTAAACTTGTGTTAAATGCGCTTTACAAAAAGTCAAAAAATTATCGCCTAGAAAGCTCAAATCGATTAGAATTACAAAAATCAAAATTACCACAAATCGATCGTATTGAATATATTACAAATTTGTTGGCTGATTTTGCAACTCATCAAAAATGATAATTTAAAATATAATGAATAAGTAAGAGAGCTAAGATGAAAAAAACCACACTTGCTATAGGAATAGTTGCTGCATTAGGGATTGCTTACGTAGGCACTGCATGGTACACCGGTAACATGATCGAAAACCATATCGACAACCAATTGGCACAAATCACAAACAAATTTAACCAGAGTCAAGACGATTTTGTGGTGTCGGTTATAAAAAGTAATTATGAAAAGCATATCTTTTCAACAAAATTACATTTAACCGTTACAGCATCACTGCAAAATACTACAGGAGAAGATGCTCAATCGGAAACCCTATTTGATGATGATGTCACTATCCATCATGGTCCCTTCCCTGTTGCAGCCCTAGCCAAAGGAACCTTTGCCCCACAGATGGCTTGGTTAGAATACGAAATGACCGAGCAAGCCAATCCAACACTTTGGAAACTAGCGGGTAATCAGCCGTTTATTACTGGGCATGCAGGTATGAGTTATGGTCAATATATCACCGTTAAATTAGCAAGCAAAGCGATTAAAGCCACTCAAAACGAAATCCCAGTCATTGATGGTACATTTGAACTTGGAAAAGGTAATTACACCATTAGTAGCTATACCTCAGGCTCTGACATTTCAACTAAAGTTGAAATCGATAAAATTTCATTAACCTATCCTATATTATTCAGCTCAGATTCTGTTTCGATTGTTATTAATAAATTTGTTATGGACCAAAAAAATGTCTTAAATAACGCCACCAACACCGTTGATGGTTCGTTTTTTAGTCGTGTTGATTCAATTATTTTTGGCCAACAAAATCTGGGTAATGGTTCATTAGATTTTGACTTTAAAGGTCTTGATAAACAACTGTTTAGTAATCAATTGGGAATGGATTATCCTGACTCTGACGATACTAGCAAAAAACACAATATCCAATTTTCGTTGAATAAATTCAATTGGCATAATGCTGCCGGCGATCTTAATGCTAACCTAAAGTTTGATATTTCTGATGTTGATAGCTCAACCATTGATAAAGCTGATTATGAAAAAATCAATTCCCTTAAATTAAAGCTTGAAGCACCATTTGATGTGTTAGCTCATTTGTCAGCGCAAATTGAAAACTCTAACTCTAGCGAGGTAACACCAGAACAAGTTGCTAAAGCAAAACAAAATCTACAATTTATGTCGGCATTTTTAGTCGGTAACGCTAAATTCTTAACTTTAAGCAATGATAAAACTCAAGGTATCTATTCTGATGTTAGCCTAACCAAAGATAGTAACGAAGTTAGCGTAAATGGCAAAACAATAACAAAAGAAGAATTCTTTGATCACTTATAGTCTACCAATTTACATCCCTGCTGACCTATTTCGCCAGTTATACTGGCGAATTTTATTCAGCTACCCCCAAACTAACTTTTACCCTCAAATAAAATAAACTAAAATAATCAAAAAATTATCGCCTATAAACTGCAAATCAATTAAAATTACTAAAATAAAACTCAATAAATAAAGAGAAGAAACAATGAAGAAAAGTGTAATCGCTATAGGCATTATTGCAATATTGGGATACGTTAGCTCATCTTGGTATACAGGGAACGTAATCAAAAACAACATTGACAATAAAATAGAACAAATTACACAAAAAATTGACAACGACCAAGACGAATTTAGCATTGTAATTGAATATAGCGATTATCAACAATCTATCTTTTCAACCAACCTACACCTTACTGTAAAAGTAATTCCAAAGAGTTTCAGTTGGCTTATTGAAGACACAAAAACACTTTTTAATGACGATATCACCATTCACCATGGCCCATTCCCAATCATTGCCCTTTCAGAAGGGAGATTTACCCCACAGATGGCATGGATAGAATATGCAATGAGCGAAGCACTATCGCCAGAACTTTGGCAACTAGCTGGTAATCAACCATTTATTACAGCCAAGCTCGGTATGAGCTACCAAGAAAATCTCACCATAAAATTAGATAACAAAGCGCTCAATCTTGTTGATTCAGATTCCAATAATAATTCTGAGATTTTGAAATTTATTAATGGCTCCTTAGAGGTGTCCGATGGTAATATTAATATTGAAGTCAATAAGGATCTTTCCGATTTATATGCTCAAGTGGATATAGATAAATTCATTTATAAAAACTTCTCAAAACCACAAATCACCTTACAGAAATTTAATTTATCAGCCTATCCTAATTTAGACAAAACAGAAATAAATTACAATATCAATGCCGATAAGATTGCATTAGTAGCTAGAGATAGCTATATCAAAACGCACATTATGTTTGATAATATAAAATATCAAGGAGATATCCTTCATAAAACTGGCACTACAATCCCTAATATTCACACCGAAATAGACAAAATCACACTTGAAAACGCCTATTCTGATCCCGTTTCAGATGATAAAAAGTTCATCATTAATAACCTAACGGTCGATCTAGAAAACACCTTCAACCCAATAAACAATACCGTTGATGGTTTATTAAAAGCCAATGCAAAATCGGTATTACTCGGTTTGCCAAATTTAGGCAGTGTTAGTTTAGATCTTAGTTACCAAAATATCCCTGCCTCAATGCTATCAAATAATTATGATAATACCGACTTTAATGACGAACAAACATCGTTAAATTCCCAAATTTCACTAAATAAATTCCATTTTAAAAACACCATAGGTGAAGTTAATGCCAATGCTTTTGTAGCCCTATCAGGATTACGATCAAAACTGGAACGTTTTATAATCAACATTGACAATATTGATAGCCTTAAACTAAACGTCGATGTACCATTTTACGTATTGGCTTATTGCTCAGCACAACTCGAAACCCAAAATGAAGAAACACTAACAACTGAACAAATTGAAAACGAATATTTATCAATAAAATCTATGGTAAAAGATGAATTTAGCAAAATCCCACTATTTACCTTTGAAAAAAATAACATTGAGGGGATCTATTCTGAGGTGGATTATTCCAAAGATAAACAAGAAGCGATGTTAAATGGACAAATGTTACCACAGCAGGATTTTTTACAAAAAGTTTTTGAAGATAATTAGGGCGTGTTGATCTTTCGTGATTATTTTTTAGACGGCATGATGTGAGTTATAATAATTCTGCAAAAAACAACCATAACTCG
>NZ_WTEV01000084.1 GCF_009795885.1 Gilliamella sp. Pas-s25 | reverse complement strand
AAATACCGGCCGAGTTTATAATAAATCCGAGCATCGGATGACGTTTGAAGGGATCCTTTTCCGAATGAGAACCGGTATTCCTTGGCGAGATTTGCCAGAAGAGTTTGGTGAATGGAGCACCGTCTATAGACGATTTAATTTGTGGTCTAAAAAAGGAATATTAGTTGATATTTTCAAACATTTATCACAACTAGCGGATTTTGAATGGGTGTTCCTAGATGGCTCGATTATCAGGGCTCATCAACACAGTACAGGCGCTGCAACGGAGCATTCCGAGCAAATAGGTCAGAGCTGTGGTGGTCATTCAACTAAAATTCATCTTGCGGTTGATAGTGGTGGTTTGCCTATTTGTTTTGAGCTTTCTGAAGGACAACGACATGATATCACTTATGCAGAAAACCTAGTTGAAAAGCTCGATGAAGTGAATACAGTGATAGCCGATAAAGGTTATGACAGCGAGCCTTTTCGGTGCTTTGTTCGTCAAAAAGGCGGACGAACGGTGATTGCTAAACGTAATTATGGTAAGGATATAGATAA
>NZ_WTEV01000083.1 GCF_009795885.1 Gilliamella sp. Pas-s25 | reverse complement strand
AAAAGCTTCACACAAGAACGAGAACTCGTTTCTTTCAGCTTGTTCCTAATTGTTAAAGAGCTTTATCTTTCTATTCACTTAACAATAAATATAAGTAAATACAAACATAATTTTTTATTATCTAACGAAAGAGATTTCTTTAATGGTGGAGCTAAGCGGGATCGAACCGCTGGCCTCCTGCGTGCAAGGCAGGCGCTCTCCCAGCTGAGCTATAGCCCCAATAATTCACTTCATCTATATTTCCCCAACTCGCTTAACGTACCTGCGTTATGCCAATTCATGCCGTTCACATCATTAACACAAGCCTAAACTCGCAAAGTTAAGTAGAATTGGTGGGTCTGAGTGGACTTGAACCACCGACCTCACCCTTATCAGGGGTGCGCTCTAACCACCTGAGCTACAGACCCAATAAAGTGACTCTTTCTTCTAAACAAACAATCTGTGTGAACACTTACAAGCTCTTCGTAAGGAGGTGATCCAACCGCAGGTTCCCCTACGGTTACCTTGTTACGACTTCACCCCAGTCATGAACCACACCGTGGTAA
>NZ_WTEV01000082.1 GCF_009795885.1 Gilliamella sp. Pas-s25 | reverse complement strand
GATAATGCAGTACCAAACTACCGGCTCATTCATCGCAAAAGATAATCGTCGAACTGAAGAGAACGAACTTATCGCGCTACGCAAAGAGAATAAACGCTTGTTAATGGAGAATGATATCCTAAAGCAAGCGGCGTTGATAATGGGAAGAAAATCGAGTTAATTTTACATAATAAGCATCGATACAGCTTACGTGCATTATGTCGATGTTTAAATGTAACCCGAAATCGTTTCTATTATCAACGGCAATTAACGCAGCAATCACAAGATATATCACTGAGTGAAATAGTGGGTGAAATTTTTAATACTAATTATCGTGCTTATGGTACAAGGCGTCTGCAAGCAGAGCTGAGAAAGCAAGGCATAACCGTATCTCGACGCCGAATAGGTCGAATCATGGCGAAAAATGGCTGGGTTTCGAAATACACCTGTAAAAAATATTGTATTCATACAGAAAAAAGCAATGAATCACCGGTGGGGAATGAACTTAATCGAGAATTTGATATAGGTCAACCACGAAAGATATTGGTGACCGATTTAACCTATGTAAGGGTTAAACA
>NZ_WTEV01000081.1 GCF_009795885.1 Gilliamella sp. Pas-s25 | reverse complement strand
TAGTCTGGGAATATAATCGGGATGGTCAACTCACTGCCGAACATCAAAACTGGGCAACTATCCGCCATCGCTATGATGATAACACCGGCTTACTCAATGGCACGAAACTGCCCGATGGGCAATGGTTAGAATATTATCATCTTAATGGGCAATTACGCGGCATAACGTTAGATGGGCAGTCGTTAATCGGCATGTTTTATGATAACTCGGGGCGTGAATGTGAGCGTCGTCAAGGCAATGGACTGGTTAACCGCTATCAATATGACCCGCTAGGGCAACTTATCGCTCATCAACGCTATCACGGTTATGATATCAGCACACAGACCTCGCCATCCCCGCTCTGGCAACAGCACTACCACTACACCCCTGATGGGCAGCTTGCCGAAATCACGGGGGCACAGCCACGCCGTTACCGGTATGATAACGCCGGTCAGCTACACACCGTGACTTATCCTGACGCCAATCCCGAGCAGTATCACGCTGAAAAAGTGGAGCTGTTTGACTATGACCAAACCGGCAATAAACGCACTGAAACCCAAGCGCTAGCACCCGCGCCGTTTCACGCTAATATTGCCAAAGGCAACCGCCTGACCTTTTTTAGTGACAAACACTTTGAGTATGACCGCTTTG
>NZ_WTEV01000080.1 GCF_009795885.1 Gilliamella sp. Pas-s25 | reverse complement strand
AATTACCCCATAGTCACTACCAATCCTCAATTAATGACGAAACGGTATAGAATCCTGAATATTTTTTACAAAAATATAACCTAAAATGAACATCACATCTTCATTAAATTCCCTATCGCTTTCAGCTTGCCTACTTGTTAGTGAGCAAGTGGTTTATGAATGATTGTTACAATGGTTATCACACGAATTAACCCATAGTCACTACAAATCTTCAATTAATGACGAAACGGTATAGAATCCTGAATATTTTTTACAAAAATATAACCTAAAATGAACATTACATCTTCATTAAATTCCCTATCGCTTTCGTTGGATAGGTGCAGGGTTCTTTACGGAGTGGGGATAGGTGAACTATTACCGCGGAACAAACTTCGACTGGACGAGTGACTCTACGACATTGGGACACAAATACACGGTACAAGACAGCGGTAGAATAAGTTCCCACCTCGCGTACGATACCGATCGTTATCTTGCTGATCGACAGAACTCTATTTGCGTTACTCCTTAGTTTTTAGCATTTAGTTTTTAACCTTTAAGGTTGCGGTTGGGTTTATGGTGCTAATTAAGGAGAAGTTATCAAATAACTAAGCTCCATCGCAAGGCTGGACTAGGGATGAAAAAATAGTGCGTTTG
>NZ_WTEV01000079.1 GCF_009795885.1 Gilliamella sp. Pas-s25 | reverse complement strand
AACAGCAATACTAAAATTATCCAATTCAGCTCTAGCAATATAACGACCTTTTTCATCTTTACAGGATAATTTACATTTAAATGCTTGTTCTATCTTAGCCAGCATTTCTTTAAATGAATTATTATTATCAACTAATACAAAAGTTAACCATCTTTTATGTATATTCATCTAACTCTCCATCTTACAAGCCCTGTTTAATATTAGAGCCCATACCCATCCCGCCATTGTTGACATTAAACCTTTATTAACTTAATTACTATTAGCATTGTCGTAGCTATTTATCCTACATACATTTAATTATAGAACCAGCTTCTATGATTTTATTTTTAGTAATATTTAATTTCATATCTACCTATTACATTAAAAATATGATCATAAGTACTAAGTATTACACGTTGCCTTCCTTTTTTACGATCCTTGTCAACTAAATTAATTATTTCGCTCACTCAGTGGAGTAACTTCGACAGGAGACCAAATTGACCGTTCCCATTGTATGAAATTATTTGTTAGGATTTCTTTTATATAACTTTCAAATTTAGAATTAAAGTATTCATCAGAGATTATTGTTATTTTAAGTGTATAATGTTCATCGCATAATAATTCACTAAGCCTATCAATTTTGTCAATAACAGCAATACTAAAATTATCCAATTCAGCTCTAG
>NZ_WTEV01000007.1:5035-130917 GCF_009795885.1 Gilliamella sp. Pas-s25 | reverse complement strand
TGTGATGGTCTTCAGTAAAAGTAAGGCTATGACAAAGCGTGTGGCTCCAACCATAACCTAATCCATTATTGAACTCAACGGCACTCGTCCGGTAAAGCCGTTGCCAAACAAACGGGAATTGACTCAATAGCGTATCATCAACAAGGGTTAACAATTCCTCACCGGTTAACATTGATACGGGGTCTAAATTGGTTTCACCCTTAACGGCATTACCATCGACTTCGTTAGACAGGTTTTTAACGGCATTACTCTCTGTTTCTACAGCATTGCCCATCTCCATCGTCGCTTCATTTTTTCCGGCATTGTTAATATGGTTAATTTTGCCTTGCTCAAGTACCACTTCTTCGGTTATCCCACCAGATGTGCTTTCGGGTAGAACGGCCTTTTGCTGTTTTTTGCCAAAGAATTCAGCAAAACGCTGTGGCATTGATAGAATAACATCTTCTGTTGTGGCAGTTTCAATCGCGCTAACGCCGCCTTTAGCCCGTAACGCAGCGGCGCTTCGGCTGATAGCTGATGAAGAGGCTTTGATTACACTGGCAGCAATAGGAATAACTTTTCCAAAGAGGTAACATTCAGCAATAAACAAAACAATTTCAACCGCAATATGAAAAAAAGCCTTTCCAGCGAGATAGGCTTTATCCTTTGGTGACTGCAATTGATACCAATATTCCACTGCAGCTGCAATGATATAGATATAAACTTCATCTTGCACAAAAAAATAGGCTTCTTTTTGTTCATCTTCTGTTTTTTCAGAAGAATGATACCATTCCCAAAATTTATCCGCCGCTGCTTTTGCCAAATCAAGGGCATTTAAAACTCCCAATGGGGTTGGACTGTATTTTAATGAAAATTCTAACCCATCGATGATAGGTTGCTTACCTTCATCAATCACCCCCAGTATAAAATCTCCCGTCACCACGGAGAGGTAAGGATTGAGTGGCTGTCCCCTCAGTCCTTCGCTATTAAATTGCTCAATTCGCTGGTATTTTTCATCGTATATTTGCCAACGTTTAGAATGCACATTATCCCATTCTGATGTTAAAAATTCAGACAAGTGTTCAATAATTTGTTGATAACCAGTTAACCACTTATTAATCTCTGCTTCATCGGTTATTGGCGCAATTCGAACATAATAGCGGTGGCCTGGGGCACAGTTTTCAATAACAGCTATCCCATCTTCATTTAATTCAAAGGGTATGGCATTTTTTTCATCTGGCGAAAAAACACTGTGCGCCATATTGGTGGGGCCGAATTTATTGGGGACCTGTTCTGTTTAGACGGGCAATAATTGCCCTTTTAATCTACCGACTTTTATAAATTTTTCATTACGAGGTAATTTATCTCGTTCAAGATGCGTATTGGCAAATACCGATAATGTGGGGTCAATACCATATTGAATAACAATTTTTTGATTTAAAGGACATCTTGTGGTGACACTGTATAACTTGTCAAAGTTTTTGGCGTCATTTTCTTTTTGTTGTTCTGGGTCAGGATAGAGCCAAGGTGTTATTTTTTGTGCATCCTCTTTTGCTTTTTCCCTCGCGGTTTTACTGAGTTTTTTATTTAAACTGAGCAGTTGAATACCACTGACAACACCATTGGCCTTAAGTTGTTGTTTATACTTATCATGTACTTCATGGTCGATAACATCTAGAATCTTTGAAAAACGCACCAAAATAGGCGCTAAGATTTCTTGTTTTCTATCTTTATTATCATTATTATTTTTATTATTCATACTGATATCTATCTCTATATCTTGACTTTTACGCTATCTGCTAGGATAACTGTACAATCACTTTACGGATCTGATTTTGGTGATCATTGGAAAATTTAGATACAAGATAGGTCAGCTTTTTATATAAAATAGCTTTATCGAATAACGTATTCTTTTATGTCTACCTATAATCTACCTAAATTCCTTTAGAAAGTATTCAAAAACTAAAAATAATGCATTGGTTTATTTAAAATAAGATTATTTTTTATTCTGTGCAATCTTTTTTTACCTTATTTTTTCTAATTTTTTAAAGATGAATCTATATTAGACATGCTTAATGCTTGTATTTTCAATACGTTATCAAGTATGAAAAAATAAACAGTAAACAATTAAAAATGTTACTTAAATCTTATTAACAAAAATCACCTGAAACAGATAAAGGTAATTTGGGTTATACTTAATCGGATAAAGAAACACATTACCTAATTTCTGGTGAATATAGAATGGCTATTTGTGGTATCACAATCATTGGAATGGGAGGGCTTGTTAACTGCCTAAGTTAACAGAGTATAAAAAACACTAAATTATTGATAATAAACACCGGAATTAAAATGCATATTGACCATTTCATATAGCCAAAAAAGCTTGGCATGTTAATTTTATTTTGCATTGCAATGCTTTTGACCATAAGGTTGGGTGCATTACCTATATAGCTAAGTGCCCCCATAAAAACCGAGCCCATTGAAATAGCCAGTAAGGTTTTTTCAAGCACTGTCATTAAGGTTGTGGCATCGCCCGAAGCTAGATTAAAAAAGACTAAATAGGTTGGCGCATTATCTAAAAAGCCAGAAAGTAAACCTGATAACCAAAAGTACATGCTGTTGATTGGCTCACCTTGCGTATTGGTCACCAGTGATACGATTGGGGCTAATGCACCATGACTACCTGCTCGTAACATGGTCAGTACCGGAACGATAGTAATAAAGATGCCCATAAATAGCTTGGCAACTTCGATGATAGGTTCCCAATTAAATTCGTTACCTGCACGTACCTGTTTAGGGGTGATTAGTATTGAAATGAGGGTAATGATAATAAACAAACTATCGCGAACTAAATTGGGTAAAGTAACATGTGTACCTAAAACTGTAAAACTAACCGATGAATGCCAAATGCCAGACATTAGTACGCAGGTAATAATTGCTATTAATAAAAAAATATTGTTTTTTCCATAAATTTTAACATTTTTGGTTTTTGAAGCCGAAGTTAGTGCAGGCGGATGACCATACTGCAAGCGAAAGTAGTGGCAATCAATAGCGTAGTAAATTGTTAATAACAGTAGTGAGCTAAGTAGCACTGGCAATAGCATGTGCATAACAATCCAGCCAAAATTAACTCCTTTCAAAAAACCGATAAATAACGGTGGATCACCCAGTGGTGTTAATCCTCCGCCAATATTAGCCACTAAAAAAATAAAAAAGATAACAGTATGCACAGAACAATTTCGATTACGATTGGCACGGAGCAACGGTCGAATCATTAACATGGCAGCGCCTGTGGTGCCCATGAACGACGCTAATAGCGTACCAATTGCTAGTAAAGTAACGTTCTGCTTGGGCGTACTAAGCGCATCGCATTTAATTAAAATTCCGCCTGACACAGTAAACAGTGCCAGCAGTAACAAAATAAAAGGAATATATTCGGCTATCACTGCATGAGCAATAAGGTTGACGGTAGTTTGTAAACCAAATGCATACAAAGCAAACAGCAACAACAGCATTGTCCAAAAAGTAATAATTTTGCCATAATGATGATGCCAAAGTCGCGATAAAAATAGTGGCATTAGCGCAATTGAAAGCAAAATTCCCACAAAAGGAATACCCCAAAAGAGTGATAGATCATGACCGTTAATATCCGCTGCAAAAAGGTTAAAAGGCATGAGGGTTAAAGTGACAATAGGTATAAGAACTTTCATTGGTTTTTTTTTATTTTAAAGAGATGAGGGATTATAACAAAGTGTTTTTAATTTATCGAATGTTAAGTATTCGGGATATGGAGATTAGGTAATAATAGTGATATCGGGAGTTTAATTGTATAAAAATAACCTAAAAAATTGGCAGAAAATATATTGATTTTATTTGATTTTTTATTTTGTTGCTATTTTAATAAAATAACAAATATTTAAATCTTTTAAAGTTTTTATAAAACTTAATCGAAGTTACATCTAAATGATTTTTACCAAAAAATCCCCCAAAAAAACTAGCCAAGTTTTTTTTTTATGGTTATACTTTCATCAACTTAAAAAAAGGATTATTTAATAAGCGAGTGAACGCAAAAAGGATAAATAAAACAATAATTTATTTGACAGGTAAACCGCAATGCATTATCATTTTAAACACCAAACCTATGTCTTAAATTTATCAAATAGACGCATTAGACGAATTTTTACTCTCGTCTTGTTGATGTCCTCAAAGTTATCCCTCAAATTATTATCAAAGCTATCCCGAAAAATCCCATTGGTGTTGATATTCCTATCATTATTGTCGTTTTCGTTGAATTCACAAGCATTATCGCGTCAAAATAGTCGAGGAGGTGATAGCAGTGATGCCCTAATTCTACCACCAGGACAATGGGGAAGAATCAAATCCGCAATGTCGGAGGGGTTTTATTTTGCTCGTGACTACGGCGTTGGTCCATATGCAGGCCCTGCTGAACTATGGGATCCCGATTATGGCTTTCTGGTTCAATCAACCAATCCAGCATCATATGCGCTTAATTTTCCAACTACGGGGGCTCATGAATTATATTTTTATTTAATCGTAGAGGGAGAGGGAGAAATAGGTTTATTATGGGATCCAGTCACGCATGAGGGAATTAAAGCAACTACAGCGAGGAGGGGGATGGGGGCGATGGGGACACGGATACGATGTGGTAGTGAAGAATGCCATACCGAGTATCGTGTTACACTAACAGGTCCAGAGGCAGAAGAACGATGGCTTAATCCTTATCCGGGTCCAATTGCTAAGCCAAATTTACCGCAGACCTTTGAGTTAGTGGGTAAAGATAGTGAGGGTAGTGAGATACTTAAATATGGATTTACATTGCAAAAGTGGTTCGTGAGTCGAAAGGGGGCATTAAAACGCCTACCCGAGCAACAATCTTGGTGTAGTAGTATAGGTTATCGTTTGCCACAGGTCAGGGATCTGACTAATGCTAGATCACGTTTTAGTGCTACACCATTATCAAGTGGAAATCATTACCAGAGACGACTTGGAGCTGGATTATTCACGGAGTGGAGCCCCATGAACCGCTACGATAGAGCGGAACTTTACTATAGCTACTGGACGAGTGATGGTATGCCAGTACCGGATGGTAGTTATAAGCATGGTGATCTCATTGTCGCCTCGTACAGTGGCCACATCGGCGTGGACATTGTACGAGGTATCCACTATGCTATGTGCGTTACTCCTTAGTTTTTAGCGTTTATTTCTTAATCCTTATGGCGCAGCAGGGGGGAGCTTATGGTGCAAATAGCGGAAAACATAACAAAGTATGAAGCCCCCCACCCAGTTGGGACGCTGAGCAGGCAAAGCCTGCGAGTCCTGAGTTTTAATGATTGAAACCATAATCTATTTTAGTGTGGCAAGGTTTCAGATGTGGTCACTATAGCTATTTTGAACATTTAAACAGCAAATGACTGAAATCCACTTCAGCCACCAAAACAAAAACTCAATATCAGGCAAAAATTTGTATGAATATATTGATTTTATTTGATTTTTTATTTTATTGTTATTTTGATAAAAAACAAATATTTCAATCCATTAGAGCTTTTCATAAAACTTAATCGAAGTCACACCTAAATAATTTTTACCAAAAATCCCCCAAAAAAAACTAGCCAAGCTTTTTTTTAATGGTTATACTTTCATCAACTTAAAAAACGGATTATTTAATAAGCGAAAGAACATAAAAAGGATAAATAAAACAACAATTTACTTGACAGGTGAACCATAATGCATTATCATTTTAGGCACAAGGCACAAGGCACAAGCACTGGCAAACCTATGTCTTAAATTTATCAAATAATCTTATTCGACGAGTTTTTACACGAAACTTATTTATATCGTCGAAATTATCCCGAAAAAGCTTATTGGTGTTGGGGCTGTTATTATTATCTTCTTCATGGAATGTACAAGCTCAAGCGGGTAATCGTAGTGATGCAATAATGATACCTGCTGATCCAATTGTCTTATTTGCTACCCCTACTCTTTCCCCTTACTATATTTATAATGAAGGTGTGAACGATCTTAAACCTGAACCCACGGCTCCTGAATTTGTTTACAATACAGGATTTTTCGCTCAACCACATCCTTTATACGCTTTTAATTTCCCTACCACAGGTGCTGATGGGGTATTTTTTGATTTAGTCTTAGAGGAAAATGCAAATGATTTAACATGGCAGTCAGATGCACACGAAGGAATTACTGCCACAGTGACAAATATACCAAGGAGTGATTCTTGGTTTTATGAGGCTTGCAGTACTCTGGAAAGTTTTATTCCTTCCTGTAGTACAAGAACTGTTTTAGAAAAAAGTACATTTATACGCGTTATTTTAACAGGTCCATCAGCGAATTATACTCAAAAAAACTCCAATAACCCAAGTTTAGTTCATAGGCCACATTTGCCGCAAACATTTGAATTAGTGGGTAGAAATAGACATGGTGCTGAGGTGGTAAAGTATGGTTTTGTGTTGAAGCAGTGGTTTGTCCATCGTGGTGATAAAACGGGTAACCAATCTGAGCAAGCCGCATGGTGTAATGCGATAGGTTATCGTATGCCAAGAGTAAAAGAGCTGACCAATGCGAAGTGTGGCGTAGGTAATCCTCGATACGACGATTTTCCTTGTAGAAACGGAATAGACGGCGCTTCACCACAGTCACGCAAAAATAGCCTACAACGCAATATAGGAGCAGGATTCGTAACGGAATGGGGCACCTTGACTATGTATAGAAGTGCAGACTTTGCCCGCCGTAGTGAATATTGGACGAGCGATAGCGATTTCTTCGTAGAATCGGACAATGGCCGTGTTAAAAACCTAAACTCATCTTGGGTTTCTAGCTCTAATTATGGTATTTGCGTTTATCCTTAATACTAATTTCTTAATTTTTATATAAGATAGATATTGAGCTTGGGATTAATCAAAAGTAAAGCAGTTAAAGAATAACGCTCAGCGTAAGTGAATCTAAGCAATGAAGCAAGCGTTAAGCGCTTTCAATGAAATAATAAAATAACAAAAAAACTAGATTACACCATGAAGTGCAATTCGTCTTAACTCCTTAGAATAAAAGGAGCAGGGCTTTTATTCTAAGGCCGTTTTCTTGGGCGTGAGTTCAATAAATATTGTATTTTCTTTATTTGTTCGTCGTCAACGAATGAAATAGTCGCTGACGTTTGTTTAAACATGCGGCAATCTGCTCTGGCTGTAATAATGTATTAGGTATTTTTCAATTTGATGTCATACCGATCCTCTATGGGCTTATCATTACCGCTGTTTTTTCGCCTTTTCCGAGCAAGTGTCACCGCCTCATGCGCTTGATAGGCTTGTTTACGTTTGAATTTCTTTTTATCTCATTACTTATTGTAGAAGGATATTTAGAAACATAACACCATATTTTAATTAAAAATTTAACTATCAATAAAACTGGACCGTTTTTCTTTTTACATTTCTTTATAAAAAAAGTCAGCCAAAAAACTAGCCAACTATTTTATAAATGGTTATACTTTTATCGCTGTAGGAAAATAAGCTTATTAAATAAGCGAATAATTATAAAAAATATAAATAAAACAAAACATTGCTTGACGGGTGAACCATAATGCATTATCATTTTAGACACCAGCACTGGCAAACCTATGTCTTAAATTTATCAAATAATCCTATTCGACGAGTTTTTACACAAAACTTATTTATATCTTCGAAATTATCTTTCAACTTATTATCGAAATTGTCCCGAAAAAGCTTATTGGTGTTGGGGCTGTTATTGTTGTCATCTTCATGGAATTTACAGGCATTGAATGGTAAAATAGCTCGAGCGGGTAATCGTAGTGATGCAATAATGCTACCACCGTGGCCAGTTATCCATTATGTAAGGCCGTTTTTATTTTTTGGTAGCAACGAATATGCAGGCCCAGTTGACATATGGAATCCTAGTAAAGGCTTCTTAGTTCAATCAACCAATCCTGAATCATACAATCTAAATTTCCCGACCACGGGTGCGCATAATTTATATTTTGATTTACTCATAACTGGAGATGTAGAACAATTGACATGGGAACCAGTCACGCATGAGGGAATCACCGCGACAGTGACAAATGTTGTAGCTCGTGAATGGTGGGTTCCTGGTGAGGATAAGGGACAAGTTGTAGCACGTGTTAGGCTAACAGGTCCAGAGGCAAGCAATCAATGGGATAATCCGAATCCTAGTCGAATAGCTAAGCCATGGTTACCGCAGACGTTTGAGTTAGTGGGTAGAGATATATATGGCGGTGAGGTAGTAAAATATGGATTTGTATTAAGGCAGTGGTTCGTCAATCGTGGTGGTCAATTGAAAACTTATAGTGACCAGTTAGCATGGTGTAATAGTTTGGGTTATCGAATGCCACGGGTAAGAGATTTAACCAATTCAAACTATAATAATTTAGGTGCAACACCTAGTTCATCAGGTAATCATTACAAGCGTCACATAGGCGCTGGCTTTTTCACGGAGTGGGGCATCATAACCCACTACACTGATGCGGGCTTCGTCCGCAACTTCTTCTGGACGAGCGACGCAACAGATAGCGGCCAGTTCGATGTCTTCTCGGACGACGGCTACTTCACCAGCCTCTTTGCCAGCAACTCCCGCTATGGCGTTTGCACCGCACCTTAGCTTTTAGCGTTTATTTCTTAATCCTTAGGTCGCGGGGGTGGTTATGGTGCTTGAGAGGATAATATAACAAAGAATAAAGCCCCCGCGTAAGTTGGGACGCTGAGCAGGCAAAGCCTGCGAGTCCTGAGTTTTAATGATTGAAACCATAATCTATTTTAGTGTGGTAGGGTTTTGGATGTGGTCACTATAGCTATTTTGAACATTTAAACAGCAAATGACTGAAACCACTTTAGCCAATCCACGCCACCCTCCAAAACAAGAGCTCAATATTAGGCAAAACAGAGCGGCAAAGTCTCAAGTCATCACCAAACGGTATAGAATCCTGAATATTTTTTACAAAAAAATATGGTCTAAAAAGAGAATAGTTATGTAAATGCCCTATAGTAAACACGCAACTCACCTAGAACATTATGTTGTTTATATGTAATTGCGTCGTGTGATTTAATGTTTAATGAAGTCTTTCAGTGCAATAAATGGCTGGACAAATGACCATAAAGCGGTTAGCCAAATTGGTGATGAGGATTTTTTTATGATATAACGCCATATCGCTTGTCTGGGATATGGCGTTATGTCGATGCTTTACAGTTGTTTTTCAAATTACGATAAACAACGCAAGTAATTATGACACTTAATTAGTTAAAAACAACTTGAGCGATGGATTATGCGTTTCGTTATGAAAACCATAACCTAGCTCGGTTAGGTGTTGGTTAAACTGGTTAATGGTTGCTTGGTCGATTTCAAACGCAGCAAGTACACGTCCATAATCGGTGCCATGGCTACGGTAATGGAACATTGAGATATTCCAATTGGTGCCTAATGTTTGTAGGAATTTAAGCAAAGCCCCTTGCGATTCAGGAAATTCAAAACTGTATACTTGCTCTTGTATTGGTTTGCACGGCTTGCCGCCAATCATATAGCGTACATGCAGTTTTGCCATTTCGTCTTCGGTTAGATCGACAACCGAATAACCTGTTGCACTTAATTCTTGTATGATTTCATCTTTCTCATTACTTTGAGACATTTTAATCCCTACAAAAATACAAGCGGATTTATCATCATGATAACGATAATTAAATTCGGTCACCGAGCGCCCACCTAGAAGCTGGCAAAATGTTAAAAAGCTGCCTTTCTTTTCAGGGATAGTGACTGCTAGCAGGACTTCGCGTTTTTCGCCAAGTTCGCAACGTTCTGATACATAGCGTAAGTTGTGGAAATTTAAGTTCGCTCCCGATAATATATGAGCAAGGTTTTCGCCACTGATGTTGTGCTGTTCTACGTATTTTTTTAGCCCTGCTAGTGCCACAGCGCCAGATGGTTCGGCGATTGCGCGGACGTCGTCAAACAGGTCTTTCACTGCGGCGCAAATTTCGTCGCTATCAACGGTAATAATATCATCAATATATTGCTGACAAAGTCTGAATGTTTCATCACCAATTCGTTTAACAGCCACGCCTTCGGCAAAGAGTCCAACAAGCTCTAAATCGACAGGATGACCTGCATCTAATGCGGCTTTTAAGCAAGCTGAGTCTTTAGGTTCGACTGCAATGACTTTGATTGATGGCATGATTTGTTTGATTAATACCGCCACACCCGCAGCAAGCCCGCCCCCGCCGACCGGCACAAAAATACGATCGAGTTTGGCATTTTGTTGTAATAATTCCATGGCAATACTGCCTTGCCCAGCAATCACAAGCGGGTGATCAAACGGTGGAATAAAGATGCGTTTTTGTTCTTTTGCCAGTTCCATGGCTTTCGCTTTGGCTTCGTCAAAATTGGCGCCATAAAGGAGTACTTCGCCACCAAAGCTTTTGACTGCTTCAACTTTTATGTCGGCGGTGGTTAATGGCATGACGATTAATGAGTTTATGCCTAATTTTGTGGCCGAAAAAGCCACGCCTTGTGCATGGTTGCCAGCCGATGCGGCAATAACGCCACATTTACGTTCGTCTTCATTTAGACTGGCTATCATTGCTTGGGCACCACGGATTTTGAAACTGTGGACTAATTGCCGATCTTCGCGCTTTACAAAAATTTGGTTTTTTAATCGTGTCGAGATTTTTTCCATCTTTTCTAGCGGGGTGACTTCGGCCACGTCGTATACGGCGCTACAGAGTGTTGCTTTTAAGTAATCAGCACCAGTGAGCTTGTTGTTATTTTGTTGTTTCACGTTAACCACCTAGTTTGCTTTTATCACGAACGGCACCTTTATCTGCACTTGTTGCTAAACTGGCGTAAGCTTTTAGTGCATAAGAGACATAGCGATCGCGATTGTGAGGGGTAAAGGCTTTGTCGCCACGGGCAAGTTCGGCTACGCGGCGGCGTTCAAGTTCGTCATCAGGGACTTTTAATACTAATTTGCGATTTGGAATATCAATATCAATAATATCTCCATTGCGCACAAGACCAATAATACCGCCATTTGCGGCTTCGGGTGAGATATGACCAATTGATAAGCCCGAAGATCCACCCGAAAATCTGCCATCGGTGATCAGAGCGCAGGCTTTGCCAAGCCCCATTGATTTTAGGTAGCTTGTTGGGTAGAGCATTTCTTGCATACCGGGGCCGCCTTTTGGACCTTCGTAAATAATGACAACTACATCACCAGCCACAACCTTGCCCCCTAAAATGGCCTCAACAGCATCTTCTTGGCTTTCAAATACTTTGGCTGGGCCTTGGAAAATTAAATTTTCAGCAGCAACGCCTGCGGTTTTAACAATTGCGCCATCAAGGGCTACGTTGCCATAGAGTGTGGCAAGCCCGCCGTCTTGACTATAGGCGTGAGCTTTATCGCGAATACAACCATTTACACGGTCGTCGTCAAGTGTCTCCCAATAGCAATCTTGCGAGAAAGCTTTGGTAGTGCGAATGCCAGCAGGCCCACTGCGATACATTTTTTTGACCGCTTCGTCGCTGGTTTGGGTAATGTCGTATTGGGCAAAAGTTTCTTGCAACGATAAGCCTAGTAGGTTGTGAACGTTACGGTTGAGTAGGCCAGCTTTGTCTAATTCAGACATGATTGAGACAACCCCACCTGCACGGTGTACATCCTCCATATGATATAACTGAGTACTCGGTGCCACTTTACATAAATGTGGCACTTTACGTGATAGTCTGTCGATATCAGACATGGTGAAGTCGATTTCGCCTTCTTGCGCGGTGGCAAGTAAATGCAGTACCGTATTGGTTGACCCCCCCATAGCAATATCAAGTGACATGGCATTTTCGTAAGCGGCTTTAGTGGCAATTGAGCGTGGTAGATACGAAGCATCATCATGTTCGTAATAGCGTTTTGTGATTTCAACAATGCGCTTAGCGGCATTTAAAAAGAGCTGTTCACGTTGTTTATGGGTAGCAACTAATGAGCCATTGCCCGGTAGTGAAAGCCCTAATGCTTCGGTTAAGCAATTCATGGAATTGGCGGTAAACATGCCAGAGCAAGATCCACAAGTAGGGCAAGCGGATTCTTCAATCGCTTTGCTATCTTCGTCACTAACATTTGGGTTGGCACTTTGGATCATGGCATCGACCAGATCTAATTTAATAATTTGATCGGAAAGTTTGGTTTTACCCGCTTCCATTGGCCCACCAGATACAAATATGGTTGGAATATTTAAACGAAGCGAAGCCATTAACATGCCAGGGGTGATTTTGTCGCAGTTTGAGATGCAGATCATAGCATCGGCACAATGCGCATTAACCATATATTCAACAGAATCAGCAATGAGTTCACGCGATGGTAATGAGTACAGCATACCACCATGCCCCATGGCGATGCCGTCATCAACGGCGATAGTGTTAAACTCTTTGGCAATACCACCCGATGCTTCAATTTGTTTGGCAACTAGTTGACCAATGTCTTTTAAATGGACATGTCCCGGTACGAATTGCGTGAATGAGTTGACCACCGCAATGATGGGTTTACCAAAGTCTTCATTTTTTACGCCAGTTGCACGCCATAATGCGCGGGCGCCAGCCATGTTTCGGCCTTCGACTGACGTTGCTGAACGATATTTAGGCATTTCTTGCTCCCAATTTTTTATGCAAGTGACCGTGTTTAACGGTCTGTAGTTCTTTAAAATCAATCATTAAGTGAAAATGTTATCCGCCAAGTGAGTTGGCGGAGTTTGATTTTTCGTTTTATTTAATCAGATCTAACCAACCGTATTTATCTTCGGTTTTACCATTAAATAAGCCAAAGAATGCTTGTTGAATTTGTTTAGTGATTGGGCCACAGCGACCAATGCCAACTTGGATGCGATCAACACTACGCACTGGGGTAATTTCAGCTGCGGTACCAGTCATAAACACTTCATCGGCTAAATAAAGTGATTCACGTGATAGTGTTTGTTCACGTACTTCAATACCCATATCACGCGCTAGGGTTAATACAGCATCACGTGTAATGCCCGGTAGCGCAGAAGATGAAAGAACCGGTGTGTATAAGATACCGTCTTTAATGATAAATAGGTTTTCGCCAGCACCTTCAGATAGGTGACCATGCACATCTAACGCAATGCCTTCTTGGAAGCCGTTAGCACGAGCCTCAGATCCGATTAATAATGACGATAAATAGTTACCGCCCGCTTTAGCTGCTGCTGGAATGGTGTTAGATGCCACGCGATGCCAAGAAGAGACCATGGCATCAATACCTTGATCTAAGGCTTCGTCGCCTAAATAGGCACCCCATGGGAATGCGGCAATCATGACATCGGTTTTATAACCCTCACGCGGGTTTACGCCCATACCGACATCGCCAATAAAGACTAATGGGCGAATATAGGCGCTTTCTAATTTGTTTTTCTTGATCGTTTGGCGTGTAGCTTCCATGATTTCTTCAAGCGAATAAGGTACAGGAAAACGATAAATCTTGGCTGAATTTAATAATCTTTGGGCATGTTCTTTATGGCGAAATATAGCCGGTCCTTTGTGCGTGTTATAACAACGGACGCCTTCAAATACCGATGTGCCATAATGTAAGGCGTGTGACATGACGTGTACTTTGGCATCTGCCCATGGAACCATTTCGCCATTAAACCAAATATAATCCGATTTTGCTGTAGAACTCATGTTGTTTTCCTCTTTATTTTTTCAATTTGCTAAGTAAGTACTTTGCTTTAGGTATTTTCGCTTTAACGGCTAAGCATCATACTATACTTGTTTATTTAACGTATTATTTAACAATAAGTTGTTTGTAAAAATTATTATTCAACCGCTATGACATCTTCTAATTTTGCTACTTGATTTTGTAGTGTCGATAGCGGTCTTTCGGTGGTTAATATTAATGTCATAGTCAGTACATTATTTTCAATTGTTTGCATTTGCAATGATTGAATATGCCCACCTCGATGCCGGATAACTCGTAATATACGTTCAAGTGATCCCAATTTGTCATAAGCCCTTATGGTCAATTGATATTGCGCTTGTTCGTTCATCACTTACTCCTTGCAACTTTTATCTAGCATGTTTTCGTTTGCTGCCCCAGGAGGTACCAGTGGCCATACGTTTTCTAATTCATCTATGCAGACATGTAACAAATAAGCGCCTGTTGAGTTAAATAGGTTATCAAGCGCTGTATCAATTTGTGATTTTTTGCTGATGCTTTGCCCCGGTATGTCAAACGCGTTGGCTAACATTAAAAAGTCGGGGTTGTCTGATAGATTTGTTTCGCTGTATCTTTCATTAAAAAATAACTCTTGCCATTGGCGAACCATGCCTAGACGTTGGTTATCTATTAATACGATTTTTATGGGTAGTTTTTTACGTTTAATGGTGGTGAGTTCTTGGACATTCATCATAAAAGATCCATCACCCGATACACAAATCACACAGTCATTAGGCCTTGCCATTTGTGCGCCAACTGCAGCCGGTAAACCAAATCCCATTGTGCCAAGTCCACTTGATGTAATAAAGTTTTGCGGGTGAGTAAAGCGCATATGCTGGGCTGTCCACATTTGGTGTTGTCCAACATCGGTAGTAATAATTGTCGTTGCTGATTTTTTTTCTGAGATAGTTTTTAATAAAGCCGGTGCGTAGATAGCTTCGCCAGGATGATCGTAACGAGTTGGGTGCTCTGCTTTTAATTGATTAACTTTTTTATGCCACTCTTGAATCGAAACCGTTTGATTTAGTTGTGGTAAAACTTGCTTTATATCACCTTGTAATCCTAAATGGGTTTGGCGTAATTTGTTGATTTCAGCCTGATCGATATCTATATGAAGTACTTTAGCATGTCGCGCAAATTCATTAAGATTGCCGGTCACTCTATCATCAAATCGAACACCTAAGGCAATTAATAAATCACACTCTTGTACGGCTAAATTGGCGGCTTTGGCGCCGTGCATACCAATTAATCCTAAGTAATAAGGATTATTCAAATCGGCAACACCAAGTCCTTTTAAGGTTGATACACTTGGAATGTGTGTTAAGGCCATAAAGTCTCTTAGCTCGGATATAGCACCAGAAAGTCCAACACCACCACCAATGTAAAGTATCGGTTTTTGCGCTTGGGCGATCATTTCTTTGGCTTGTTTTATATCATCAAGCGAGATTGGATATAGTTGATTGTTATCTTGTGCGGTTTTTAATGACGATGGCGTAAAATATTGTTGATAGTCAAGATTTGCAAGTTGTATATCTTTGGGCACATCAATCAATATTGGTCCTGGTCTGCCTGAATTGGCTAAGTTAAATGCCTGTTCTAAAGTATTTGGTAGGTCTTTAGCGTCATCAATTAAATAACTATGTTTGGTGCAGGCTAGTGATAATCCTAATACATCCACTTCTTGAAAGGCGTCAGTACCAATAAGTTTGGTTGGTACTTGACCGGTTATAGCAACAATCGGCACTGAATCAATTAACGCATCGGCAAGCCCTGTGATGATATTTGTTGCACCTGGGCCTGATGTGGCAATACAAACGCCGGTTTTTCCGGTTGCACGAGCATAGCCGATTGCGGCCATTGCAGCACCTTGTTCGTGACGACAAAGTACATGCTCAATTCCACCATCATACAGTGCGTCATATAGAGGCATAATTTGTCCACCGGGATATCCAAAAACGGTGGTAACGCCTTTTTCTTTTAAGGTTTTTACTATCCACTGTGTTCCTAACATTTATTCCTCACTTGTTCTTATTTTATTCATTTACTGTTTATAAAACATTGCTTATAAGCCGTTTGTAAAAAATATTCATAAAAAAACCCCCGCTTTTTGGGGAGCGGGGGTTTTTGATTTTATGTATGAACACATTTTTAATTCAAAAAACGCCCCCGCGTTGGAATAATGACCACGCTGACAATAATGTTGATGAGGACGATTTTGAGTGAAAATTTCATAATGCGATATAATTAACTTTTTTGTCATTTTTAAAAATTATTTTTAACAAAATACTCGTTTTAAAAAAAAGTGCAATAGTTTTTTGTTGTTTTTGTTATGTAAAATAAATCAGCTGTAAAAAAGTTTCAGGAAAGCTGGTGTTTTAGTATAAAAATATTATGGGATAATGATTTATTTTGGTATTTTTTATAATGTAGCTGTAGGAATTGTCCGTGTTGTTTACAGTAATTTGAGAAATGGCGGTAATGAATATACAAAAAACAAAACTAACACCGTTTACAGACAAGAGATGTGACGCTTATATCAAAAAGAAAAAATAGCGGTTACCGATTTGGCTAAATGCTTTATGGTCAGTTAGCTGACCATGTATAACGTGCTAAAAAAAGCCTGATTGAAGGTGTGTGTTCTTTCTCATGACCAGTAACAACGAACCTTATAAAACCATGCGATGTGGTATTAAATGTAAGGCTAAAGTTAAAATTTTTTTGTAAAAAATATTCAGGATTCTATACCGTTTCGTGATTAATTGAGCATTCGTAGCATCTATTGGTTAAAACGTGTGATAAACATCGTATCAATCAAAAACTCTTCAAAATAACCTGACCGCAAACAAATGGCAAAGCCTAAGGGCAATAGATACTTTAATGAAAATGTAGTATTCACTTTTAGGTTATATTTTTGTAAAAAATATTCAGGATTCTATACCGTTTCATGATTAATTGAGTATTCGCAGCATCTATTAGTTAAAACGTGTGATAAACATCGTATCAATCAATAACTCACAAAAACATCTTGACCTAAAATGAATAGGGGAGCCGAAAGAGATCGCTACTTTAAAAAAGAGATGTAGTGAAGATAGTGACTAAATAGACAAGCTTAAGAACAATTTTTTTATGGTGTTAGCTATCGCTACGATATTAATAATAAGTAAATTTAAATATTTTACATAAAATCAATGTGTTAATTAAAATAATTTAATTTGTTATCGCTAGCTTAGTTAAATTTAATTTGATACACTAAATCAGGTGCAAGATTATGCAATATTTACGGCTTAGGCATTACAACTTCCTCTGACCTCGCCAAGCCTATCATGGAAAGCCACCTTTATTAATTATTAGCCTCAGTTGTTTATTTTTAAATTTTGGGGATGATATTGAACAATACGATTAAGTTTTAAGAAAGAATATTCTAATTTATGTTGTCAGTAAATATAATTTATTGAATTAATTGGGTATTTTAAAGATTAAAATATGCTTAGCAATAGGATTTTGTGATTATTAATTGATTTCATTTAAGTTATATTGAATTTGTTTTCAAATACATGTTTAACTTAGGAGAAAATTATGAACAAACAAATCTATAATCCACTTACCAAATATCATCATGATAAGTTTCCAAAACAAAAACAGGAGGCGCCAGCTTTACAGTGCGAAATGAATCCGCTTCCTGATTGTGGGGAAAAAAGCTATCAAGGTCATAATCGTTTAGAAGGGCGCAAAGTGCTTGTGACTGGTGGCGATTCAGGTATCGGCCGAGCCGCAGCAATAGCTTATGCTAAAGAGGGGGCAGATGTGGCAATAAATTACCTTCCTGTTGAACAAAAAGATGCGGAAGAAGTCGCTAAAGTTATTCAAGCTGCTGGGCGCAAAGCCGTATTAATTCCTGGTGATTTAAGTGACGAGGCTTTTTGTAAAAAATTAGTTGATGAAGCACACCATAAATTAGGTGGATTAGATAATTTGACATTGGTTGCCGGTAAGCAAACTGCAGTTGAAGATATTATGGCGCTTACCACCGAGCAAATTAAGAAAACCTTTGAAGTTAATGTGTTTTCGCTTTTTTGGATCACTAAAGCCGCTTTAGGATATTTAAAACCAGGTTCAACAATTATTACAACTTCCTCTGTTCAGGCTTATCAACCTAGTGGTAATTTATTAGATTATGCTGCAACTAAAACAGCTATTATCGCGTTTACTCGTGGCTTAGCTAAGCAATTAGCGCCAAAGGGCATTCGTGTAAATAGTGTCGCTCCAGGTCCAGTTTGGACACCATTACAAATTTGTGGTGGTCAACCAAGTGATGTTATTCCTGAATTCGGTCAACAAACACCATTACAACGAGCAGGTCAACCGGTTGAACTTGCTGGTGTTTATGTGTATTTAGCCTCAGAAGAATCAAGCTATACAACGGGCGAAACGTATGGTGTTACTGGCGGTATGCATATTAACTAATTAATATTTGAGACGGCAAAAGGGCTTAATAAGTCCTTTTACTATTAATGTTATAAATTATTAATTTTTAAAATCAACGGACGATGATGAATCAATTCATCATCGTCACAATATAAAATAGAAAACAGAAAGGACAATAAAATGAAACTTTTTAAAGTGACTACTTTAGCAGTGTTAGGGCTTTTTTTAGTCAATTGTGATAATTCAAAATCAAATGTCGATGATATTAAACAAAAATCCGAACAAACAGGCTCACAGATGAGTGATAATGCTCAGCAAGTGGGGTCAGATTTGAGTGACAAAGTTCAGCAAATGAGCGCCGATGTTAGTGACAAAGCTAAGGAAATAGGTGCAGAGATTAGCGATAAAGCTAAACAAACAACTGCAGCCATTAGTGATAAAGCGAAAGATTTGTATGAACAAACAAAATCTGAAAAAGAAGATATGCTTAAGAAGATACAAGAAGGTAATTATAGTGTTGCTGAAAATTTGATGATTAAGGCGATTAAAGCAAAATTACCAGCGACAATTGATCAGAACACGACTTTAGTTGATGTATCGACAGATAACAAAGCGATCAATTATAAATATGTAGTGAATAATACCACAAAAGATGCGTTACAGGCTGAAAGTAATAAAAAAGAAGTACGAAACAAACTGATCGAGTCTTACTGTAGTGATGATTCTAGTATGAAAACACTAAGATTAGTATTTCCAAGAGGAGCTAATTATAATTACTATATCAATGATGATAAAGTTTTTTCAGTGGATGTAAAATCGACTGATTGTGATGATGACTAGATAGATCTTGGTTAATTTGAACAAATAGTTAGAATTTATTCGTAATAAAAGGGCTACTTGAAGCCCTTTTATTTTGACCATTCTTCTTTTATATTATTTATTTACTACTCTTTAACGGGTAATTAAAATTTATTATTAGTGTTTTGTATTTTTCTAGTCTATCTTTTACAAATTTATTAGTATTTTATAAGGTAGCGAGTAGTCATGAATTAGCTTGGATAAGAATAAAAGTGAAAGGCATGAAAGCAACAGTTGTAATGTTTATAGCAATAATATTATTTGGTTTTGATAATTCAGAAGCAAAAGTTATAGATACTGAGCAAATCGATATTCAAGAAAATATGGATATTGTTGAAAGAGGAATAAAAATTATGACTCAATCAACACCTGAAAAAATCAAGCAATTTAATAATCAAAAAGATAGTGATTATCGTTTTGCTCAAGATTCGGTTGTTGCAGGCATAAAAGAAAAGTTACCCATTGTGGTTGATAAATTTACGATGTTCGATGATATATCAAGAAATAATAATAAACTTATCTATAAATATATTATGAAAGGTCTGCCTAAAGAAGTGATATTGCTAAAGCAAAATCAGGAATCTGTATTAAACAAGATAGTTACTTTATATTGTGGTAATGACCCAAATGTTAAGGCGTTTAAACTCTTATTCCCAAATGGAGTAAGTTATAATTATTATCTTGCAAATGAAAAAATTATGTCGTTTGATTTGAAACCGAGTGATTGTGATTCTAAATAACTATTACTCAATTTAAAAAATAGTAGAAATCATCGGTACTACATGAAGCTTATTAAAGCTTCTTTTTATTTATTATTTATTTTTTGTGTTAGATTGTAATTTCTTTATGTACTTTTCTCGCTGATATTTTACAATTTTATCGCACGCCTTTTAAATAAGTGGTAAACATGTAATTTATAAAATGCACTTAAAGGAATAATGATGAAAAGTTTAAAAACAGTGTCAGCAATTTTGATAAGCTTGGTTCTTTGTAGTTGTGATTCGTCAAAAAACACCGAACTTAGTCGTTTGCAAGAAACTATTATTAACGAAGCAAAAAAAATGCTTCCAGTAAAAATTGATGCAAAAACTAATTTGATTGATATCACTAAAGATAATGATTTAATTAATTATAAATATGTGATTGATAGTTCAAAAGATGAGGTATCAATTCCTGATACTCAAAAAATGACGACAGAAAGTCTAAAAACACTTTATTGTAGTAATAGCCCAGAAGTTAAACAACTTAGGGATGCATTCCCAAATGGCGTTAGTCATAATTATTATATTCATGATGAAAAATTGTTTAGTGTTCTATTGACGCCAGCTTCTTGTACTACTCACTAAAGATAGTTTGATTTAATTTTTTGATGAAATTAATCAATAGCACATAAAAAAACAGGGCAATTGCCCTGTGTATAACTTTATTCGAGTTCTTTGCCTTTTGTTTCTGGTATTAAAAAGACAAATGCAGCAGCCGATAATAAATAAGCGGCAGACAGTAAAGCTAATGCGTAGCTAATTGAGTAAACGGTGGCTAAATAAGCAATTAGTACTTGCGATACACCGGCAATGCCTCGACCGACATTGAAAATAATATTTTCAGCACTTGAACGGGCATCTGTTGGGTAATGTTCAGCAAGTAGTGCGCCATATCCACCCATCATGCCATTGACAAAGAAGCCAATTACTGAGCCAAAGATAATTAATATAAACATATCGGTTTGATGAAAATAGAACCAAATTGAAACGGCCGAGATGAATAAAAAGAAGATATAAGAAGGGCGACGACCAAACTTATCACATAACCAACCAAAAATTAGAATTCCTAATGACATACCTATAGTGGTTGAAATAGTCCAAAACATAGTATTTTTAAATGGCAATTTGAGCTCAGTTGCAATCATATTTGGCATCCAAACCATGAGTCCATAAAAACCGAAGTTTTGTACTGCACAAGCGATGGTTAATCCTATTGTGGTTGCTATGGTTCTTGGGTTTTTAAATAATTTGCCAACGGCTATTTTGTTTTTGTTTTGGTCTTTTAGATTTTGCCATATTTCTGGTTCTTTTAGACCTTTACGTGTCCAAGCGACAAATAGCGCAGGTAGCACGCCCATGGCAAAAGCCCAGCGCCAACCATGAATTTCACCAATAAAATTGACGGTTAGTGCGGCTAAAATGATACCGACTTGAAAGCCTAATGCAACAATAGATGTTGCTCTTGAGCGTTTATTTTTAGGCCAGCTTTCAGAAACTAAAGTCATTCCAATCCCAAATTCACCACCCAGGCCCAGTCCACTTAAAAAGCGAAATATTAAAAAGCACTCGTAATTAGGTGAAATTGCACATAATCCAGTAAAAAGAGAGAATATCAAAATAGTCCATGAAAAGACTCTTACTCGACCATATTTATCTGCAAGTACACCAAATAAAATGCCACCTAATACGGCTCCAAGTAAGGTTACTGATGTTAAAGTACCTAAATCTGTTTTTGTTAAGTTGAAGCTGACTGAAATTAGACTAAAACAAACACCTAAAATCATCATATCCATACCATCGAGTGCGTAACCAACGGTGGATGCAAATAGAGTTCTTTTTTGATATGGGGTTGTGCATTTGCTTTCACTTTCTGCTTGCAGGGCTGCGTTTGCTTCGGTTTTCATGTATACCTCTAGTTTTTAAAATTAGATAGTTACTTAAAATTTCCATTTTATGATGTTTAATTTATGATTAAACGGCGGGTAAATTAAAGCGGGGGCAAGTATATCCTTAAAAGTTAAAAAAAGCCAAGCTTAAAGCACTAAATAGTCGTTTTATCTGCCGATTTTATTATCGGCAGAGACGGTATGTTACTCTTCGGTAAAGTACCAATAGCCTTTGTTTACAAAATCGTGCATGACTTGCAGTGTGTTTTTATCTTGTAACTGCTCGTAATAGAGTGTTTCAGTTTTACAAAGAAGATCAATGACGGGCATTGGTAGATTAATTTGTTCGCCATGGATGTAGCCACAATCGCCCACCTTAAGGATTCGAATACTTGGTACTCGGTTTAGTTCTGCTCCATTTTTTAGCAGTGATTCAAATTCGTTATAATCGTATGGTGGTTCAACTGGCACAATATTTAAATCGTGCATTGGTAGTGTAATGTGTTTACCGAACCAATCGTTAAATAACTCAGGTGTTTTGATTAAATCGATGATTTGATCTTGCAGTTTTGCTAGTTCATAAGGTTGAACTTGGTATGGATCTTTAGGTCGTTTTAAATTTGGATCTTGATAATAAATACCATTTGGCAGATTATCAATGACATAATCTGCAAAGCTACTTAATAGCTCTTGTGAGGTTCGTGTCATAAAACCAACAGAATAACTGAGTGATTCACCAATGGATGTGCCATTATGCGGGCAACCTAGTGGAATGTATAAGATGTCGCCAGCGGTGATTTCTTCGTCAATGATCGGTTGATATTGTTCAACATGTAATAATGCTTTATGTGCATTAAATTGTTTATAATTTTGGTTGCGATCGCCAACTTGCCAACGCCTGCTACCCATGCCTTGAATAATAAATACATCATAATTATCGATATGGGGACCAACGCCAGCACCTTGTGTTGCGTAAGAAATCATTAGATCATCAAATTGCCATTGTGGCATGCATTTAAAAGGCTCAAGTAGGCTGGCAGCTTGCTCGTGCCAGTGATCAACAGCTTGTACTAGCAAACTCCAATGCTCTTCACCTAAGTTATCATATTGAGTAAATGGTCCAAATCTAGCATCCCAAACACCATTTTTATTCGAGACAATACGGCTATCGATTTCTTCTTCCATTGCTAAACCCGCTAGTTCGTCTGGTGTAATGGGATCAATAAAATGCGCAAATGCTTTGCGTAGGATTACCGGTTTTTTTTGCCAATAGTTTGTTAAAAAATCATCCCAATCAATGGCTAATTTATAATTCATTTAATTTTCCTTGAAGATTGAATAATTGACAAAAGTTAGATGTGGTTTTGTGTGCTATCTCTTCTAAACAGACACCTTTTAAAGCAGATAAATATTGCGCAACTTCACGAACATAAGCGGGTTGGTTTTCTTTGCCTCGGTATGGAACGGGGGCAAGATAAGGTGAGTCGGTTTCGATCAAGATACGATCAAGCGGTACATATTTGGCAACTTCTCGTAGAGCTTCGGCATTTTTAAAGGTGATAATTCCTGAAAATGAGATATAAAAACCGATATCTAATAGTTGTTTTGCTGTTTCAATATCTTCTGTAAAACAGTGTAAAACGCCAGAATGAACATGCTCATCTTTTAAGATTGTTAAGGTATCTTCTTTGGCATTACGTGTATGGACAATCACGGGTTTACTTAGTTTTCGACCTAATCGAATATGTTCTTTAAATATAGTTTGTTGTAATTCTAGGTTGTCTTTTTGGTAGTAATAATCAAGACCTGTTTCGCCTAGTGCTACAACGTTATCTTCTTGCGCTAATCTTTGAAATCGCTCGGCATCGTATATTTCGTCATCAAGGTTAAGTGGGTGAATTCCACACGAAAAAGAGCATTGATTTTGATAAGCTGTAAGCTTATGTTTCATGGATTGATAGCCCGACAGTGTTGTTGCCACGCTTAGGCAATGTTTAACCTCGTTGTTGGAAGCTTCTTGTAACACATCTTTGATAGATTTAGTACTAAAGTCTAAACTATCTAAATGGCAGTGAGAGTCAATTAAAAACATAAAAATCTCTTTTTTATTTATCTGAATGTTGTTCAAAATCACGAACAGGTTTTATTGTCGACCACGAACGGCAAGCAGGGCATAACCAGTAGATTGAGTTAACCGTGAATCCACATTTTTGGCATCGATAATTGGGCACAGTTTTTATCTGTTCGCCAACCATATTTCTTAAAAGTAACAGGCTTTCTTTGGCTTTACCTTGTTCTGCATCAGCAACATGATAGTTCATTAATCGATAAAATCCCTTTAAGTTAGGATGTTTAAGTAATTCACGATACATAAAGTATTGTGCAGCGTCTAAACCTTTTTGTTTTTCAATAAGATCAGCAAGCATCAATTCGGCCACATTACCGGTATCTTGATCGACGCATAATTGTAAAAATTGCTGAAATTCATGTTGGTTATTTAGTGTTAAATAGCACTCTTTTAATAAAGGTAGTGCTTCACCAATAAAGGCTTTGTCTTGTTGTAATATTTGTTGAAAAGATTGGATGGCTTGTTCTGTTTTATCTTGTATCATAAGAACTCGACCCAACATGAGCGAAGTGCGAGCACATTTAGCATCTGCCATTGCTGATTTGTGTAATAGGCTATTTGCCTTATCAAGATCATCATTAGCAATAGCCTGTGACGCTAATTCACAATAAAATTGTGCGATATCGGTTTTGTATTTTTCATTGCCAAGTTTGACCAATTTAGTTGCCATATTAATGGCATTTATCCATTCACTGGTTGATTGGTATATGATGATAAGTTGCTGTAGTGCGTATTGTTGAAAGTCTTCTTCATCAATGAGTTGCAAAAACATCTCTTCGGCACGATCGTAAAGGCCGGCAACCATATAATCCCGCCCTAGTTGTTGAATAGCTAATAATCGTTGTTCAAATGTTAAAGATGAGCTTTCTAACAATGCTTGGTGGATGTGTATCGCTCTGTCAAGTTCACCCCGAGAGCGAAATAGGTTACCTAATGTTAAATGTGCCTCAAGTGTGCCATCGTCCTCTTTTAGCATGTCTAAGAAAAGATCGACAGCTTTGTCTTTTTGGTTAGACAATAGAAAATTTAAACCATCTACATATTCACGCGATAGCCGATTAGATTGATTTAGATTTTTTTGTTTTGCATTTCTGTCTCCCATATACCAACCGTATCCGGCGGCGATAGGAAGTAACAGAAATAACAGTTCAAACATAGTAACCTATTCTTAATTGCTTTTAGTTAAGTGTATTTGTTGATGATTAGCCATATCTTCATCATATTTTTTCTGTAATTTGCTCAGTTTACGTTTTGTTGATGAGTGTTGGAATTTAGCTTTTAAAAAGAAGATGCCAGTTAATATCCAACCGACAATAAAACCAGATCCAAATAAAATAGCTAATAACACTGATAAGCGGAGGTCAGTTTTAGCCACCAAATAATTAAAAGTTACTATTTGATCATTAGCTGAACCTATTGCTATCGAGATAGCAAAGATGATAATTATCAATAAAATTGATATAACAAATTTCATAATGTTGACCTTTCTTTTTATTTTTAATTAACGTTTTGGTTATTATACTAGACTGTTTATACAAATTGTTTTGATTAGTTAAACAGTTATCAATGATATTCAAAAAACAAATCCGTCTGTAGTAAATGGCAGTTTTTCAAAAATAGTATTTATAAATTATTTGTCTACTATATGCCATTTTCTAGCATAAAAATAGCTGATTAATGAAATTATCCAAGCGATTAATATGCTTGTTATTAGATCAATTGGACTGTGCATACCTAATAATAGCCGGCTAATTTCAATTAATATCGACCAAATAATGGTAATTGATACTATCACATAATGTTGTTTAAATTTAAGTAATGTTAAAGCTAAAAATGCCCAAGTTACAGCAAATAAAGTATGTCCAGAAGGAAAAGCAAATCCAGTTTCATTTTGCCAGTGGTTAGATAACCAACTTGGAATTGTGGATGAATTTTTAAATAACTGTTCAATAAGTTCTTTTCTTTCTGATTCCGATTTCGAATAAAATTGTTGGTTACTAATATTAAATTCTTTTGCCATCCAAAGTACATAAGGTCTTGATTCGGCTGTCTGCGATTTTAAAAAACTTTTTATTGTCTGACCACTTAATATTGCACTAACAAGAAGCAACCATAATAATATAATTTTTTTTGGGGTTTTACTGGATGATAATAGACAAAATACTAAGAATAAAATTGTCGATGTAATTATTGCCCAAGGAAAACTTGCTGTTTCAGTTATTACGAATAAATATTTAGATGTATCATTTAATGATGCTGGTTGCCAATGCCAATTTATGGCTATAATAACTAAAGGCACAACTAAGAAAATAGCCAATATGGCTATTGTTTTTTTTATTACTAACCCCATTTATAAACTCAATTAAGTACAAATTGCTTAATATTTTAGCATAAAAGATAGATTTATTTTTATAAAATCTTAGCTATGTTTTATTTAAAACGGAGACAATAATGCAATTAAAACGTGTTGCACAAGCGAAACTGCCAACGCCATGGGGATGTTTCACTATTGTTGGATTTGAAGAAATTGCAACAAAAAAGGATCATGTAGCATTGGTATTTGGCGATATATCTGGCGATACACCAGTTCTGACAAGGATTCATTCGGAATGCTTAACCGGTGATGCGCTTTTTAGTTTACGCTGTGATTGTGGCTTTCAGTTAGAAGCTGCCTTAAAACAAATTGCAAAAGAAGGTAAAGGGATTTTAATTTATCATCGTCAAGAAGGGCGTAATATTGGTTTATTGAATAAAATTAGAGCTTATGCATTGCAAGATCAAGGTTTAGATACGGTTGAAGCTAATGAGCAATTGGGTTTTGCAGCGGATGAGCGCGATTTTACTTTATGTGCAGACATACTGAATTTATTAGGGGTATCACAAATTCGTTTGTTAACCAATAACCCAGAAAAAATAAGAGTGCTTGAGCAGTCTGGCATTAAAATTACGCAACGAGAGCCGTTGGAAGTTGGCGAAAATCCGGATAATGAACACTATTTAGAAACCAAAGTGAACAAAATGGGGCATTTGCTTCATCTGCATCACGGCAATTGTAAACATTAATTATCTGATTTAATAATAATCAATTTATCTGTGATTAATTTTAGTTAATTTAGTCAAAATATTGGAATAAAAAATCTCAAAATATATTTTCTATTTTGAGATTTTTTTATGGAGCTTGATAGACAAAAATGGCTTTTAACTTATTTATACCGTTATTTTGCCCATTATTAGACAACGTTAAAATTAATCTTTATCACTGCGTAACACGCCACCATTAGCAATCTGCTCTTTAGATATTTCGTGCATGATGATTTGAACAGCTTCTGGTTTGCAGTTAAGGGTTTCGACAATTGCATCTGTCACACGTTTTGCCATTTCCCTTTTTTGTTCTATAGTACGACCTTCTAAAAAGTCGATAACAACATTTGGCATAAATATCTCCTAGTGATTACTAATTTGGGCAAGCTGTTCATCAGACAACGCGATTTCATTATTATGGCATATGCCTATACCAGATTTTATAATTTGTTCAGCGATGGCTTTGGCCTCATCTAGTGAGTGCATTTTATAAGTACCGCATTGATATTCATTTAATTCTGGAATTTGATTTTGCGATTTAACCCCTAATACATCATGCATTGATTTGAGCCATGCATCAACAACTAATCCTTCGTCGGGTTTACCTATTAAGCTCATGTAAAAACCAGTGCGGCACCCCATTGGTGAAATATCGATTATTTCAACTTTATCACTATTGAGATGATCGCGCATAAAGCCTGCAAATAAATGCTCTAATGTATGAATCCCTTTTTCTGGCAGATTGTCTTTGTTTGGAATGGTAAAGCGTAGATCAAACACCGTAATATCATCACCTTTTGGGGTTGCCATGGTTTTGGCAATTCGCACAAAAGGAGCTTTCATTTTGGTATGATCGACTTTAAAACTATCTAATAAAGGCATAATGTCCTCCTTGTTTTTTGCTTGTTATTTTAATCAATCTGCTAATAAGTACCAATGGATTTTATAGTTACTCGGCAAGTAAATTTACCATTTCTTGCTCATCAATAACTTTTATTCCCAGTTCTTGAGCTTTAGCAAGTTTAGAACCAGCGGCTTCTCCGGCAATCACAAGGTCGGTATTTTTTGATACACTGCCTGTTACTTTTGCGCCTAACTGCTTTAATCTATTTTTGGCTTCATCACGCGTTAAAATCGATAAAGTACCAGTTAATACGATAGTTTTACCTGAAAAGGGTGAGTTTGTATCGGTTGCTTGTATTTGCGGGTTAATATCTTGCCAGTGAATGCCAATTTTATCGCTAGTTAGCTGTTCTATTACATTGCGATTATGTGGCTCTTGGAAAAAGTCTATAATGCTTTCGGCAATAACGACGCCAATATCGTTTACCATTTGTAATTGTTCAAGTGAAGCGTTTTCGATTGCCGATAAACTACCCAGTTGATTCACTAAATTTTCGGCAGTCACTTCACCCACATTTGGAATTCCAAGCGCAAATATAAAACGGCTTAATGTGGTATTTTTAGATGCCTCTAATGCATTTAATAAATTATTGGCAGATTTTTCGCCAATTTTATCCAAACTACATAGCGTTGGTAGATTAAGTGTATAAAGATCTACTGGGGTTTTGACATAATCTTTATCCACCAATTGCTCAATGATTTTATCCCCCATACCGTCGATATTCATAGCACGCCTTGATACAAAATGTTTTAAAGCTTCTTTACGTTGTGCTGGGCAAATTAGACCACCGGCACAGCGCGACACCGCTTGGCCTTCGTCGCGCACTATTTGTGATCCACAAATAGGACAGTGAGTTGGGAATATGATTTCTTTTGTGTTCGCAGGTCTTCTATCCAATATGACAGCGACAATTTTAGGAATAACATCACCTGCTCGGCGTACTGTTACATAGTCGCCTTCCCGAATGCCTAATCGTGTAATTTCATCACTATTATGTAATGTCGCATTGCTAACAATAACACCAGCGACTGAAACTGGTTCAAGTCTTGCAACTGGTGTAATTGCGCCTGTTCGTCCAACTTGAAAGTCCACCTTGTTTAATTGTGTGACTTCTTCTTGAGCTGGGAATTTAAATGCAGTTGCCCATCTTGGTGCACGAGCGACAAAGCCAAGTTCTTTTTGTAGTTCAATGCTATTAACTTTGATAACCACACCATCAATATCAAAGTCTAATGACATGCGTTGCTCGCCAATTTGTTTAAAATAATCTAAAGCAGCCTGTGCACCTTGACGTTTTTGAACTTTATCACTGACTGGTAATCCCCAAGCTTTAAATTGCATTAAACGGTCATAATGAGTATTAGGTAACGTAGTGCCTTCGACAATACCCACACCGTAACAGAAGAATGTTAAAGGTCTTTTGGCGGTGATTTTAGGATCCAACTGTCGTAATGATCCAGCAGCAGCATTACGCGGATTGGCAAATACTTTCTCGTTTCGCTTTTCAGCATCTGTGTTGAGTTTTTCGAAGCCTTTATGTGTCATAAATACTTCACCACGGACTTCTAATCGGGCAGGAATGTTGTTGCCCCTTAGCACTAGCGGAATTGTTTTGATGGTTCTTACATTTGCTGTTATGTCTTCTCCAGTTGTGCCATCACCTCGCGTCGCAGCTTGTATAAAGTGACCATTTTCATAAAGTAGGCTAACGGCAAGTCCATCAAGTTTGAGCTCACAACAATATTCAACATGTTCAGCGTCGCTTAAATGAAGTCGATCTTTAACTCTTTTATTAAATGCAATAAAACTAGCATCATCAAACACATTATCGAGTGATAGCATGGGCATTTCATGTTTGATAGATGCAAATTGTGCTAATGGTGAACCACCAACTCGTTGGGTTGGTGAGTCGGGCGTAATAAGAGCTGGATGCTGTTGTTCTAATGTTTGTAGCTGTTTTATTAGTTTATCATATTCAACATCGGGAATTTCTGGTGTATCAAGTACATAATAACAGTACTCATGGTGCCTAATTAGGTTTCGTAGTGAGGTCAATTGTTCTGTTATATCTTTAATCGATTCAGATAAATTTGCTGGATTTTCGGTGTTATTCGATAGTGACATGATAATAGGCTCTTAATTAAAACGTAGGTTTTGGGAATATCATTACAATTGCATTAATCTAACTGTAAATAATGCATAGATAAATTAAATCATTTAAGTAAATGTTTTACAGCAATATCTATTTATAACCACCAACCTAAGTTGGTGGAATTTGTTAAAGCTTTATTGAAAATACTGTGGTTAAATCTCGTTACAGGCTTTTTTTATGCGATCTTTGTAACTATTGATTTTTTGTGGTGTTAGCATGTGATGCTCATCATCTAATACTACACCGTCAACATCATCAGCTATGCGTTGTGCTGTTTGTAACATTAATTTGAAATTTTGTTGGTTGTTACCTTCAGTCGGTGCAATCATAAAAATAGATACGCCAGGTGTAGTAAATTCATGCATTGTTTCTGGATCTAAATAGCCTGGTGTGACCATATTGGCTAAACTAAATAATGTTGGACCATTACCAGCAGGATCCACATGACGGTGGAAAATCCGCATGTCACCAAACTGAAAACCTGATTGCATAATACTAGCAAGTAATACATCTCCTTGAAGGAGCTTTCCGTTAAGACCAGTGACATTTAACACGATAATTTCAGTTGTAGATTGCTTGTCGTCAATATTTGGCTTTTTAGATTTGTCATTAGGCTGGGGTTCGCTATCAGTATTTACTTGGTTTTCTTTTGTTGTTTGGGTTAAATCAAGTTGTTTTTCGTCTAATTTTTCATCTTCAAAAAGATCACGATTAACGTTGATAACAGGTTCTTTTTCCGTATCAGTATTAACTTCTTGTTGGCTATCATTATCAACAAATAGATCTACTTGTTGAGGTGCATTTTCTTGTTCTTCTACGGCATCATCATTAACTACTCTATTTTTTTCAAGACTTTCATTATTTTTTATTGTGCTGGATTTGATCAAAATTACATCATCTTCTTCCATATTATTCATAGCGAAGTCTTGAGATTGTTGAGAGTTTTGTCCAAATTTTTCTTCTTTATTTGAACTAAAAAGCGAAGAACGTTCTTTTTTATTGATCCAAAACCCATGGATGAGCAATGCAATAATGACCAAGGATGCAACAACAATTAGAACAATACGTAAATTATCCATAATAACCATCTCTGTATTAAATTAAATATAGACCTAAATTATTCAATCATATTTTGAAAAAAATGATTACGGAGTACAGCAATGTAAATTTTAACTTCTTTAAAAATTTAGATTAATCTTCATTAAAGCAACCGCACTTTGATCTTTAGTATAACATCTTCTTTAAGATACGTTATAGCACTAAAAATTAATTAATATATATATTACTTGATTTCTGGCAATATGCATAATTATCAATATATTTTTTTAATATCATAATTTAGTTAGCTAATTTTTAGAACTCCGTGCTATTAACATGTAAAGTTACTTACAATTTATGCATATTTTTTGTAAAATCGCTGGTCACGTTTGAATAAAAACTATTATTTTTAAATAGATAACGATTAAGTTCACTGAGGTCATTTTTTATGAGATTTAACAAGCTATTCTTAGCCTTGCCTGTAGCGTGCGCCAGCCTACTTTTATTAACAAGTTGTGATAATGGTAAATCACAAAGCGGTAAGAATCAATTACCGAAGGTAACAGTATTTAAAGTTGAACCATTAAACTATACATTAAAGATTAGTTTACCTGGCCGTGTTGTTGCGTCTCAAATTGCTGAAATTAGACCTCAAGTTAGCGGTATTATATTAAAACGAGAGTTTGATGAAAGCTCGAATGTTAAATCTGGGCAGTCACTTTATCAAATTGATCCCGCTATTTACCAAGCTAATTATGACAGTGCTGTTGCAAGTGTAGCTAGTGCTAAAGCCAATGCCAACATTGCACAACTTACTCTTAAACGTTATGCTGGGTTGTTAAATACCAAATCAATCAGTCAACAAGATTATGATAAAGCAGCGGCGGATGCTAAACAGGCTGAAGCTGCCGTATTAGTTGCACAAGCGGCAGAGCATACCGCTAAAGTGAATTTAGACTATACAAAAGTATATTCGCCAATTGATGGATATATAGGTAAGTCAAGTGTTACTGAGGGAGCATTAGTTGCAGCTGGTCAATCAACACCACTAGCCCTAGTTCAACAACTAGACCCCATTTATGTTGATATGACCGAAGCGGCTACTCGCTACAATAAATATCTTCAAGATGAAAACGTAATTTATGAACCAGTTAAAGCTAATAATGTTGAATTATACTTTAATGATGGTTCTAAATACGCTTATCCAGGCAGTGTTAAATTTTCTGATATGACGGTTAATGAAACAACGGGCACTGTAACTTTGCGCTCGCAGTTCACAAACACTGAAGGCAAAATTTTACCAGGTATGTTTGTTAAGCCACAAATGACATTAGGTTATATCAAAAATGCTATACTTGTTCCACAACAAGGAATTACCAGTAATAAGTTAGGGCAATATACCGCAAAAATCTTAAGGCCTGATAATACAGTGGAATATCGACAAGATATCCAAGTATATACTGGAATAGGTGGTTATTGGGTTGTAACAAAGGGAATTAACGTTGGTGAAGAGGTTATTATTACAGGATTACTTAATTTAACTTCTGTCGAGAACCCCAAAGAAGGTACGCCACCTATGAAAGTAGAAAAAGTCGGACAACCTAGTAAACTTTCGCAAGAGCAATTAAATAATATCATCAAAAACAGTGTGAAATAAAACAGGGGTAGATTTAATTATGGCTAAGTTTTTTATTGATAGACCTGTTTTTGCATGGGTAATTGCTATCATGATGATGCTGGGAGGCGCTTTATGTATAAAGCTGTTAGCAGTTGAACAGTATCCTGATATTGCTCCACCAGCCGTTACCGTTAGTGCAGTTTACCCAGGTGCCGATGCGCAGACTATCGAAAATACGGTTACTCAGTTAATTGAGCAGAATTTAACTGGATTAGATAATCTCATTTATATGAAATCAACCAGTAGTGCTCAAGGTGTTGTTCAAACAACGTTGACTTTTTCGCCAGGAACGAATCCTGACTTTGCACAAGTACAAGTATTAAATAAAGTAGAAAGTATTAAGTCTCGTTTACCTGAAAGTGTGCAAAAAAATGGTGTATCGGTCGCGAAAAACAACAATAACTTTTTGAAAGTTGTCGGTTTTTATTCAACTAATCCCCAAAAAACACAGGCTGATATTGCTGACTTTGTCTATTCTACTGTGCAAGATCAAATTCGACGTGTGCAGGGTGTTGGTGATACACAATTATTTGGTTCTGAATACGCTATGCGTATTTGGCTTGATCCAAATAAATTGACCTACTTTAATTTATCCATTGAAGAAATTATAGCGGCTATTCAAGCGCAAAATGCCCAAGTAACCGCAGGGCAATTGGGTGCTTTACCAGCAACAGATGGACAAGAACTTAATGCAACAATTACTGCACAATCGCGTTTAAAGACGCCTGAACAATTCCAAAATATTCTTGTTCGAGTCAATATTGATGGCTCTAACATTTTATTAAAAGATGTAGCCACAGTTGAAATTGGTGCATCTGATTATAACTTTATTTCGCGTTATAACGGTAATGCATCAGCCGGTCTAGGGATATATCTAGCGACCGGTGCAAACCAATTAGATACGTCAGACAAGGTAGATAAAAAGCTAGAAGAGTTATCTAAAATCTTCCCTGAAGATATTAAATATGCTTTTCCATACGATACTACACCATTTGTTAAGTTATCGATTAGTAATGTAATTCATACACTAGTTGAAGCAATTATTTTGGTTGTTATTGTAATGTATGTGTTTTTACAAAACCTGCGTTCGACACTTATTCCTACTATCACCGTACCGGTTGTGCTGTTAGGTACCTTTGCGATTTTATATATTTGTGGATTTACTATCAACACGTTATCAATGTTTGCGATGGTACTGGCTATTGGATTATTGGTGGATGATGCGATAGTTGTTATTGAAAACGTTGAGCGTATTATGCATGAAGAAGGCTTATCGCCTTATGACGCAACAGTTAAATCGATGGAACAAATCACCTCAGCATTGGTAGGGATTGCGGTGGTATTATCTGCTGTATTTGTGCCAATGGCATTTTATGGTGGTGCCGCAGGTGGAATATATCGTCAATTCTCAATTACTATTGTAACTGCAATGGCATTATCCGTGTTAATGGCAATTGTGTTAACACCTGCACTTTGTGTTCAGATTTTAAAAGCACCATCTAGAAGTAAAGTAAGAAAATCTTCACTAGGTGAAAAATTAGAATCAATCCCTCCATTTAGTTGGTGTTCTATCGGTTCCAAAAAATTCTTCGTATGGTTTAACAATTTTTATGAAAAAGGATTACGCTCTTATGAAAAAGGCGTAATTAAGGTTATTCGTTATCCTTTGATTACATTTGTTTGTTATGCCTTAATTTTTATTGGTTTAATTTTTGGTTTTAATCGTTTACCCACTGGCTTCTTACCTAATGAAGATCAGGGTGTGCTTTTGGTTATGGTTGAGTTACCACCAGGATCGACATTAGAACAAACCATGTCGGTATTAAATAAAACTTCAAAATTTTATACCGAGCAAAAAGCTGATTCAGTTGAAGAAATATTTACTGTTGCTGGATTTAGTATGGTTGGGCGTGGACAAAACATGGGACTAGGCTTTGTTCGCTTAAAAGATTGGAATAAACGTAAACGAGCTGACCAGAAAATTGATGCTTTAGTTGCTAGTGGTTGGGGATTTGCATCTACTATCACCGATGGTCGAGTTATTATTGTTAATTTACCTGCAGTACCATCTTTAGGTATGGCTAATGGCTTCTCTTATATGCTTAAAGATACAGCAGGGCAAGGGCATGATGCTTTAGTTGGTGCATTTTTCCAATTATTTGGTCAAGCATCACAACATCCAGATCTACAGCAAGTTCGCCCAGGCAGTATGCTAGATGTTCCACAGTACAAAATTAATGTTGATTTTGAAACAGCGCAAGCACTTGGAGTGTCAGTCAGTAGCGTTAATACCGTATTATCCACAGCATTAGGTTCTGCTTATATTGATGACTTTGTTTATAATAACCGAGTTAAAAAAGTCTATCTGCAATCTGATGCACCTTACCGCATGTTACCTGATGATTTTAGTTATTGGCATGTCAAAAATAAAAATGGACAAATGGTACCTTATGACGCTTTTGCCACAACTTCAAAAAGTTACGGTTCACCATCATTGGTTCGTTATGATGGTGTAGCAGCAATGGGTATTAGTGGCTCTGCTGCACCAGGCATGAGTTCTGGGCAAGCAATGGCTATTATGGAAGAGTTATCTAAAAACTTACCTAAGGGTTTTTCGTTTGACTGGACAGATATTTCTTATCAAGAACGTCAAACAGGATCACAAACCACCACGCTGTATATTATTTCAATTATTGTGGTGTTTTTATCATTAGCAGCCTTATACGAAAGTTGGACTGTGCCAATTTCGATCTTATTTGTTATTCCTCTTGGAATTTTAGGTACTGTGTTTGCAACGATGTTTAGAGGTCTTGATAACGATATTTACTTTATCGTGGGGTTATTGACAACAATGGGGCTATCAGCTAAGAATGCTATCTTGATTGTAGAATTTGCCAAAGATGCGATTGAAAAAGAAGGTAAATCGTTAATTGATGCAACACTTGAAGCTTGTCGTTTACGATTGCGTCCAATTTTAATGACTTCATTTGCCTTTATTCTAGGTGTATTACCATTGGCATTAAATACTGGAGCAGGTTCTGCAAGTCAAAATGCAGTAGGTACTGGTGTAATTGGTGGTATGTTAACTGCAACGTTTTTAGCTATATTTTATGTACCATTGTTCTTCTTATTTGTAACAAAACTATTTACGAAGCATAAAAATAAACCAGTTTTATTAAGTAGAAAAAATACGCTTAAATGATTTATATGTAAATTAATATAAAACGCTTATATTTATCTAGCTTTGGCTATGCATAAGTAAGAACAAAAATATTTTTTACACTTAATTGTACCGATTATTTTGCTAATAACTTTAGAATAAAATAATTAACTTTAAAATGCGCTATTTGAGATTAGCGCATTTTTATGCTTTGCATAAAATAATTGAGGGTTGGATATAACTATATTATAATAAATTTTTATTTTATAATAATTTAAAAATTAAAGACTTGCATTAGGTTGAACAGCATATAATGATTTGTTTGATATTTGCTAAATAAAATTAGTATATGGCATACTTTCGACGAGGCTATAAACTAAATATTTATATTGTTAATAGTGGTTTATCAAAGGTAAATTAACAGTAGTCAAATTCATTGGTGTTTTTCTATCCATTGAAGAATGGAAAATGCCAAACATTTTAATTATAGAAACTTGTTTATAAATAAGGTACTCAAATATGTTAATAATATTTATCTTAATCCTAATTTTAGGGTGGCTATTTTTTTCATACAACAAACTTAGAGGTTTAGCTGAAAATGTAAAACAGAAGCAATCAAATATTTATGTGACAATAAAGAAAAGACATGATATAGCGCAAAGACTGTCTGATATAGCGTCTAGTTATGGTGATCACGAGAAGCTAACTCATTTTAATATTACTGAGAGTGATGGCGTTGCTAGTGCAAATGCTGCTGCTTTTGAAACTTCTCGAGTTATAGGCAATGTTCAAATGTTAGCTAACCGTTTTCCTGATTTAAAAGCAAACTCAACCTATCAACAATTAATGGTTCAACTTGATGAAATTGAAAATACTATCTTAAAAAGAAGAGAGGCGTACAATGCAGCTGTTCAAATCTATAATTCGACTCGTGGTAGTATTCCTCATTTATTTTATGCAAGCAAATTTGGATTTGTTGAAGCTACGTATTTTGAAGTGGATGAGAATGGAATAGAACAACTTGCTTCATTTAAAACTGATGATGGAAAAATCCTAAGAGATACAATGGGAAGAATGGCATCTGTTGCAGCTGAAAACGTTAAGAAAATTAAAGGAAAAACAGAACATAATACTGAAGAAACTAATCAACAAAATACTAATCAATAATATTATACTTAGCTTCTTTTGTTGGTGAAAAATAATAAAAAGGAACGTAGGTAAAAACTTGTAAAGCAAATATATTATTAGCTCTGTTTGATTACTTTTTGTGGAAATATTATAAAAGTATTTTACGACTCTTTCCCATTAGTTGAAACATTTGTGTTCCCTAATAATCAGATAACATTGGAATTGTTATAATTTTATTTACGAGATTTTATCAGCTGTTGACTGGTGTGGGCATGGGTTATTGCTATAGCCAAAGCATCGGCAGCATCGGCTTGAGGACTAGCGGGTAGCTTTAATAATAATTTGACCATATGTTGAACTTGTTTTTTATCGGCAGCGCCTGTCCCTACTACGCACTGCTTAACTAAACGAGCAGCATATTCAAAAACAGGTAGATTATTATTAACAGCTGCGACAATTGCTGCACCTCTTGCTTGACCCAATTTCAATGCCGAGTCGGCATTACGAGCCATAAACACTTGTTCAATTGCAAACATATCTGGTTGGAATTGTAATATAATTTCACTGACACCAGCATATACGCGTTTTAAACGGGTAGGTAAATCATCAACTGCAGTACGAATGCATCCACTGCCAAGGTAAGTGAGTTGACGTCCCGTTTGTTGGATTACGCCGTAACCCGTCAAACGAGAGCCAGGATCGATGCCAAGAATAATGGCCATTAGAGTGTTGCTGCTACCTCATCTGAAACTTCACCATTATGGTAAACTTCTTGAACATCATCACAATCTTCAAGCATATCAATTAAACGTAATAGCTTTGGTGCAGATTCAATATCAAGATCTACTTTTGTCGATGGAATCATAGATACTTCGGCCGCTTCGGCAACTAAACCTGCTGCATCAAGTGCATCTTTAACTTCACCGAAAGTTTCTGGTGTAGTAAATACATCAATAGCACCATCATCATAAGTTACAACATCATCAGCACCTGCTTCAAGTGCTGCGTCCATGACTTTATCTTCGTCTATGCCAACAGGATATGAAATAACTCCTTTTTTAGTGAATAAATATGAAACTGAGCCATCGGTACCTAAGTTACCACCTGATTTAGTAAAGGCGTGACGCACTTCTGATACCGTACGGTTGCGGTTATCACTCAAACATTCAACCATGACAGCTGTACCTGCGGGACCATAGCCTTCATAAATAATTGTTTCCATATTGCTATCATCTTCACCGCCAACACCACGAGCAACGGCTCGATTCATGGTATCTCGAGTCATATTGTTCGATAATGCTTTATCCATTGCAGCGCGTAGTCGTGGATTTGACGCTGGATCGCCACCACCAAGTTTTGCTGCGGTTACCAACTCACGAATAATTTTGGTAAAGATTTTTCCGCGTTTTGCATCTTGTGCTGCTTTGCGGTGTTTGGTATTGGCCCATTTACTATGACCTGCCATAAAATTCTCCAGATAATAATTTAAAAATCACCATATTTTAGCAAATATTTACCTAAAATTCATCATCAATATACTGATAAGTTTTTACGTTCTGTAAAATTATTATTTAACAATAAGGATTCTATTTTTATATATGTAGAAATTATTCGTATTGTTTACAGTAATTAGATAAGTTCTGTAATGAATATACATAAAAAACAAAACTAACGCCGTATCACAAATATGTGATACGCGCCTATATCATAAAAAAATAACCATCAACGATTTGGCCGAACATTTATGCTCAGTTGTCCAACCATTTATATCGGGCTAAAAAGCTAGATTGAAGTTATTTATCCCATTAACTTGTAAGAACTTTATAAAATAATTAGCTAATTAATTAAGCATCTGGTCAAAATTAAAAAATCCATTGAAAATAAAATAGGTGGCTTAATTTTATATGCAAGTTGTGTGATGCCTATGAGGTATTTACCCGATTGTTCTCTTTTAAGCTATATTTTTGTAAAAAATATTCAGGATTCTATACCGTTTGATAAATAATTGAGCTTTCACAGTAGAAAGCGATACCTACTTTAATTGATATATAACATAATCCGCAAAATAGCTAGCGATTCAACAGATAAAACGCTTTATGAGTTTTATAGGGTTATTTTAACCATGAGGTGAAAACAGCTTGGTGTTTCCCTACATATTATAAATTTTTAAAACTGTATGCTTAGCTGAATCATTTCACATTGATCAAGATCACAAGTTTAAGTTTTATATATTGCAACGGTAATCTATCCGGTAGATGATAAGTATCGAAACGTTTCGATATTGATTATTATTTAGCTATCCAAGGATTACGTTATGTATAAAGGTCAATTATTTAATTCTGAAATTATTCAGGTCTTATCCAAAATGGGGCATACAGATCAAATTGCGATAGGTGATGCTGGCCTACCCATTGCAAGTGATACTCCACGCATCGATTTAGCAGTGACTTACGGTGTACCATCATTTATTCAAGTTTTCCAAACAGTGTCACAAGATATGCAGATTGAAAAAGTGATATTAGCTGAAGAAATTATTAAACGAAATTGTGAAATGCATAAGCTAATATTAGAACAAATTAAGAAACTTGAACAGGCCCAAAATAGCAGTATAGAAACTATTTATGTTAGTCATGAAAAACTAAAACTTCAAACTCGTCACTGTAAAGCTGTTATTAGAACTGGCGAATGTTCTCCATTTGCTAATGTAATTTTACAGTCTGGTGTTATTTTTTAAACCTCAGTTATAAAGCTAAATAATGAGTGATTTATGAACGATAATCTTTTACAGCTTATAAATATTCACAAATCCTTTCCTGGTGTAAAAGCGCTTGCCGGAGTTAATTTAACTGTACGCGCAGGTCAAGTTATGGCTTTGATTGGTGAAAATGGTGCGGGTAAATCAACTTTGATGAAGGTTTTAACAGGAATTTACCAAAAAGATGAAGGTAATATTATTTATTTAGGTAATAAAGTGAACTTTCATGGACCTAAATCTTCACAAGAAGCAGGGATAGGCATTGTTCATCAGGAATTAAATTTAATTCCACAACTTAGTATTGCTGAAAATATATTTTTAGGGCGTGAATTTACCAATAAATTTGGTTGTATAGATTGGAGAAAAACATACGTTCAAGCCGATAAATTACTCGCCGAACTTCACCTGAATTATGACAGTCGTCGTTTAGTGAGTGACTTATCTATTGGTGAGCAGCAAATGGTTGAAATAGCTAAAGTTCTTAGTTTTAATTCTAAAGTAATTATTATGGATGAACCTACTGATGCGCTTACAGATACTGAAACAGTTTCTCTTTTTGAAGTAATAAAGAAACTTAAAAAACAAAATTGTGGTGTGGTTTATATATCGCATCGATTAAAAGAAATTTTCGAAATTTGTGATGAAGTGACTGTATTACGTGATGGGCAATTTGTTGGTGAAAAAAAGATTGATCAATTAAATGAAGATACGTTAATTGAAATGATGGTTGGTCGAAAGCTTCAAGAACAATATCCAAGAATTAATGTACCTCGAGGTAACATTGCATTAGAAGTTAAAAATTTAAATGGCGTAGGGGTGAATGATATTAGTTTTAGTCTTCATGAAGGTGAAATACTGGGTATTTCAGGTTTAATGGGGGCTGGGCGAACGGAATTAATGAAAATGATTTATGGTGCTAACCCTGCAAAGTCAGGTGAAATCATTTTAAATAATAAATCAGTTCAAATCAGTTCACCGCGTGAAGGTTTAACAAATGGTATTGTTTATATTTCTGAAGATCGTAAAAAAGATGGCCTAATTTTAGGCATGTCAGTGAAAGATAACATGTCACTTAATGCTCTAAATTATTTTGCCAGCAAATTTAAGAAATTACGGTTAACTGAGGAACAAGAAGTAGTTAAAGACTTTGTAGGATTATTTAATATTAAAACACCGTCAATTAATCAAACAATTGGCTTCTTATCTGGCGGTAATCAACAAAAAGTTGCTATTGCTAAAGGTTTAATGACTCGCCCAAGTATATTAATTCTAGATGAACCGACACGAGGGGTAGACGTTGGAGCTAAAAAAGAAATTTATCAACTCATTAATCAATTTAAAGAGCAAGGTTTAAGTGTCATTTTAGTTTCATCAGATATGCCTGAAATACTGGGTATGAGTGATCGTATTTTAGTTATCCACGAGGGAAGAGTGACAGGACACTTTTTAAGTTGTGAGGCAACACAAGAAAAACTTATGGCAGCAGCCGTTGGAAAAACACAGGAGAGCGCTGATGTTGCAAAATAAAACATTTAAGAACATATTAATTGAACAAAAGTCCTTAATCACTTTACTAGTTTTAATTGCTATTGTTTCTTGTTTAAGTGATAACTTTTTTACGTTAAATAATTTTTTCAATATATTACAGCAAACTTCAATTAATGCGGTTATTGCTGTTGGGATGACTCTAGTCATTTTAACTTCTGGAATTGATTTAAGTGTGGGATCAATATTTGCTTTAACAGGTGCAATTACTGCTTCTATGATTGGTGCAGATATTTCACCTTTTATTGCTATTTTTGTCTCTTTGACTTTAGGGTGGTTATTGGGTGCTTTTTCGGGGCTTATTATAGCTAAAGGGAAACTTCAAGCCTTTATTGCCACCTTAGTTATGATGCTTATTCTACGGGGGGTAACACAGGTCTACACTAAAGGTAGTCCTATTTCTACTGGTAGTAATGATAATTCTGAATTATTTGAATGGGTTGCATTTGGTCGAGTACTAGGCATTCCTGTGCCAATATTAATTATGACTATTGTTTTTATCTTTGCATGGTACCTATTAAAATATACTCGCTTGGGTCGCTATATCTATGCACTTGGTGGAAATGAGGCTGCAACTCGTCTTTCAGGAATTAATGTTGACCGGGTAAAAATTATTGTTTATGCCATTAGTGGTCTACTTTGTGCTGTTGCGAGTACTATTGAAGTGGCACGATTATCTTCAGCACAACCAACAGCGGGTACTGGTTATGAAATGGATGCAATAGCTGCTGTTGTTCTTGGTGGTACTAGTATGTCTGGGGGGCGAGGAAAGATTATCGGAACACTGATAGGTGCTTTAATTTTAGGCTTTTTAAATAATGGATTAAATATGTTGGGTGTGGATGCTTACTACCAAATGATTGTAAAAGGTGTTGTTATCTTATTAGCAGTTTTAGTCGATAAAAAGACCAATAAATAGTTGCTTTAAACTAGGTGTCTTATTTTAGGAGAAAGTTATGAAATTCGGAAAAATTTTTACAGCTATTGTTGCCATTACATTAAATTTTTCTTTTGCCTCTCAAGCTTTAGCAAAAGAAAATATAGCTTTAGTTGTTTCAACCCTTAATAATCCTTTTTTTGTTAATTTAAAAGAAGGTGCAGCAAATAAAGCTAAGGAGCTTGGTTATGAATTAGTGATATTAGATTCACAAAATAATCCCGCTAAGGAACTTGCAAATGTTGAAGATACTATTGTTAAAGGGACTAAAGTAATACTTATCAATCCAACCGATTCAGAGGCAGTTGGTAATGCAGTACTTGCTGCAAATAAAGCGGGCATTCCTGTTATAACACTTGATCGTGCTTCTGTTAAGGGAGAGGTTATTAGCCATATTGCATCGGATAATGTTGCAGGAGGTAAAATGGCTGGTGATTTTATTTTTCAAAAATTAGGTGCTAGTGCAAAAGTAATTCAATTACAAGGTATAGTTGGTACGTCCGCTTCTCGTGAACGTGGTGAAGGTTTTATCAACTCAATGAAAGATAACCAATTTACTATTTTAACTGCACAACCAGCTGATTTTGATCGTGCTAAAGGTATGAATGTTATGCAAAATTTATTAACTGCTTATCCTTTAGTGCAAGCGGTATTTGCAGAGAATGATGAAATGGCATTAGGGGCTGTGCGTGCAATTCAAACTGCTGGACGAAATGATATTTTAGTGGTTGGCTTTGATGGTACTGAGGATGGCATTAAATCTGTTGAACGTGGAAAAATGGCAGCAACGGTGGCTCAACAACCAGAAAAAATAGGCTCAATGGGTATTGAAATTGCAGATAAAATTATAAAAGGTGAAAAAGTTGATACAAAAATCCCTGTAGAATTAAAACTTATCACTAAATAAACTCTTTTAGGACGCATTCTCGCGTCCTATTGCTATGTGATTATGGAGTAGTTATATGAATTTAAATAAATTAATTGTGATTGGTAGCGTAAATATTGATCATATCTTAAATGTAAATGAATTTCCTAAACCAGGCGAAACATTAAAAGGTTCAAACTATAAAATTTCATATGGAGGTAAAGGTGCTAATCAAGCTGTTGCTGCTGGGCGTTTAGGTGCCAATGTTCAGTTTATTGCAGCGGTGGGAAATGATGATTTTGGTAAGAAATTTAAGCAACAATTAGAAAGCGATCATATAGATACCCATACTGTTGCTGTAGTTGAAAGCAAAAATACCGGTGTTGCATTGATTTTAGTCAATAAACAAGGAGAGAATCAAATTGCCATCCATGAAGGAGCAAATTCAGCCGTTACACCTGAATATGTAGGTCAATTTGAAAATGATATAATAAAAGCAAATGCGGTATTAATGCAACTTGAAACACCATTACAAACTATAGAGCATGTAGCAAAATTAGCTAAACAAAATAATACCAAAGTAATTTTAAATCCAGCGCCCGCACAAAATTTATCAGATGATTTACTTAAACACATTGATATTATTACACCAAACGAGACAGAAGCTGAGTATTTAACAGGTATAAAAATTGTTACAGAACAAGATGCACAAAAAGCATCAGCATTTTTACATAATAAGGGTATTAACACCGTTATTATTACACTTGGTAGTAAAGGCGCTTGGGTAAGTTATTGTGGTAAGGGTGAAATCGTGTCAGGATTTCATGTTAAAGCTGTTGATACTATTGGTGCTGGTGATACCTTTAATGGCATGTTAGTAACAGCCTTATTAGAAGGAAAAGCACTCAACCAAGCTGTTAGATATGCTCATGCTGCTGCGGCACTGTCGGTGACTAAAGCGGGAGCGCAGACATCAGTGCCAACACGTAATGAAGTGGAAGATTTCGTTAAATTACAAGGTTTATAGGAGAGTAATAAAAACTTGGTTACAATAAAAGATGTCGCAAAATCTGCGAATGTATCAACTTCAACTGTTTCTCATGTCATCAATAATGATCGTTATGTTAGCCCTGCTAAACGTGAAAAAGTTGAGCTGGTCATCAAACAGCTAAATTATACCCCTTCAGCTATTGCTCGCAGTTTGAAAAGCAATAAAACTTATACGATTGGTATGTTGGTGACAGCAAGTAATAATCCTTTTTTCTCAGAAGTAGTGCAAGGTGTTGAACGTAGTTGTTATGAGCTTGGTTATAATTTGATTTTATGTAGTACCGAAGGTGATCATCAGCGTATGCTTGATAATATTGAACATTTACTGCAAAAGCGTGTTGATGGTTTACTGGCTATGTGCACTGAAACTTATTCAATTCCAAAGCAGATATTTGCTCGATATCCCAAGCTTCCTATCGTAATGATGGATTGGACACCATTTGATGGTATGTGTGATATCATTCAAGATAACTCTTTTATTGGTGCAATGATTGCTACACAATATCTGATTAAGCAAAACTACAAACAGATAGCTTGCATCACAGGTCCTTTAAATAATACTCAAGCGCGATCTCGCCTACAAGGATATCGCCAGGCTATGCAAAATGCTAATTTAGCAATTTTAAGAAAGTATGAAGCACAAGGTGACTTTCAATTTGCATCAGGAATTGTTGCTATGCAAAATTTATTAAAACTATCTATTCCCCCACAGGCAGTGTTTTGTTCTAATGATGCTATGGCTATTGGTGCTTATCAAGCACTTTATCAAAATGGCCTTGAAGCAGGAAAAGATATTGCAATTATTGGTTATGATGATATCGAAATTGCACAATATATGACACCACCTTTAACTACTATCCATCAACCAAAAGAAGAATTAGGACAATTGGCTGTTGAAACATTATTAAATCGATTTCATAACCCTACAGATTCACTCCATACATTAACTTTAACACCTACATTAATTAAACGTTTGTCTGCTTAGTAAATATTATAAAAGTAGATCATTGAATGAATTTTGTAATTGTTTTCTAAAATACAAAAAAAGCACCTTATATTAAGGTGCCTTTTTATATTATAAGTATGTTAAATAATAGATGATTAACTCATTCCGTATTGTTTTAATTTTTTGCGAAGTGTACCGCGGTTGATACCAAGCATATTTGCTGCTCGAGTTTGATTGCCACGTGTATATTGCATAACCATATCAAGGAATGGATGTTCAACTTCAGCTAACACTAATTCATAAAGATCTGTAGGATCTTCACCATTTAATTGAGATAAATAGTTTTTTAAAGCTTGCTTTACGGAATCTCGTAATGGCTTTTGTGTTATTTGGTCCTGAGAATTTACAGTTGTAAATTTAAGTGCTGCAGCTGTAACGCGTTGTTCTGACATAGTATTCTTAACTCTTTGGGTTGTTTCTAATTTGACTAAAAAATGCTTTTAGAGTGTTTACTTGCTCACTTGTATTGCTAAGTACACTAAATAAGCGCCTGAATTGATCGCTGTCAGCATAATTCTTGGTATACCAATTTACATGCTTTCTGGCAATCCTTAATCCTTTGTATTCTCCATAAAATTGATAAAGTTCATCAAGATGTGACAATACAACTTGTTCTACTTCATCAATACTTTTATTTTTCTGTAACTGTCCATGTGTTAAATAGAATGCAATTTCTTCAAATATCCAAGGTCGCCCCTGTGCCGCTCGGCCGATCATTATAGCATCAGCTTGCGTATATTGAAAAACATCTTTTGCCTGTTCAGGTGTACAAATATCCCCATTGGCAATTACAGGAATTGTAACTTTTTCTTTCACTGCCTTAATAGAATCATATTCCGCCACACCATTGAATAAGCAAGCACGTGTTCTTCCATGAATAGTAATTGCCTTTATGCCACAGTCCTGTGCAATTTGTGCGATTTCTATGCAATTTCTATGATCTTTATTCCATCCAGTCCGCGTTTTTAATGTTACCGGAACATCAACTGCACCGACAACTTTCTGCAAAATTTTTTTAATAAGTTCTGGATACTGCATTAAAGCAGATCCTGCCAACTTTTTATTGACCTTTTTAGCTGGGCAACCCATATTGATATCAATCAATTGAGCGCCATGTTTGACGTTAAATTCTGCAGCTCTAGCCATTTCGTCGGGATCAGAACCAACAATTTGTACTGCACGAACACCAATATCCTCGCTTGCAACCATCCGCAGAGCTGATTTATCGGTATGCCAAACATCCGAATTTGCTAAAAACATTTCTGAAACTGTCATACCAGCACCAAACTGATAGCACAAATTACGAAATGGTTTATCGCTGATTCCAGCCATTGGCGCAGCAATTAAATTATTTTTTAATTTAATTTCACCAATGTTAAGCAAATTAAGGCCGGCTATATTACGCATTTTTTCTCTAACTTAAAAGGGGGTAACGTTATTTTTTTAAATTTTTTTACCAGTAATGCGACACCACTCTTCCTGTTCAATAACAGGATCTAATGTAAAATGAGGTTTATAAGCCATGCAAACACTTGGTGATTGAGTTGCTAAAATACCCGATAAGCCTAGCTTACCTTGAGGTTTTACTAATTTGCTTATATGTGGTTCAAGTTCTTTTAATGGACCGGCTAAAATATTGGCAACAAGAATATCAGCTTGTAAATTATCAGGGACATCTTTTGATAAATAAAGTTCTAACTTTTCGCTGACATCATTACGCTGCGCATTGTCACGGCTAGCTTGAATGGCTTGAGGATCAATATCGATACCAATTACTCGCTTTGCGCCTAATTTAAGTGCTGCAATTGCCAAAATACCAGACCCACAACCGTAATCAATTACTAGTTTATCTTTCAGATCTAAACTATCCAGCCAAGTTAAACATAATGCAGTTGTAGGATGAGTGCCTGTGCCAAAAGCTAAACCAGGATCTAACATAACATTGACTGCATTTGCATCCGGTACATCGCGCCAACTTGGGCAAATCCAAAGTCGCTTACCAAATTGCATAGGATGAAAGTTATCCATCCATTCACGTTCCCAGTCTTTATCTTCTAGTTGTTCAATCTTATAAGAATATTGAGCAAGATTTAGTATAGCTTTTAATTCATTGATATCCGTTTGAGCATCATATAGGCCAATGACATCGGTATTACCCCAAAGTTTTGTTTCGCCTGGTAATGGTTCAAAAACAGGATTATCATAAGTGTCTTGAAACGTGACTGATGCAGCTCCTGACTCTTCTAATTGTTCGCTAATTTTTTCGGCATGATCGTTAGTTGTATTAATTCTGAGTTGAATCCAAGGCATAATTTTTTCCTGCGCTACCAAACATATTGGCAATGATAAACACCACCAATCCAATAATTAAGGATGGGATAATCGGATGAAAAGCATAAAGCTTTATATTATAAGCCGCCAATAAAATATAGCTTATTGCGCCGGCAAACATAGAACATAACGCACCTGTTGAATTGGCTTTTTTCCAATAAAGTCCAAGCACTAATGGCCATAAAAATACCGCTTCAAGCCCACCAAATGCAAGTAAATTTAGCCATATAATCATATCGGGTGGGTTCCAAGCTGCTAAAATAAGTAATCCACCAAAAATAAAGGTGATGATAACAGATATGCGCGTTAACATTTTATCACTATAGCTTTTGTTATGCTTCATGCTTAAAAATAGGTCTTTAATAATCACTGATGAAACTTGTAGTAACTGGGCATTAATTGTTGACATAATTGCGGCAAGCGGAGCAGCTAAAAAGATACCAGCCGCTAATGGTGGCATGATGTTAATTATTAGGGTAGGAACGATTTGATCTGGAACTGTTAAATCACTAATAATCGCTCTACCAAGCGCACCAGATAGGTGCATGGTCAACATAATGACTGTGACAACAATCGTACCAATGATAATGCCTTGATGTACGGCTTTACTATCTTTGTACGCCATGCAACGAACCGCTGTATGAGGTAAACCAACTACGGCAAAGCAGACTAAAACCCAAAATGATGCCATAAAAGGAAAGTCCATAAAATTGCTAGGGCCTTGTGGTGTGAGTAGTGCAGGATCGATTTCATTTAAACGATGAATAATTGCTGTTATACCCCCACCAGCATAGATAATCGCTGTTAATAGCAAGATAGCACCAATTATCATTACTAGACCTTGGAAGGCATCATTTAAAATACTCGCTCTAAAGCCACCAAAAGCGGTATAAATAACGGTACCAATACCAAAAATTAATAATCCGATATCGTAAGAAATGCCAACCGACGATTCCAATAATCGTGCACCACCAACAAATTGTACTGTCATAGCGCCAATAAAAGCAACAACTAATGCAATACTAGCAAGCCAAACTATGGCTTTACTTTTATAGTGTGCATAAAGCATATCACTTAAGGTTATTGCATTATATTTACGTGCTAAAATGGCGAATTTTTTGCCTAAAATACCAAGTGAAAGTAGTACCGTTGGGACTTGGATCATCGACAATAACACCCAACCAAGACCAAATTTATAGGCTGCACCAGGGCCACCAATGAAAGAGCTGGCACTAATATAAGTTGCAGCTAATGTCATGGCAAGTAAAAATCCACCCATGGTTCTATTGCCGATAAAGTAATCAGTAAATTGATTCACCTTTTTGCGTTTCATATAAGCATATATTGATAAAGCAAACACGAAAATAAGGTAGATGACAAGCGGTACAATAATATCCAAATGCATTGTTTTATCACTTAATTTGTTCTAATGAAATGTTTTTGAATTGAAATTTTACAACCACCCAGCAAAGTAATACAAAACCAAAAGGTACCATGATGCAAGATAGTTCAAACCACAATGGAAGACCTAAACATCCTATATTATCGCTAACGCAGTAAGCACAAACAATCCATCCAAGAAGATAAATAAAAGTTAACAATAACGAAAGTTTAGCTTCTTTATTAGCTTGTTTATATCGAGCATCCATATTGATTGATTGATAAATTGGGGGTGGCTTAGATTAAAAGAAAGTATTTAACTTAGCAAGTTTATTGCAATTTATGCAATATTGTATTTTAAATATATCAATTTTCGCAATATAAAAAGTACTATATAGTGATTGATAGTCGATTATGAATAACCCAACGCTTGGAGAGAATAATGTCAAACTATTTTAATACACTCAATTTACGCGAAAAATTAGAACAATTAGGTCAATGCCGTTTTATGGCTCGTGATGAATTTGCAACAGAAGCTAATTTTTTAAAAGGTAAAAAAATTGTTATTGTTGGTTGCGGTGCACAAGGTCTTAATCAAGGTCTTAATATGCGTGATTCAGGTTTAGATATATCTTATGCATTACGTAAAGAAGCGATTGCTGAAAAACGAGCATCATGGAAAAAGGCAACTGAAAATGGTTTTAAAGTAGGAAGTTATGAAGAATTAATTCCAACTGCTGATCTTGTTATTAACTTAACGCCTGACAAGCAACATTCTGCTGTGGTGCAAGCAATCCAACCACTAATGAAACAAGGCGCAGCACTTGGCTATTCACATGGTTTTAATATTGTTGAAGTAGGCGAAAAGATCCGTTCTGATATTACCGTTGTTATGGTAGCACCAAAATGCCCAGGGACTGAAGTGCGTGAAGAGTATAAACGTGGCTTTGGTGTACCGACCCTGATCGCCGTTCATCCAGAAAACGATCCGAAAGGTGAGGGTTTAGCAATCGCTAAAGCATGGGCCGCAGCAACCGGTGGACATCGTGCAGGTGTTTTACAATCATCATTTGTTGCCGAAGTTAAATCAGACTTAATGGGTGAACAAACAATACTTTGTGGTATGTTACAAACTGGATCGTTACTTTGTTTTGATAAATTGGTTGCAGATGGTGTCGATCCTGCTTATGCATGTAAATTGCTTCAATTTGGTTGGGAAACAATCACTGAAGCGTTAAAACAAGGTGGAATTACCTTAATGATGGATCGTTTATCAAATCCGGCTAAATTAAGGGCAAACGCTTTAGCAAAAGAATTAAAAGTGATCATGACTGATCTTTATCGCAAACATATGGATGATATTATATCTGGTGAATTTTCATCAACCATGATGAAAGACTGGGCAAATGATGATGTTAACCTACTTAAATGGCGTAAAGAAACTGGCGAAACCGCATTTGAAAAAGCAGCTGAATATCAAGGTAAAATTGATGAACAAGCTTACTTTGATCAAGGTGTCGTTATGGTTGCAATGGTTAAAGCTGGTGTTGAACTTGCATTCGAAACGATGCTTGAGTCAGGCATTTTACCTGAATCAGCTTATTATGAATCGTTACATGAATTACCACTCATTGCTAATACTATTGCGCGTAAACGTCTATATGAAATGAATGTGGTGATTTCTGACACAGCTGAGTATGGTAACTATCTATTTGCTAATGCCGCTGTACCGCTATTAAAAGAAAAATTTATGCCAATGTTACAACCGGGTGATCTTGGTAAAGCAATTCCTGAAGGTAGCATTGATAATGCTCAATTACGCGATGTAAACGAAGAAATTCGTAATCATCCAATAGAAAAAATTGGACGCAAACTCCGTAGCTATATGACTGATATGAAACGTATTAATGTTGCAAGCTAAACCATAATTTATGACTAAATGGCAGGGTGCTGAAAAGCACCTTTTTTTATGTGTAGAGTTTGCTATAAAAAAGCGATCGAAAAGGATCAAAATTAGATCTAACTTATATTTTTCGGATCCTTTCAGTTATAATTTAAAATTTTTAAAAATTATATAATTAAATAATTTTTATTTTAAATTTTTATTTATTTTTTATCTAATTTATGTTATCTTTTTGGCCAAATTTAGTTCAATTAACGAGGATGATACATCAATGAAAATGGCTTTTCGGCCGACTGATTGTTGGCGTTGGTATTTTGACAGCGAATACGATAGCCTAATGCTTGAAGTTTCATCTGAAATGTTATTCCGTTCTTGTTATCCAAGTAAAATGCTAATTCCTGATGTTTTTTGTGAATTTTCATTTTCTGTTAGCGATGCAACATCTTATTATCAATTTCATGATAGTTGCCAGTCGCTTAATTTGACGGATGCACAAAAAATTGAATTATCCATTAATGCTATTGTTGCGGCTAATTTTTTAAAACCTCAAATGCCTAAAAGCTGGTACTTTTCTCAACAGCCAATGTTATACGTTCCAAAAGTTGCCGATGTTGTCGAGGTGAGTTTACAAGAAGGTGGACAAAAGGTTTGTTTGATGATTGTCGAGGCGGGTGAAAATGCTTCGCTTTGTATTATTGCGCAACCCTCTTTTGTTGCTATGAACAAGACGTTCAGTTTTTCTGAAGCTATTAAAGTCATGAATGACAGATTAAAGCCTATGTCGCAATCTTTATCTGAGCAGATGGGATTGGTAGAACATTGTGAATTAGAAGCTATTTCTTAATAGCAAAAAATCGAAATAAGTAGCATAGTTGTCATATCAGTTTCATCCTTTTTTGGATGATTCGATAGTAATATCTCCTTTAGGAATGCAGCTACAGGCTAAAATTCGATTATTACGTTTTACAGCTGACTGAGTTAATGCATTTATTTCTCCCTTTTTCAAAACAACTAAGCAACGCCCACAAACACCTGAACGACAGGAATATGGTAATGCTAGTTTATGTTGTTCTAACTGCTCTAAAATGGTTTGTTTATTATTACCTTTAATAGTTTTACCTTCAAAAGTAATTGTGCAAAGTTGTGTTTTACTTTTTATTTCTGCGGGAAAGGTTTTTATATAGTTTTTGGCTACTTGCCTTTCTAATATCTCTATTTTATCGTGAATCGAAATGGTGCCACGATTTCGGGCAATCATATTCATACCGAAATCAATTTGACCTTGTTCATCAGCTCTAAAATATCGTAATGTATTAAGCGGTTCATTATTGGCTAATGGTTTTACTGAATTGACATCAATTGTTGTTAGTACACAGCGAGTACAAGGTTTAACGATATCAAAAATCACCTCGCCAATTTTGATTGTCTTCCAACCATCTTCAGCAAAAGGGAGTGCTCCTTGAATAATAATATTACCTCGAAATTGCCTAATATCGAGTTGTTCAGGGCATTGATGTTGTAAATAATTAAATGAAGCTTTGTTTAATAACAAATAAGGATAACCATCAGCAAAACTAACAGGTACTTCTGGGTAGCGTTTTGTTCGACGAGTTAATTGTTGCCCAACCCATCGTAATTGCACGTCTTTGTGTAGAATTTGGCTGAAAAATTGATTTACTCGTATGGGAGCAATTTGCGAGGTGAAATGATTTCCCCAAACTTCGGTCGGCTCATTACTTAATGAAAACTCATCAAGTTTGAATTTTATCATTTTTGTCGAAGATAGCGAAACGTATACTTCATTTTTTACTATGAATGTTTTGAATTTCAAAAGTTCAGGGTATTGCCTTGCAGTAATGAATGAACCATCGGGTTCACTAAGCATCAAAATACGATCGTGTTCAAAGCCCCCATCGCCAATATTTGCCTCTGTTAGCGGTATGCCTTGCATCGATTTGATTGGATAGATATAGAACTGATCAATGAAAATCATAATAAATTAAATTAATTATCAATATGTTAGTATGATTATATACTTAATGTTTAATAATTTATATAGTTAAACCTCTAACTTTGTGTAGCTGATCTCTACAATATAATAAAACATTTTGCCATTTGGGGTGATAACGGTTATTTCATCATCAACTTTATGTCCTATTAGTGCTCTTGCGACAGGGCTGTTGATAGATATCCAATTTTTTTTAGGATTAAACTCATCAGCCCCTACAATGCGATAAACGTGTAGATTTCCATTTTCATCTTCTAATTTTATCCATGCACCAAAAAATACTTTACCCTCTTGTCTTGGATCTGGATCGATAATAGTTAATGATTCTAATCGTTTGGTAAGAAAACGAACTCGTCTATCGATTTCTCTGAGTCTTCGTTTACCATAGATATATTCGGCATTTTCACTGCGATCTCCAAGCGCTGCAGCATCTGATACCGCTTGGGTTACTTTAGGCCTTTCTTCTTTCCATAAATATTTTAGCTCACGATCGAGTGCTAAATAGCCTTCTCTTGTTATATAATTAGCTTTTTGCATGTTGAAGATAAATTCCGTTAATTGACAAAATATTCAGAGATACCATGATAAATAATCAAATTAGTCATATTATAGCTGGTGAACTTATAGTAAAACCAGAACAAGTTTTAGCTGCGATTCAATTATTAGACGAAGGCAGTACTGTTCCATTTATTGCTCGATATCGAAAAGAGGTAACAGGTGGGCTTGATGATACCCAATTACGTACTCTTGATAGCCGATTAAGCTATTTACGTGAACTTGAAGATCGCAAAAAAACGATTTTAAAGTCCATTGAAGATCAAGGTAAATTAACGCCAGTATTAAGTGAACGTATTGTATCAACGTTGAGTAAAACCGAACTTGAAGATCTTTATTTGCCATATAAACCTAAGCGCCGTACTCGCGGTCAAATTGCCATTGAAGCGGGTCTTGAACCACTTGCCGATGACTTATGGCAAAATCCTGCATTAAATCCAGAAATCGAAGCAGAAAAATATCTCAATGTAGATAAAGGTATTACTGATACAAAATCAGCTTTAGATGGTGCGCGTTATATTTTAATGGAAAAATTTGCTGAAGATGCGACATTACTGGCAAAAGTACGTCATTATCTTTGGAATAACGCTCATTTAGTTTCACAAGTGGTGAGTGGCAAAGAAGAAGAGGGGGCAAAATTCCGAGATTATTTTTCGCAAAGCGAACTTATTTCTAAAGTTCCATCTCATCGTGCATTAGCTATGTTCCGAGGGCGAAATGAAGGCTATTTACTGCTCTCGTTAAATGCCGATCCACAATTTGAAGAGCCACCAAAAGAAAGTTATTGTGAACAAATTATCACTGAATATTTAGGTGTTCATTTTAATGATCAGCCAGGGGATAAATGGCGCAAAGCCGTTATTAATTGGACATGGCGCATTAAAATTTTAATGCATATGGAAACTGAATTAATGACAACATTACGAGAACGCGCCGAAGAAGAAGCGATTAATGTATTTGCTGCCAACTTGCATGATATGTTAATGGCAGCTCCGGCGGGTATGAAAGTGACTATGGGTATGGATCCAGGGTTACGTACTGGGGTCAAAATAGCGGTTGTTGATGCAACTGGCAAATTAGTTGCGACTGAAACAATTTATCCACATACTGGGCAAGCCGATAAAGCCGCTATGATGGTGGCAGCGCTTTGTATCAAATACCAAGTTGAATTAGTTGCTATTGGCAATGGTACGGCTTCGCGCGAAACTGAGCGTTTTTACCTTGATGTTCAAAAAAAATACCCAGAGGTCAAAGCGCAAAAAGTGATTGTTAGCGAAGCTGGAGCGTCAGTGTATTCAGCATCCGAACTTGCGGCGCAAGAGTTTCCTGATCTTGATGTATCGATTCGAGGTGCGGTATCTATTGCTAGGCGTTTACAAGACCCATTGGCAGAGCTTGTTAAAATTGATCCTAAATCAATTGGTGTGGGTCAATATCAGCATGATGTAAGCCAAACTCAGTTAGCTAAAAAACTTGATGCAGTTGTTGAAGATGGTGTAAATGCCGTTGGTGTTAATTTGAATACCGCCTCAATGATGCTACTTGCACGTATTGCTGGACTTAATAAAGTGATTGCCCAAAATATCATTGATTGGCGTAATGAAAATGGACAATTTACCGACCGTAAGCAGTTATTAAAAGTATCACGCTTAGGTCCTAAAGCATTTGAGCAGTGTGCTGGTTTTTTACGGATTATGGATGGTAAAAATCCACTTGATGCATCAGCGGTTCATCCAGAGGCTTATCCTGTCGTAGAGCGAATTTTAGAAAAAAATCATAAATCATTAAAAGAGATTTTAGGTGATACAAATTACTTAAAATCGCTTAACGCAGTTGATTATGTTGATGACCATTTTGGCGTTCCAACTGTAACTGATATTATTAAAGAGCTCGATAAACCAGGACGTGATCCAAGGCCTGAATTTAAAACCGCTCAATTTGCTGATGATATCGAAACGATGGAAGATCTAAAAGTTGGCATGATTATGGAAGGTTCGGTAACCAATGTAACCAACTTTGGTGCTTTTGTGGATATTGGGGTGCACCAAGATGGTTTAGTGCATATTTCGGCACTCTCAGATAAGTTTGTTGACGATCCAAGAACAGTGGTAAAAGCTGGTGATATTGTTAAAGTGAAAGTGATTGAAGTTGATATTCCACGCAAACGTATCGCTTTATCAATGCGGTTAAATGATCCTGCTATTTCGAAAGCTGACAATCGTCAATCTATTAATAAAGGGAGCGTCAATAATACTCAAAAAACGCATACATCGTCTAGCGTCAATAATGCGATGGGTAATGCATTTGCTGCCGCGTTTAAAAAAAATAAATAAACAACATGTTAAAAATTAAGGGACGATTGTCCCTATTTTTTTATTAAAGTCTTTCCGATATATAGCTATTTTAATATTGAATATTATCAATATGAATTTTAGTTTTTTAGCAAAAATCATCAATAACAATCTGTCCAAATATTGTTCTAGAACAGATAAGAAAAATGAGCAAACTTATCACCTTACCTAAATCATGTTACAATCAAAAATGGATTATTTCTTAAAAGATTTATCAGAAATAAAAGTAATAGGAAAAGGACTATCAAAAACAATGAAAAAATATTTTAATGTTGTTCCACTGACATTATTGGTTATGCTGTCAGGATGTGATAAAAGTAAAGTAAAATTAACGGAAGAAATTAAAGCAACACTGGAAGATCAAGACAAACCAATTTGTTTCTATCTAGGCAAAGTAACATTCCCTTACCTTAAAAAAGATCTCAGTTATCCAGCAAACGAACGATCGGAAGTGTGGATAAACAACGAATTAAATCGGCGATTAGAAGTTTTTACGAGCTTAGGTTTATTAGACTGTTCACTAGATGCTAACAACCAAACATCAACCTATCAATTAGCTAAATTAAACAGTGACACAAAATTTAAAAAAGGTAGTTTTTGTTTTGGACAAGTGACTTTAGATAAACTATTTGTTTTAGATATTAGCAATAATGTAAATTCATTTGCAACAGTCACTTATACTATTAAACAAATTCCTTCTTGGGTTAATAATGATATTTTTAAACAATATTTTTATGCTGGAGAGTTAGACGAAAATAAAAAAGGTGCGCATTTTGCCTATAGTTACCCTAAACTCATCGATGGGCAATTTCCAAATCAAATATCGTCTAGTATTAAGTTAGCTAAATTGGTCAATGGTGGGTTTATCTTTGATAACGATGATTCAGTAAGACAGTCATTTTTTTATAGTGAAGATGAGAACAAATGGGATCAGGAACATTTTACTTATGCATATTACGATAAAGAAAAAGTAGCAAAAATAAGAAAATATTTTTTTTCATATAATCGCATCATTAATGATTGGGGTATAGAATCAGATCCCGTATTATTTGCAAAAACAAATCCTTCAGAAAATTTAGCTCGCTCAACTAACCAAGTTGTAATGTATTACTTTTTTGATCATGCCCTTACCCAAAATCGTATCAAGTCGGCAACAGGTAATATAAAAAATAAGTTATTGGGTCAATACCAAAACTTGCTGAATAATGGTGGTAGCTCTGTTTTTGAAATGAATTTCGATGATAGTGGGTTAGTTACTTCTTTTGTTGATACAAATAAAGGTTATAATTATGTAATGAAGCGTAGTATTGTCGCTTCTGACGATTTAGAAACAGAACGAACGAGCTGGAAGTTTTATGATGATTTTACCATGTCTTTGCCTAGCCAAGATCAAAACTATCTTAATCCATTTGCAACCGATAATTATAATAAAACCGATTTATTTGATATTTTCCAAACAGACTACAGCACAAAATTTGTTCAAAGAATGGGTGAGTTAGATAAACTCCGCTCTGTTTATGTCGGTTACGATGATGAAGATAAGATACTATTTTTTGATAATAATATGACATTTCAATATAATAATAAAAATCAGTTGATTTCTAGAGTGATCGAGAATTACACATATACTATGGAGTATAATAAACAAGGTCAGCTAATCAAATTAAAAAAATATTTTGATAACAACAAGAAAGCAACTCTTGAGTGTCAATTTTCTAAACATAATGAAAAAGGTGATTGGATAGTTAAAGAGTGTGATGATCACATGATAACTACACGAACTATTGAATATTATTAATAAATTTCATGATATTTGGATAAGTTACTAAATAATACTCATTCAATATTAAACACAACAAAAAAACTGTAGTGCCAACAATGGGGTATAAACCTTGAATACGGCACTACAGCTATGTTAGCTTAATTACGATTACCGAATAATAGGGTGATTATTCTCGAACAATGTATCCCTAATAAATATTTACGCTCAGGCATCCTTAAATAATTTAGTTGTGTATAAATTGTGTTGGTTCATAATCAGATGCATTAATAGGTGAATGTTCCTCAAAATATTGTTTTACGACATCAGCATCTCGATAACCAGTATCTACATAAGTTGGTGAAGTATTGGTTATTGGATAACTATCACCACCAGCTGCTAAAAAATCTAGTGTAGCAATACGATATGATTTTTGTAAATCAATGGGTTCATTTTTAATTTTTACATCTTTAATGTTATCGCCATATCGTGTTAGGGTGATATTTTTCATGTGTGGATATCCACCCGAACCTTGTTTTTTATTGAGTGCTATTTTTAGGTAATCGATTAATTCGCTACCAGTCAATTCAAAATAAACAACACTATTACCAAAAGGCTCAACTTTTAGGATGTCGCGATAAGTAATATTACCTTCAATTAATGAATCGCGAATCATGCCACCAGACATAATGCCAATGTCAGCCTTGGTTTTTTCAACAAAAGCACTGAGTAACAACTGTCCCATATTACTTTGTTGATATCTTACAACATTGCGATCACCTTCAAGGCGACCGATTAATTCACCACTTTTAACCAGTAATTGTTGTTTACCTTGTTCTTGATAAGGTTTTAAATTTTCGAGTAATGTTTTATCTTGTAAGATCTCTTTAGTGTAATATTCAAGGCGTTTTGTACCGTCACCATTATCTATTTCTTTTTTTAAATTGATTGGAATTAACTGGTAATTTTGCAAAGTTATTTTGCCATTTAAAAAGATAAAATCAGCACGCCCAACATATTTACCCCATTCATGGGCTTGTACAATCCATGTGCCATTTTGTTTATCGGGTGCGCATGGAGTACCCGGTACATATTCGGTAATGCGTTTATTTGGGCTTGCCATACAAACAGGATTTTGTGAATGACCACCGACAATCATATCTAATTCGCCACTTTGCAAGCCTCGGGCTAATTCAACATCACCGGGTGCCATCGAGCCATGTTCACCATTTTCGTAATGTCCCATATGTGTAACGGCAATAATCATATCTGGACTTTCTGTCTTTTTTATTTGGGCAATAACTTTTTGTGCTTCGGGTAATGTTTTTCGAAATTCAACGCCATCAGTATTTTTGGGAGAGGCTAAAAAAATTGTATCATCTGTGGTTAATCCAAATACCGCTACTTTAATGCCATTTAAATCAAATATTTTGTAAGCATCAAAAACACGATTATCAGTACCTTTAAAGTAAGTATTGGCAGATAAAAATGGAAAATGGGCCCATTTTTGTTGTTCACGAATAACGGCTAAAGGGTGATCAAATTCATGATTACCCGCCGCCATTGCATCATATCCAACTTCATTCATACCCAAAAAATCTGGTTTGGCTTGAAGTACATCAGATTCAGGAACACCAGTATTAATATCACCACCAGATAGAAGTAACAACTTGCCACCTTTCGTGACTACCTCCTTTCTTATTTCATCAACAACTGTTTTTTGTGCAGCAAGACCATATTCACCGATATCATTTTGCCAAAAACGACCATGGTGGTCGTTAGTGTGTAAAATAGTAAATTTATAAGGCTTGTTTTTTTCCCAACTTGGTGTTGTTGATTGTATTGTTGGATCAGCCGCTATAGCGTTAACTGAAAATAGCCCCCAAACAACAAGCAGTGATATTTTTTTATAAAAATTTGAGTTATACATGGTGCATCCTAAATCCTTATTGCCAATGATTACTCAGTAATCACTTTATAAATCAATTGCGGTTCATTGGCACAATCACTAATAATAATATTGTCATATAATTTTTGCTTAATCGCATCAAGTTTATCTGTACTCGCATGAATGGTTAACAACGTTTCACCTTCGGCAACCTGATCGCCCACTTTTTTATGTAACACGATTCCAACTGCTGGATCAATAATATCCTCTTTGGTTGCGCGCCCAGCGCCTAGTTGCATTGCCGCAATACCAATTTGATCTGCAATAATTTTTGATACATAACCTGATTTAAGAGCCGGTAGAGCAATTTGGTAAGGTGCACTAGCCAGTTTTTCAGGATGATCAACAATTGAACTATCACCACCTTGTGCTTCAATTAAGGTTTTGAATTTCTCGATAGCTTTGCCATTTTTAATGACTTTTTGAAGTTTTGCTCTAGCTTCTTCCAAGGTTTTGGCTTTATTGGCAAGCACAACCATTTGGCTACCTAATGTTAAAACTAATTCAGTTAAATCAGCGGGGCCATGACCCTTTAAAGTATCAATGGCTTCTTTTATTTCTAGCGCATTACCAATTGCAAAACCAAGTGGTTGTGACATATCTGAGATGATTGCCATGGTTCTACGACCAATTTGGTTACCGATATTCACCATTTCATGGGCTAATTTTTCGGAGTCAGCCATATCTTTCATTAGCGCGCCATCACCAGTTTTGACATCCAGAACAATAGCATCAGCGCCAGCGGCTAATTTTTTGCTCATAATTGAGCTTGCAATAAGCGGAATAGAATTAACTGTTCCTGTTACATCCCGTAACGAGTATAGCTTTTTATCTGCTGGTGTTAGATTGCCAGATTGGCCAATCACGGCAAGGCCTTTATGATTAACTTGATTAATAAAATCTTGTTTACTTAGTTCAATTTTAAATCCTGGAATAGACTCAAATTTATCGGTGGTACCACCGGTGTGCCCAAGTCCACGTCCTGACATTTTAGCTACAGGCACATCTAAGGCTGCAACTAAAGGAGCAAGCACTAATGTTGTTGTATCGCCCACGCCACCTGTTGAATGCTTATCCACTTTAATGCCTTTAATTGAAGAAAGATCTACTGTATCGCCTGAATGCATCATTGCGCCGGTTAAATCTGCACACTCTTTTGATGTCATACCTTGATAGTAAATTGCCATTAATAAAGCACTAACTTGATAATCGGGAATTTTGCCGTCAGTGTAGTTTGTAATAAAAAATTGTATTTCCTCGGTTGATAGCGCTTTTCCGTCGCGTTTTTTTTCAATAATATCAACAAATCTCATAACGATACTCTCTTATATTGATAATAGGGTGAATCTTTAATTGTTAAATCACCCTAAGTGTAATGGCTTAATTAGGAAAATGATTAAGATTAAATTAGTCCAAATCACTTGGTGAAAAAGACCAAGGTAATAATTCTCCAACAGTGGTTTCCTGAATTTTACCGTTCATATTGGTCAAAATAACTGGCATATTTTTAGCACAAAACTCGCTAATAACTTGGCGACAAGCACCACAAGGTGAAATAGGTCCATCCGTATCACCAATTACCACCAATTTTTTGAACTTACGTTTACCTTCTGATACCGCTTTAAAAATCGCTGTGCGTTCTGCGCAGTTAGTTAAGCCGTAAGAGGCATTTTCAACATTGCAACCTAAAATTGCTTCATCATCTTCAGTAATGAGCACTGCGCCAACTTGAAATTTAGAATAAGGTACATAAGCTTTAGAACGTGCTGCTTTAGCAAGCTCAATTAGTTTTTCTATTTTCATATTTATAAATCCTTTAGGGCATAATAATACTAATTAATTTTGGATCTGAGTGTTAACCAATGATTGTAAATCAAGTCGATAAACCCCAAAACCTGAGGCATCTTTTTCGATAAAGTGAATAGGGTATATTGAATGTTTTTCAATATAATCTTTAGCTTCATCAGTTGGTGATGATTCAAAACGAATATCCAAATTGGTATCGCTAATTATTGGGGCAATTCGCCAATTATTGTCGACGGTAACTTCTACAGCGCCGTATTTTTGGGTGGTGTTGGTGATATAAGCTGAAAGAATCACTCTTAAATCATCAGGTGAATTAAATTTGACGTTTTTTTCACCTGTTCCCGGAAATATACCGCTATAAGCACGATAATTATTGGTGGCAATTAAAAATGTTTGGTTGGGATCAATCGGTTTTTGTTGATAAGTCAGATTCTTAATTCTTTCTGATGAAGGGTTAACTAACTGACAATTTGCATCATAACGCGGTGGTTTAGTGACATCTATTTGATAATTCACACCATCAATGGTATCGAAATTATAGGTTCTAAATTTGTCCCAATTAATCAAATATTGTGGTTGAGATGAATGGGAATCGATTTGGTTATAGACACTAGCTGAACATTCTAACCACTCTTTAACGTCTTTACCTGTCAGTTTTATAGCAGATAAAATATTCGGATAAAGGTAGATATCTGCCGCATTTCTAAATGACAAATTACCTTTTTTAACATCAACAAAAGCGCTGGGATCGTTTTTCCTGCCACCTGCTTTAAATGGTGCAATGGCCGATAAAACAGGTAATCCATCAAGGTCAGGATCGCCTTGAATAAATTGCTTAACGTAATCGATCTGCGCATCGCTAATAATTTGTAACGCAGAGCTATCTTCAACCAAGGCCAAATAACTAGTAATATCAATTGAAACCTTACCAATTGGTTTGCCAACAAATTCACGCGTACCTTGGTGATCTTCGGTTAGAATATCAATAATTTTGGGGTCTGCTTCAACTAGTGCTTTTTTATTTTTGACATCATAAATCGGTCTAGCTTCAGATTTGCCTGACGTCACTTGCCAATTAGATTTATCGCCATCAAGCACTAAATCCACCACGCCCAAATGGCTACCCCAATGTCCGGGCATAACAGCTGGCACATGATTAATGTTACCTGTTTTGATATCGGTATTTGGTAATGATTTAAACTCCTCGCTTGGGAACACGCCATGGGCATGGCCAAACATAATTGCATCAATACCTTTAACTTGACTTAAATAATAAACCGAATTTTCGGCTAAAGCTTTATAAGGTTCAGAAGAAACACCCGAATGGGGAATGGCAATAATGATATTAGCGCCTTGCTTTTTCATTTCTGGAACCAAGTGCTTGGCTGTTTCGGTAATGTCTTTAACTACAACTTTACCATCAAGATTAAGTTTGTCCCATTGCATAATTTGTGGTGGCACAAAGCCAATATAGCCAATTTTTATTGTTTGTTTATTGCCGCTTCTATCAACGACGGGGGTATCGACAATAAGATATTGCTTAAAGAACGGCTTATTGGTTTTAGCATCATAGACATTTGCATTAACATAAGGGAATTTAGCACCAGCAAGGCTTTTTTGTAAAAATTCCAAGCCAAAATTAAATTCATGATTACCAATATTACCAACAACATAATCAAGTGTATTGAGTGCCTTATAAACGGGGTGAATATCGCCATCATTAAGGCCTTTATGCACGGCATAATCAGCCATTGGGCTACCTTGAATCAGATCGCCATTATCCACAAGAACGCTATTTTTAACTTCACTTCTTGCTTGATGAATTAAATTGGCTGTTTTTACTAATCCAAATGTATCTATAGGTTGATCTTTAAAATAATCATAGTTCATCATATTACCATGTAAATCGGTGGTTTCTATAATTCTTAAATCAACCGTTGCAGCATTAGCAATACCGGAAATAAATAGGGGTAAAAAGGTCAGGATGCGTTTATTTTTTTTCATGCGAATCTCCTATTATTCTGCTAACTAAATTAGTTAACGGACATGGCTAGCAACTGCTTTTGATATTTTAAAAATCGTTCAATGATTGCTGGATTATATTTCTTATCATTAATGCATTTTTTCATCACCTGCTTATCATCAGAGGTAAAACATGAAAAAACATGCTCTATCAAACAACTTTTAACCGATTCTTCGGCAAATGCGGCCTGAATGCCACACAGCGTTATGTCGAGCAATTCTAAGCGTGAAAATGCAAATATGGATTGGGCAATGCTATATTCTTTTTCAATATCGGTGCCGAAAATTCCTGCATCATCGGTATTTAGCGTAATGCGAACGCCTTGGTCATAAAGCCGTCTTATTGGGTGCTGATAGATATCGCCTTGTAGTTCATTAACCAAAATACGATTACTGGTGAGTGCAACTTCTAGGGTGATGTTGTTCTTAATCAGTTCATTAATTAGATTTTGATCATCAATGGCTTTAATGCCATGCCCAATTCTTGTTGCGCCATGTTTTAATGCTTGAATGATGCTTTCTGCTGGCTCAATTTCGCCTGCATGATAAGATTTTTGTAAGCCTAATTTAGATGCTAATTGATGTGAATCTTGAAAATCATCGAAATGACCTGCTCTTTCATTGCCTGCAATGTTGAATCCAGTAATAAAATGGTGAGGATTATTTTCAATAAATTTCAATGTTTCATGGACAATTTTAGCACCAAGATGTCGAACGCCGATAACATGATACCTAACGGTAATATTATGATTTTTTTGGACGTCAATAATGGCTTTATCCATTTGCGTTAAGGTTTGTTGGAATCGTTTTTTATCCCAAGTCATCTTGCCATCAAATTCGGTTGCACAGATATGGTAAGGAGAGATAAAAAGTTCACAGTAGATGAGTCCCTGTTTGGCATTTCTACTCAAAAAATCAAATGTAATTAAATAATAATCTTCTGGCGTTTTTAAAAAGTGAGAAACGGCATCATAAGTTTGAATAAATTCTATGAAATTTGTTTCATCATATCGATAACGTCCATTTTGATACTCTTGCTCATCATATTCTCCCTTTTTATAACATAAAGAACTAGGAAAGGGGATCTGATTTTTATCAGCTAACTTTTGAGCCATAATAGGAGTAATGCTCCCTTCAATGTGCTCATGTAATATGACTTTGGGTATTATTTGATTGTTCATTAGGTGTTTAATCTATTTAAAATGAGCTAAATGGTTTTTAGTAATAATGACATTAAAACACTTATCAAAACTAAAAATAGCATATTTATTGTTGTTAATTATAAGCTAGGGTATTTTACCTTGATAAGACATCTTTCTGCCATACCTTTTGCATTACTTATTTATATTTTTGTTTGGTAAATCATATTTTTACGCTAATTTTGTGCTAGAAAAAGGCAACAACTTATATTGCTGCCTGCATATTGATTAAGTGGTTGGAATGAACAACCACTCAATGAATTATTTATTGATGGTCGCAGTTGCTTGTGGATTTGGATTCTCGTTTTTAAAAATCAACATAAACACAATAGCTAGAACCAAAGCATAACTTGCAAAAACAAGCCAGACCGTTTGCCAATCAATGCCACTTGTAGTTGTGTAATGATCGACTACAAAGCCACTAATTACTGAACCTAAATAAGCACCAAGTCCATTAGTCATGGTCATAAATAATCCTTGAGCACTATTACGAATGGTTGGAGATACTGATTTTTCAACATACATTGAGCCTGATATATTGTAAAAGTCGAAGGCACAACCATAAACAATCATTGAAAGAAGTAATAGTACAAAACCGACAGGAGATGGGTCACCATAAGCAAATAAACCGAAACGTGCCACCCAAGCAAACATACTAATTAGCATAACATATTTGATACCTAAACGTTTCATAAAGAAAGGTACAAATAAAATAAATACCACTTCTGAAATTTGAGAAATCGACAACAATACAGAAGGATACTTAACTACTAAACTATCGGCATATTCTGGGAATTTTTCAAAATCATGCAAAAATGGGTTACCAAAAGTATTGGTGATTTGTAAAATGCCGCCTAATAAAACCGCAAATAAAAAGAAAATAGCCATTCTAGGTTGTTTGAATAAAACGAAAGCATCTAATCCTAATGAACTAATGATGCTTTTTTCTTCAGTAGCATTTTTAGCAGTTGGAATCAGTGGTAATGAGAGAGAATAAAGGCTAAGTAACAAAGAAGATGCAGCAGCTATATAAAGTTGCATGCTACTAAGTTCTAACTGTAAAAAGCTCACAAGCCACATGGCAACAATAAAGCCGATGGTGCCAAATATTCTGATACAAGGGAACTGAGTAATAACATCAAGTCCTTGTGATTCTAAGCAGGAATAAGAAATTGAATTTGAAATTGCGATAGTAGGCATAAAAGCTAAGCAATGAATAAGTATTACAATCATCATCAAGAAAGGGGATGTTACAGAAGCAGCTATAAACAGTGTTATAGCACCTATCAAATGACAAAGAACATATAAACGATTAGCGGGGATCCATCTGTCAGCAACAATACCAAGCAAACTAGGCATGAACAACGAAGCAATACCCATTGTGCCATATACTGATCCTACTTCAATGCCAGTAAAATCTAATTTACGCATCATGTAAGAACCCAAGGTAATTAACCAGCTTCCCCAGATAAAAAATTGTAAGAAAAATATAACTTTAAGCTGATACTTAATATTCATTTATGATTCCTTATTAATGAGATCTTGGTGTAATCTATTATCTAAACACGAATATAATCATTATTTGATAAATAAAAATAAAAAATGGCAGATTACCTGCCATTTTTTTAGTTTTGATTTAATAAAACAGATTCTAGTGCAACTGTGATCATTTCTTTAAAGCCTAACTGTCTTTGCTCTGCCGACATTGCTTCGCCTTTTCGAATATGATCCGAAACCGTGCAAATGGCCAGTGCTTTAGCGCCATATTCGGCAGCAACTCCATAAATCCCAGCCGCTTCCATTTCAACACCTAAAATATTATATTTTTCCATAACATCAAACATATCAGGCTCAACGCTATAAAAAAGATCGGCAGAAAAAAGATTACCCACTTTCACATTTACACCTAACTTTTTAGCCGCATTGACGGCATTACAGGTCAAATCAAAATCAGCGATAGCGGCAAAATCATGATCTTTAAAACGTAAGCGGTTAACTTTTGAATCGGTACATGCACCCATTCCAACAATAACATCGCCCACATTAACATTAGGGCTAATTGCACCACACGAACCAATACGAATAATGTTTTCAACACCATAAAATTTAATTAGTTCGGTTGTATAAATAGAGCAAGACGGAATACCCATTCCATGTCCCATAACTGAAATTTTTTGGCCTTTATAATAACCCGTAAAACCTAACATGGCTCTTACATTAGTTACTTCTTGGGCATTTTCTAAAAAGGTTTCTGCAATAAACTTTGCTCGTAGCGGATCGCCAGGCATTAAAACGGTTTTTGCAAAAGCATTATCAATGGCATTAATATGCGGGGTAGACATCAACTTCTCCTGATATTTGTTTCTAAATCAATATTACTTAAACTTAAATTACTTATTTTTTTATAAACGATTTACCATAATCCATTGGTGATAAGCCAAAATAATCGGCAATACTTTGCCCAATATCGGCAAAGGTTTCACGATGACCTAAAGATCCAGTTGGCACACTATTTCCATAAACAATGACAGGTATATGTTCGCGAGTATGATCAGTGCCAGGCCAAGTAGGATCGCAACCATGATCGGCACTAATAATAAGTAGATCGCCGGGATTCATAAGCGCTAACATTTCAGGTAGGCGACGATCAAAATATTCTAACGCAGCAGCATACCCCGAAACATCGCGACGGTGTCCATATGAGGAGTCAAAATCGACAAAATTAGTAAATACGATAGTGTTATCTTTTGCTTGTTTGATTTCTTCAAGTGATGCATCAAATAAAGCTTCAATACCAGTTGCTTTCACTTTTTTGGTAATTCCAACTTGGGCATAGATATCGGCAATTTTACCGATGGACACCACTGTGCCTTGTTTTTCATCAACCAACTTTTTAATCATTGTTGGCGCTGGTGGTTCAACAGCAAGATCGTGACGATTACCAGTACGCACAAATTCGCCCGCTTTTTTACCAACAAATGGTCTTGCAATAACACGGCCAATATTATAATTACCCTTATTTAGTTCATCGCGAGCAATTTCGCAAACTTCATAAAGTCTATCTAAGCCAAATGTTTCTTCATGACAGGCAATTTGAAATACTGAATCAGCAGAAGTATAAAAAATAGGTTTGCCAGACGCCATATGTTCTTCACCAAGTTCATCAAGAATAATTGTGCCTGATGAGTGACAATTACCAAGATAACCGGGTAGTTTTGCGCGAGAAACAATCTTATCTAAAAGATCTTGAGGAAAGCTGTTAGTCGTATTAGTAAAATAGCCCCAGTCAAAAAGGACTGGTACACCTGCAATTTCCCAATGTCCTGAAGGTGTATCTTTACCTGATGAAATTTCACTGGCATAACCATATGAACCAATAATTTCGCCTTCTGTCATCATGCCTTTAGGATATGCTCCGGTTGACTCATAGGCGGCTTCTATTAAGCCTAATTTTCCTAGATTAGGTAATTTTAATGGTCCACTTCGACCTTGTTCCGCTTTACCTAATGCACAAAACTCAGCGATATGACCCAATGTATCAGCACCTTCATCCCCAAATTTTTTGGCATCTGCAGCGCCGCCGATTCCAAAGGAATCTAGGATCATAATAAAAACTCTTTTCATAATTTCCTCTAACTCATAAGCAAAACTTAACTTGCGCACAATCAATATAATCAATAATTGCTAATCAAATAACATTGGTTGTTTTTCGTGCTAGCAATAAGTAATTCAGACTATAATTTATAAAAAACATCGCTTGGTTAGTTATAATACACGATAACAAAAAACAAAAAAGATTTAAGCGTTACTTTAGTCGAATATTTGTATAAATAATGTGATGAATTTGATAATAGTCACACTATTGTCGAAAAAAAGTAAATAGACTAATTTTATGAAGTGCACGATTAATAGCAAATTTAAAGAAAATTTAAAATTATTCGCGATCAAATAATTAATCAAATAAGCTTAACCAATGTGGTAATATAATCAGCAAATGCAATAGAGCCCAAATCATAACAATAACAGATAAAATCGAATTACACTTGGGTGTCTACTTTCACAAAATAAAGGTAGTGATTAATGAAACAAAAAATTCCTAATACATTTGGTCTAACTGTTTTTGCTCAAAAAGTTATTACTGTCACAACTGTCGAACAATTACAACAGATTTGGCAAGATAACTCGCCGCATTTACCGATTATGATTATTGGTGAAGGCAGTAACACTCTTTTTACCTGTGATTTTGAAGGTATTGTTATTGTTAATCGCATAAAAGGTATTACTATAACTGAAACCGAACAAGCGTGGCATTTAAAAGTGGGGGCTGGCGAAATTTGGCATGATTTAGTGTCAAGAACTATTGCGCAAGATATATCAGGGCTTGAAAACCTCGCATTAATTCCGGGGTGTGTTGGTTCTGCACCTATTCAAAATATTGGTGCTTACGGGGTTGAATTTCAAAAAGTAGCTGATTATGTAGAACTGCTTGAGCTTGCCACAGGTAACATCATTACAGTTATCGATGGTCAATATGGTTACCGGGAAAGCATCTTCAAAAAAGCATATTTGCAAGGTTATGCGGTCATCAATGTTGGTATTAAATTACCCAAACAGTGGCAACCAGTATTAACTTACGGTGAATTACGAAACTTTGATCCAAAAAGTGTCACCCCAAAAATGGTCTTTGATAAGGTATGTGATATTCGCCGCAGTAAATTGCCTGATCCAAAAGAGCTTGGCAATGGCGGGAGCTTTTTTAAAAATCCCGTGGTCGATAAAATTGAGGCAGATAAGCTACTTGAAATTTATCCGAATATGCCAATATATCCACAAGCCAATCATCAAACAAAATTGGCCGCAGGTTGGCTTATCGATCAGTGTGGTCTAAAAGGCTATCAAATAGGCGGAGCTGCCGTGCATCAGCAACAAGCGTTAGTGTTAGTCAACAAAAAACAAGCAACTGCACATGATGTAGTTGAATTAGCTCGTTATATAAAAAAATGTGTATTACAAAAATTCTTGGTGAGTTTATCGCCAGAAATCCGATTTATCGGCAACTCGGGCGAAATTGATGCTGACAGTTATTTATAATTGATACCAAATTATAATTGCCTGCAAATTATAACCCATAAATTATATGCGATAACATTATGAAACATTCGTATTCATTTCCTATTTTATTAACGAGTTTACTCTTTGTGACTATCTCGTTGTCAGCACTCAACACACAAGTACCATTGTGGTTAGTGCGTAATGAATTTTCGCTGGGGCAAATTGGTCTTGTGGGATCAAGTTATTTTACTGGCAACTTGATTGGCACTATTTTTGCCAATTGGTTTATTGGTAAATTTAATGCTCGACACACTTATACCTATAGTTGCATTATTTTTGCTATTGCAACTATTGGCTTAAGTTTTTCAATGAATTTTTATAGTTGGATCATGTGGCGCTTTTTTATTGGCATCGCTTGTGCTGTCACTTGGGTGGTGATTGAAAGTTGCATATTACTCACTGGCCCAGTGCATACCCGTGGAAGGATGCTTGCAGTTTATTTAACCACTTATTATTTAGGCACGGTTTTGGGGCAAGCTTTGTTACAGTATTTTCCACAAGATGTCTTGTATTTTGGATTGGTGATTATGTTACTAATGGGGCTTGCGATTTTATTTATTTTGCGCACACATTATAAATTACCAAAAAGAAAAAAAAGCAGCTTTGACATTATGCCAATGATATTAAATAAACCCTCTCGGCTTGGGTTAACCGGTTGCGTTATTGCTGGTATGTTAATCGGGTCGTTATATTCACTGTTACCAGTTTATTATTCACACTTGGGTTATAGCGATACTCAAGTTGCTAATTGGATGATTTTACTTATTTTATCAGGAGTGGCAGCACAAATGCCTGCCAACTGGTGTGCCGACAAATTTGGACGGCAAATGGTATTGCTAATTGAATCGCTACTCATGTTGGTTGCATGTATTATGCTTATATTTAATTGGTTTGGCGCATTGGCAATTATCTTATTAGGTGCAACCATTTACACCATTTATCCCATATCGATGGCTTGGGCTTGCTCATGTGTTAAAAAGCAAAATATTGTGGCTATGAACCAAGCAATGCTATTAACTAACACCTTAGGTAGCTTAGTTGCTCCTGCGGTGATAGCATTCATCATGGATAAAACGAGTAATACCTATTTATTTGTTAGTTTTGCTATAATTTCGTTATACTTCGTTATCTTATTAGTTAAAAAAAGAGGAACGGATGCGCAGCCACAAAAATCCACTTAAATTAATTGAAATATTAGCCGATGGACAGTTCCACTCAGGCGAAGAATTGGCAACCATTTTTGGCATTACACGTGCAGGTATTAATAAATATATCAAACAACTGCGTGAGTGGGGAATAGCGTTAACCTCAGTGCAAGGAAAAGGCTATTGCTTGGCAGCGCCGCTTGATTTGCTCAATAAAAACAAGATTGATCAGCATTACCAATCCGACAGCCATTGCGAAATATTACCGATTATTGATTCAACCAACCAATATCTGCTTGATCGAATAGGGCAATTAACATCGGGTGATTGTTGTGTGGCTGAATTTCAATCAAAAGCAAGAGGAAGACGTGGGCGAAAATGGTTTTCACCTTTTGGTAGCAATTTATACTTCTCGATGTATTGGCGATTAGATCAAGGCGTGGCTGCGGCAATGGGGTTAAGTTTGGTGGTCGGGATAGTACTTGCCGATACCTTGCGCACATTATCAGGCCAAGATATCAAAGTTAAATGGCCAAATGATCTTTATCTTAACGACCAAAAGTTAGCAGGAATTTTAGTTGAGCTCGCCGGTAAAACTGGCGACTGTGCCCATGTAGTGATTGGTGTAGGCGTCAATCTAACCATGACAAACCCCGATATCAACATAGTTAACCAAAAATGGGCTAATTTAGGTAATGTTGATCGTAATTTACTTGTGGCACAAGTTTCCAAAGTCTTAAAAAGTAAATTAATCGAATTTGAAAAACATGGTTTAGCTCCATTTATTCATGATTGGAATAGACTAGATAATTTTGCCAATCGACCAGTAAAACTATTAATTGGCGATAACACTATTCGTGGCATTGCAAAAGGCATTAATGAGCAAGGCGCTTTATTGTTAGAACAAAATGGTAAAATTAATGCCCATATTGGTGGCGAAATATCATTAAGAATTGATGAATAATAAACCCAAAATGATTTAACAAAACTATTCCGCTTGTAACAAGCGGAATAGATTAAGCAAACATATTCTTAACTTTTATTTTTTAAATTTCAAAACCCTAAGAGCATTAGCGGTCACAATCGCAGTCGTGCCTGAATCAGCCAACACTGCTAGCCACAATCCAGTAAAACCAAACAAACTGGTAATCAAAAAGATCAACTTAATGCCTAATGCAATGGTAATATTTTGTTTAATATTACGACTCGCAAAGCGAGTTAAGCGAATTAACTTAGGCAAACTGAGTAAGCTATTTTTAGTTAATGCGGCATCGGCAGCTTCTAGCGCAACATCTGTGCCACTTCCCATGGCAATACTCACAGTTGCGGCTTTCATGGCTGGTGAATCATTAATACCATCGCCCACCATAGCAATTGACGTTGTGTTACGGATCTTTTCAATGGTAATCAACTTATCGGCAGGCAACAGTTCAGCGCGGTGATCCATACCTAACTGATCGGCAATAGCTTTAGCTGCTCGCGCATTATCGCCTGTTAGCATCAAAGATTTAATACCAAGCTGATTAAGTTCATTTATTGTAGTCTTTGCATCTGACCGCAATATATCTTGCAGAGCAATAATGCCCATCAGTTGTTGATTTGTTACCGCAACCACCACGGTTTTACCTGCACTTTCAAGTTCCGCAATGATTTTAGTGTGTTCATCATTTAAAGGCGTTGAAACGGTCGCAACTTTGTTTGGCGAAACAATATAAAAATTCTGATTATCAATCTCGCCTTGAATACCAATTCCCGCAATCGCTTTACGATTATCGGCCTGATTAATGCTTAACTGATTTTGTAATGCGTAATCAACAATAGCTTTACCAATAGGATGATGCGAACCACTTTCAACCGAGGCAACCATTGTTAATAATTGTTCTTTGGAAATATCTTGAGGAATCACATCGGTTACTTGTGGTTTACCTTCAGTTAAGGTACCAGTCTTATCAAACGCAACCAGTTTAACCGAACCAATATGCTCTAATGCTGCTCCACCTTTAATTAACACCCCTTGCTTTGCCGCATTCGACAAGGCCGATGTTATCACCGCAGGCGTTGAAATCACCAGCGCACAAGGGCAACCAATTAATAACAACGTCAAGCCACGATAACACCAAGTATACCAATCAGCATTAAGCAACAAAGGTGGCACAACAATCACCAATAGTGCAAATAAAGCAATTGTAGGCGTATAGTAACGGCTAAATTTATCAATAAAACGTTCAATAGGCGCTTTGCGTTCCTCGGCATCTTCAATCATCTGTAAAATACGATCAACCGCATTTTGCCCGACTTCTGATACCACTTTAAGTTGAATTGTATTATCAACCACCAGCGAACCAGCCATAATTTTGTCGCCTGAAAGATAATTAACAGGAATGGACTCGCCAGTTAATGCGCTTTCATCAATATTGGCTTGCTCACTCATTAAAATGACATCAGCAGGCAACCGCCCTCCAGATGAAATTTCAATAATGTCCTCGGGTTTTAAACTATGACTGGCAACGGTTTTTCTTACACCGTCAATGATTATCACGGTCTCTTCTGGCATGAGCTGAGCAAGCGAGGAGATGCCTTTTTTTGCTTTACTTGTTGCAACACCTTCTAACATTTCACCAATCATAAATAAATATATGACCATGGTGGCTTCTTCGGCAGCACCAATAAATAAAGCACCAATAGCTGACACGCTCATTAACGACTCGATCGCAAATGGTGTTCCACTGCGCGTTAAAACCAATGCTTCTTTCAAAATAGGAATAAGTCCAACAATTGCTGTTACCATAAAGGCATATTCGCCAACGGTTTGATTACATAACAACAGGATATAGCTCACAACAATTAAAGCGCCTAATACTCCTAAAGGGATTAATGCTTTATTATCAAAACGATGGGAATGCTCATGATGATGTGAATGTTCGGGGGATGATTCAAAAATGGGTTTATAGCCTAACTCGATGATTTTATCTTCGATCAATTTAATGGTTTGTTCATTCTTTTGTGGAACAAAAACAACTAATTTTTCGGTAGAAAAGATAATCTTGGTTTGGCAAATATTGGGTAATGTCTTTACACTATTTTCAATTTTTTGTGCACAGTTTGCACAATCCATGCCTTTTATTTTCCATGTTAATTTAGTTTGATTGATTTGCCTGTCGGGGTCATCAGGGGGATCGTCAAACTCATTTTTTGGGTTAGTCATATGGGTATCGCCACCTGAACAAAGCGTTGAATCTTGATGACAATTTAACTCATGAGATAAATGTGCATGATTATGCGCCATATTTTGACAATTATCATGACAACATTCATGGTGGTGATGTTTGTGGCACATTGATTTGTTATTATATAACATAACGTTACCTCGTTTTGGGGATGATTTTGATTGTACGCTAAAAAATAAAAAAGAAAATCATTTTATTTTTAATAATGAGGTAATGGGGGATGACAGATCTTTTGATCCTTTATTAATCTAATATATCTGCATAAAAAAATGTTTCTTCATAAGAAAAGATCATCTTATTGCTATTGGTAATTAAAAGAATACTTGATTCATCACTAGGATAAAAAAAATCGCTCCATGCTTTAACAAAAATCTCCACCGGTACAATAGCACTCGCTTTTCGTTCCCAAAAGAAAAAAACTGATGAAATGTCGGTTAATTTATTTTTAAAAAACAAAGAAGATTCTTGAGGAAAGTTAAAATCCAAAGTAATTTTTTCTAGAATAGAATAACATGATGAATTGATGTTCATTAAATGTTCAAATGGAAATATCATATCCCAAAAATGACTCGATTCTTCGGTATCAAGGAAAACAATCCTGTTTTTTTCATCAAAGGATAGCAAGCAATCTTGAGAATTAAATCTCCATGCAATAGGATATTTTTTTTCATCAATGGTGAATAAATTTTTATGCATAAAATATATACCATGCCGAACTGTATTTTATCTAACTGCTATTTTTTTATAAAATTTATACAGGAAATCTTTTATTCTTATAAGCAGACCATAAGTGTGTAATAGCCCAGTTAGTATATTCTCCTGCTATAAAGCTCTTGGCTATTATCTCAATATCGTCAGCGATTCGGGATGATATTTCAAAATTATTAATCGCTTTTAAAGATAGCATAAATGCTTTTTCTCGTAATGTGTTAATCAATTTGATTTCATCATTATCAAAGCTTTTATTTTTTAATGCATTAAAGGTATTCATCCACTGATCATCAAATATATGTTCATCTCTTAGATCCAATTGATGATCTGCATCTAATAACTTTAAAAAATCGAAATTTGTTGGAACAGATAAATAATCATCAATTTCAGTAAGATATTTATTTTTCATTTTATGAATCCTTATTTTTTCTTAAAGAAAGTCATTATTCAATTGATAATTTTAAAGTATATAGCATTAGCAACTAAATTATAATCTTGATTCAGAGATTTAATATTCGCTTTCATGCATCTAAACTTGAATATGGTCTACAATAGGCATTAAAAATATTTTTATGTAAAGCTATGAAATTATTTATTGAAATAATAATTTAGAATCTTGCTTTCCATACCTTTAGCTGCTTTCAGTAGTAATATCTTATATTACATTTCTTTCAAAAACATATTTGCATAAGAGCTTAAATCATCTTGATCGTTACCTAGTGGGTGTTTTTCTCCTAATTTAAGCAACCAATCACTAAAATTTTCTAAAAATGATTTATTATCATTATTGACTTCAAATATCGCTGAATCAGAATAAGATTCAACTAATATATCTAATACCTCCAAAAAACCTTGATCATTTTTTAATATCTCCTCAACTTTAAATGCTTGAAGATATTTCATTACATCTATTATCTGAGATAACGTTAAAATAGTTGGACCATTTCTTAGATTATTTAATATTTCTTGGATCATGGCTATTTGCCTAAAAATTATCATCCTATTTTATTGATATTGTAGATGAGTTTTGTGTTTTTTTACTCTATTATTTTGCGGATAGTTACAGGTGCAATATAATTTGGGAATTAGTATGATGAATATATTTGATTCATTAGAAAGTTTTTTAAATACTTTAGCCTATAATGAAGAACAAGACTAAGATGAAACTATTGAATATAAAGATATTAAACCAAGAGCAAGTAACAAATTCTATGACTCTGAACAAGCAATAATACCGCTGACCTAAATGAGGTTGAAAAACTTTTAAAGATAACAATTTCTATGCAATAGTTTTAATGAATTTATTTCTAAATTAGTGTTTGAAGATGATTTATAGGGTTTATAAATAATAGCTATAAAACTGATTTTATCTTAGATGATATCTAGGTCTGTATTTAGACAGATTTACGCAACTAAAAAAGGCAATGGCAAATGGGGTTAAAACTTGAAGAATCAGAAAAACAATTATCTTTTGATGAATTAGACGAATTTAGCAAATACTTTGACAAAAAGATTCCACTTTCGTTTTCTAATTTTTATATGGAATTTAATGGCGGTTACCCACCTGAAAATGGAAGACATAATTTCTTTTTATTAGGTGGCTTTAATTCGATAAAATACGGTGATGTAACTATAGAAAATATATACACTGACTTAGTGGATAGTTTCCCTAATTTAAAGAATATGATTCCTTTTGCTTATGATGAAGGTGGAAATTGCTTTGTACTTTCATTAAAAGATGAAAATTATGGGAAAATATATATATGGTTAATGGATGAAAAAGAATTAGTTTTAGTGTCTGAATCCTTTGATAACTTTATCACAAAATTATCACAAAGTTATTCGCTATTGAATTATTAGTTAATTGATTATATTTTATTTTCACCAGTTGGTAATGATTCAGAATAACTAAAATATAAATTCAATAATAACCAGATTAGACATAAATGGGATGTTTTGGTCGATTAATCGCGCTATAACAAAAAAACGCAACGTACCTTTGACTACTGTATTGATTGTGTTGGAGAATCATTGCCGTTAGAAGTCATTTTGGGGTTTTCAAACAAATACTAATGAAGATCTTATTTAGATAGAACACCCGAAAATTATTTTGCCATAGTCAAGTTGAATTATGCGATGAGTGAACCACAATCAAAGCTCTTAGAGGATAGAACAAAAATTAATGATGTTGGAATCCATTATATGGTGAAACAGGGGAAAATGACATAATGATACAAGTCACAAATTTTAAGATAAAAGATTAATTATGAAATTTATTTATAAAGATGATAAAACAAAATCTATGCACTGGGCATTTTGTGAGAAAAGTCATACTCCTTTTATAGAGTTAAGTATTATTAATCATAAATTCACTAATATCTTTTATGATATAACCAATTATCATATCTCTTTAGAAGAAATTTCTGATGATATAAAAAAATTATATTTAGCTTACATCGAATTTTGTAGACTTTCAGATCCTATAATTGAAGATTTGTATAACCAATACTATTTTTTTAATTTAATCGTAAAAAGTGAGCATGCTAATTTTTTAGCAGAAAAATTATATGATTATCTTTTATTTAGATTAAGCAATTAAGTTAGAATATTTCCACTATTAATCAGGTTTAATTAAATAGTAATCAAAACAGTTAGGGCAGTATTTTTCTAGCCAATTTATGGCTCTTGCACTAATAAAACAGCCTAGTATTTCAATTCCCATAAAAAAATCAGAATCATCAAGTGCGTTGCCAACAAAAGTAATATATTCCGAAGGGTTTTGCATATCGATAAGTTTATTTTTGTTTAAATGAATTTGGCTTTCTATACTAGACAAGTAATAATCTGGCATATCCTGATTTAATTTTACATCATTAATACCATCAAAAATTAAATCCACTGGTTCATATAGATCAAATAATCAGTTATATCTTTATTCACATCCCATTTTGTCCAATCAAGATTAATAATTTTCTTTTTTTCTATTTCATACAAAAATTTAATGTCTTTTAATGAGGAATTTTCGATTAGTTCCTTTATTTCTTTTGTAAAAATAAAGTTATTATTTGAAAAATAAGCTTTTGGAGTAAAAGGTCCAGTACGTTCGATAGCAATAGACTGCTTATTTTCATCCCAAGGTGTTAACCCTGTCCAAAGTATATCGCCCCAAGGGGCGGTTTTATTTTCAATTAAGAATAGGAAGCGTTGATCTTTTGATTTCATGATTATGTACCTTTACATTGATACCCAAATAAACGTGTTATGACACTAGAAATAACAGCCTATATTCCATAGATCACTTAAGCTTTTTGTCAGACAATTAATTTATTTTTTTATCAATGCTTATAGCACTACAAAAACGGTTGCATAGTTATTACATGCGCAGCTATATTTTTGTTAAAACATGGTCAAGCAAAAATCACTATCTATGAAACGATACTCTAGCCAGTTGCCAGATTTTTTACTGTATCCTTGTAATATAAAATTATTTTGTTCAAGCGATATTTTCTGAATATATTCAAAAAACTCTAATTCATGTTTGAATAACGTTTTCTGTTCAAAGCGATTATTCAAATGATTAACGATAAAAACATTTGCTTCAAAAAATGACCAATTAAAAATCGATAAACAAACATTAGTTATACGTTGTTTTGTCTCTAATTGGTAAACTGATGCAAAATATATCTTAATTTCATGAGAAAATATTTTAGTATCCAAGATATTGCAATCAGCTGTTTCTATATGTTGTATATTCATTTTTTAGCAGCTTAGTTTGTTTTAAACAATAGATTGCTTTAAATCAACAATATTATCGTAAATATCTAAAGCGCTTGTTACCTAATCATATAGAAGAACGTGATTGGTATAATATTACTTTATCTGGCGATAGCATTGAGTCAATTAAGAAGATTTGCTTTTTTAACTTATCTTAATTTACTCTCAGTGACGGTTTATTAAGCTTTATAGTTAACTCTTTAATACATTCATTCGCCATTTTTTTATATTGTATCGCATTTTCTTCAGAATAGTTTTCATCCACCATTTTTTCAAAATCTGCAAGTGTACCAAAAAAGTCTGTTGCTTGAATTGCAAATGCGCCATTAGCCCAACAAGCAAAAATAGTTTGCGACTTATCTTCATCAGTTTTACGATAAGCTATATTCTGTATTTGATCTATATCCAAATGTATGCCACGAGTAACAGATAAGGTTTCGGGTAATTCTTGAATTTCTGTCGATTCGATGTTTAAGAGACCATCAACGGATAAGTATTCAGGTAACTTAGTCATTTTGGTAAATTTCAAATCTAAGTCACCTTTAATAGAAAAGTGTTCTGGTAATGCTTCTATTTCTGTAAATCCTAAGTATAAACTCCCACCAACTGATAAGTTTTCCGGTAGCATTTTGATGTTTGTCACTGTTAAATTGAGATCACCTTGGACAGATAGGTTTTCTGGTAGTGCTGTTATTTTTGTTTTTGCTAAATTTAGACTACCACTAATCGAAAAATTCTTAGGTAATGCTTTGATTTCCGTATTTGTTAAATATAAATAGCCACCAATAAGTATATTTTCAGGTAATTTTCTGATTTCTGTATTTGTTAAATCTAAATCACCACTAACAGAAAAATTTTTAGGCAGTGCTTCAATTTTTGTATGAGTTAAAATCAAATCCCCGTTAACAAACAAGTTTTCAGGTAATGCTTTAATTCCTTTATTTCTTAGATTTAAATTACCATCAACTGTGATCTTATTGTCTTCAATGAGGTACTTTATACCTTGTTTATTTAGTAATTCTAAAAATTTTTTCATAATTTCTCTTTAGCGATAAAAACTGTTTTAAATAGACTACATTAATGCAGTTAACAACGGTAAATTTTACTACTACAGATTTTTGCTTAAAAACGGAAAGACCTTTTTTTGACCTTCCTATTTTGGATTAATCCAAAAAATCATCATTTTCAAGGTAATAAATAATAGCATCTAATAAATCTTTTTTTGTAGCATTAGGATGATGTTCAAGTTTATTATCGATAATGGCTTGAAATGTCGGATATTCTAACCATGGGTTATATTTATCAGGTGTATCATCCATTTCATCAAATTCATCTTCCGTCTCTGCAACGTAATAATTGGCATTTTTAATGCAATTGATCTCATTTATAAATTCAGGTTCCACAAAAAAGCGCCATGGTTCATCCAGATTTTTATAAATACGGAATAAATTTTCAATTCCTTTTATAGTTTTCATTCATAATCTCCAATTATTATTTACAATAAATTGTATCTGGCTATTTTCTGCAATCATCACAACCATCATTTTGATTTATTTGATCATTCCACTCTAAACTGACTTGCTCATCATAGCATGATGGAATTTCTTTATCTAGAACGGGTAAGTATTCGCCGTTTATTATATTATATGCATGTTTTCTATAAGGATACTTAGATATTATATTTTTAATATCATCATACAAATTTTCTTTTTTTAACCAGACGTTACCACATTCACCACACCCAAAAAATGGAGGGATATCTTCAATATAAGATACTATACCCGTACATATTTCTTTAGGGCATCTTAACCCATTAACAACAGGAATTTTTTTATTGTCTAGGTTAGTTAACTGCATTGGATTAAAAGCATAACTCATTGAACAATAAGGGCACTGTATCATAATGAATTTCATGTTTTTTTCACGAGAAACTAAGATGAATCGGTCTTGCTCCTCTGATGCTATAAATGCTTTATTACAATTATCGCAGAATAAATTCATACCAACCTCTTTTAATTAACACCAAATAAGGGATATTCTTTTAGGATACTTGTGTAAATCTTATTATTGACGAAATAATGGGTTTTTATGATGTACAACCATATTATCAGCCAATTTTCCTTCCAAATTATTACAAACGTTAATAACTATTTGTAGCTTACTTCACATTGACCAATCACATCAAAAATATGATCATAAGTACTTAAAACATAATGTTCATCTTGTTCCTTATCAAATACTTTATCGAAACAAGATTTTTTTACCAGCTGATATTTTGATTCATCAATCATCGTAATAGTTAAACTTTTTATATTTTTAAATTTAAAACAGATTAAAGCCTCACCTTCTAATCTTCTGCTGGGTTGACAATGTGGTAACCACAAAGAAGCTACTACCTTTAATTCCAGTGGAAACATATCAAATATGATGTCTTTTAATATTAAAGCGTCTCTTCCATATATTTCTCCATAGATTGTTTCAATTGCCTGATTGTGTACTTCTGGCATTTTATTTTTCTCCTATTTCGACTATTCCCAAGCTGTCATCATGTAGTTTAATTATTATTTTTAATTGACCGATAAACCGAATGAAAACAACAGTGCTAAAACTGAGGCTTTTTTATCCTCGACACCAAAAGCCGAGGAATTTATATCAAAGGTATATAAAAGCTCATTTTTGTTTAACAACACAAAATGATAATCATGTAATATATCAATCAGTTCAGGCAATATTTGATAAATATCATCATTACAATCAATAACTTTATTTTCATAATATAAAAAAGCATAGGCCGATACTAAAGATAAATATAAATACATTGATTTATTATGATAATTAAATTTTAGCGATATACATACGTCATAGTTTAAATCAGTATTATCTTCTATTTTAAATAAAGCATGGATATCATTTAGTAGACATTTATATTTTAGAGAATTGTAGGATTTCATCACGAAATGGAAATCAGGGTTGCTTAAATCGCCATATGCTTTTTGCAGTGCATATAAGATCTTTTCTCTTTGAATATGCATTAATATTAAAACTCCCATTTTATGGAATACTTATATACTTCACTTTTGCAATCCACATGAACGCTGGTTTTAGTTTGCACGTTCTCATTAGGCTCAGTCTCAACCGAACTATTTTTACTCAAACCGCTATAAAGGATCACTTAATAAATTGTGCTAATTACTCATCACCACATATTCATAATTAGCATATTTTTTTAGGGTTATTTCATAGCATCATATTCCCAATAAAAACTACTGGCTAATTTATCCAAGGCTTGTATTTCATCAGTGGGATTTATCAAAGCAAGCTGCTGATCTATTGTGCGTCTAACCTTATTCCAATCGTATTGGTATAGTAACAACATTTTATATAATTTAGGTTGTTGCATTCTGTTGTTATTTAAATTCATTATCCCTTCTGGAGTGGCAATAATAATTGAATAAATATCTGTTTCATCCTTTCCTGTAATACCAATATTCATTTCTAATAAGTAAAATACTGCATTGTCTTCTGGTTTCCATCGCCAAGGATCATGTATATCTGGGGACCAGTAATGTTTGACTTCAAACTTTTGTTGCTTAATTTTCAATTTATTCATGATATATCGCTTGAGATTTTGCTAGATATGACACCCCGATAGAATTATTATTAAATCATATCGCCGTGTTGCCAGTTAGTTATTGTTTATGTTGATTGCTCAAAAGTCATATATGTATTTTCCTTTTCATTTAAAAAAATATATAAATAGGTAATATCGTGGCTGATTTCGGTTATATCTAATTGACCTATAAAAATTAATGGTTTGTTATCTACGGTTGGCCAGTTTGGGGATTGGAGCCACTTAGGTCTATTTTTTAAGAATTTAAAATCTTTCTTAATTTCTAATTTTAACGCTCTTTCTAATTCAACTCCAACTTTATCCCGATGTTTATTCATGATTAAATTAAAGTATGGTTCAGTTAAATTTAACCAGCTTGGCTGAATTTTCATGAATAGATCATACTTTTTTTCATGTTCATTATTTAACGAGAAGTTAATATTTCTTTTAGCGAGAAACTTTGAAAGTAAATCTTTACTATTGATTTCACCTGATGGCAATAAAATATCAATTTCAATAAGATATAAAAATGCGTTTTTATATCTGTTGGTATAGGGGGGAATTTGGTTCTCTTCCGATAGAAGATCTTCAATATCCTTATTATAATAAAGTTCTTTTTGAAAATCCTGTGGAGAAAGTGTGCCTGCCAAATAGCTTTTTATAATATCGATAGAGTTCATTTTTTATTACCTTTTGGGTATCGCAACAGATCAAGGGCAACATTTCTTTTTTCATGTGACTCAATTTTAATTGATTAAATTTTGAGATCTTCTTTTGAAATGTTATCTCTATTTTTCCTTATATAATCAATAATAATCATATATTAATTGATGACGATAAACAAATCACACATTATTCCAATTCAAAAAATGACGCTCTTTAATGTATTGGATATCACCGCAGGCGGTAAGTCAGCTCGCTGATAAATTATAGTGCTTCCACTACAGAAGTGTATTTCAATTTGTTCTATATTATCTATATGGTTTACTGTATGCTCAGGCAATAGTTGGATAATATTAGCTGGTAATAAAGCATTAAAATTTGTTTTCATTATTCCATAAGTATCATGGATAGCGATACCACTAACTTCATGGTTATCTTCAGATAAATTAATGAGTTCATAGCCACTATGTTCTTTTTTATCAAGACCTATTTCTATATCAAAAAGTCCGATTTTAGCTGTGTACAAAATGGCTGATTTCATTGTTTCTATTCGGCAACGTCGAAAAAAAGCATCTTGCGCTAAAGCAGGCAGGCACTTTAAAAAGCCGCCATTGTTAATAATATCAATAAGATCAATATTTAATCTTTCCATATTTCACATTCTATCTTTTTTATTGTTCCAGTTTTTCATTTATCATAAGCATAAAATAAAAAGCGAGGTAGTGATCAAACTGTATTTTTGATAAATTAGATAATTTATCATCGTTCACTTTAACTCAATGAAGACGCTCAGCCGAAAACTCGCTTTAACACTGTTAGCTATCGAAATGATTGCACAATCTTCAAAACAGGATATTGAGAATATTCTCTTTGCAAATTATCTTGATAAAGATGGTCAACCTTTAGCATATACAAATATCTATGATGATGCTATTCAACCGTTTTTATTAGGCTATTTTATTGATATTAAATTGAAAGGCTATTCTAATCAATATTTAAAACAATATGTTAGTGCTTTATATGGTAAATCTATTACCATTATAGGGGACGAAGATATTTTGCATGCATGCCCTTGTTGCCATTATTTAACCTTAACTCATCAAGGACAATACGATGTTTGCCCATTATGTGATTGGGAGGATGATGGTACACTAAGCACTGAATTAGAGCATTATAGTTCAGTTAATCACTCGACATTAAGCAAATATAAAGTAATGTTCGATAAAAAACAAAAGGCTACTTTGATGAATATTCCGTATAAATTAGCTAATAGAGATTTATAATACTTGCATCAAATCTAGATTTGATTATGCAATAAATTAACCACGCTTTTTGGGATTAACATATAAAAGAGTGCTTAGATGACAAAAATATTGGCGTTATGGAATAAACAAACGTTACCTATAAAAGACGGGATTTACTTTTCTACTGGTGAATCGATATCCCTTTCAGCCCAGTTTTATCCCCAATTGTTAATTAAAAAAGGGAAACCATTCCACCTTAATCTTTTTTTGGATAAAGATCCTGATAATATCACTAATATAGATATCATCCAAAAAATCACCCTAACAAATGGTAATAAATGCTTTTTAGGTGAAGGAAGCTATGGCTCGGAAGGTTTTATCGCCTACTTAACACCTAAGGATGATTTAAAATGGGTGATCTATTTCGAAACATCAAACCCATTCATTAATGCAATTGAATTACCCAATCACTTTCTTAGGGTGGAATCAAGTGCCAATTTCAAAATAGTAATTGAATTAAATAACCCACTTAATCTTATTTTAGTTAAATAAGTTTTGTTATATTCTTTTTAAGTCATATAGATAACACCGAAAGACCTCATGAAGAATTAAATAATCTGCTATCTACTAAAACAGGCAGGGTATTTACCCAACTGTCGATTTTTCGGTCATATTTTTGTAAAAAATATTCAGGATTCTATACCGTTTGGCGGTTAATGGAGACTTTACCGTATGCTATTGGTTAATCCCTATGATACTAACGTATCACTCAAACATTCACAAAACCTGCTAGCCGACAAAAGAATGGGAAAACTAAAAGAGATAGGTATTTTAATGAAGATGTGAGGCTCATTTCTTCGGTCATATTTTTGTAAAAAATATTCAGGATTCTATGCCGTTTGGTGATTAATTGAGACTTTGCAGCATCTATTGGTTAAGACCTATGATACTAACGAATCAATTAAACATTCACAAAAGATGCTAGCTAATAAATGAATGAAAAATCAGAAAAATATGTTTACTTTCATTGGGATGTGGCATAATAAGCAAATAGTTAGTGATGTAAAAAATAGAAAACAAAACTTAATCGATTTTTAGTAAAACGCCTTGTAAGTGTTAGCGGATTAGTTTAATTATGTGGTGTAAACAATCCAGCGGTTTCCTATATTTAATTTGATGATTTTATAGTGTGTAAAAGAGGGGATTGTTGATGGAAAAAAACAAACAGCAGGTTGTGGATTTATTAATATCTCATAGTCAAATTTTGGTTAGATCAAGACCATTCAGTGAAGAATTATCGCAATGGGGCAACCAAAATATCGAACAAGGTGCCGTTATTCATCACGATTATGTTATTTTTGATCCATTACCTGATGATGCTTTCGGTGCGAATGTCGTTTTAACCTTAGCAGATAATTTTATAATGGATAACCAAACCCAACGCTGCATTGTTGTTCCTTTTTATACACATCCTGACAATGTGATTGAAGTTGCCTCGGCGACAGAAAAATTTACTGTTAACCTACAATTAGATGCACCATTATATTCACTGCATTATGAAATTTGTGAAGGTGATGAAGTTTTTTATAAATTTACCTTTGTACCTGCACTTGTGCCGATTACTGCTCACTACATTATTGATGACCAATGGGGTGGTCAAAAAGGGAAAATGCTTCAATCAGGTAGAGTATAATGCTAACTTCAACAGGTTTAGCGCTAATCGGGACATACTCGCCACAAATTTAACCGAGATTAATAAATGGAAAAGAACAATCGCCAAAATATAAACAGCTATATTATTGAGGACGAAGGCATAGCAATAGATATTCTGTTGGCTAGTTTTAGCCAACAATGTATCCCGATTATTTATCTAGAATCCTTTGAGTCTGATAATAACATGCTAAATAATATCGATTTTATTAAATCTCACCAAGTCGAACTTCATCACATCATCAATAATGAAATCACGGCTTATATTACTCAAGTTTATAAGCAAGATGGCGGTAAAGTATTATCGCAAATTTCACTCATTAAAATTTACTTATTACCAGAAAAGGATGAATATGGCTTTATGTTTGCCTGGTCTGGCGATAGTGAACATGGTATCGGCGTTAAATTAAAAAATCTCTCAATGATAAAAATAGGTTATGCTGAAACGGCCTTTTTATAAAAGTAGAGATTATATTCGCAATATTATAATGATCCAAAATGATATAGGAGTATTAGGAACATGCTTATCAAAGAAAATCTTTATTCAATAAACGATATAATCAACTATATGAAAAATAGTCTTGAACGAGATGATGATTTTTGTGTATATGGCGTTGAAGACAAAGAGTTGGAAAATCAAGAAAGCTATTATATTGATGACTATCCTGAAGTCGATGATGATGGACAAGAAATTTACCCTCCTCTTGTACGGCAAAAGCATTTACATTATCTTTATTCAGGTCAACAATTTGCTGATGTTGTTGATGTTGTCTTAGATCAAAAGCCGTCAGCCACGATAGATGACTTTATTCAATCATTAAATTATTATGCAGAAAATGATAATTTTTTAGAGCTGTAACGCAACAATCAATTATAGCTTCATCAATAATGAAAGAATAAAATATGTGGGAACTAAAACAGCTATGTAACGATCTACATTTACCACTCGGTGATAAATTCACTCAAGATTGGGCGTATGAACTGCCCGATCAGTATCGAACGCAAACATGGCTCGATAAATACCTCTATGCTTATGTTAATTCAACATATTCAAAGTTACAAAAGCACATACTCATGACTTTATTACTTGATGTGACCAATGATTTATTATCATCGGGAATGAGCGCGTCATCGCCAAAAATTAGCCAAGTATTAGCGCTTTTATTTCATAATCATGATGATTATATGGATCTCATTGATTATTGGTCGTTATCTGATGAGCCTATAGAAGACTGCTTTGCATTAACGCCTGAAATAAGAAAGTTAAAACGACGATTAAATAACAAATGATAAGACTATTTTTTAAAACAATCTAAAACAAAACTATTTAGTTCCCAATTTTGTATCAGAGCCAACAACTGCGTTAAGATTGGTTTAAAATGATAATAGAAGAATAGCCGATTAACTTTTTGAACTGGATTATGCAGAAAAATAAAATGATTAATGGATATAAGTTTGTTAATAATAAAATTTAATTAAAGTATAGGATGATTTTGCCTAGAAATATAAATCATTATGTTTGTTTATCGAGATGATTTACTGGTTTTAAATTTATTTAATGATCAATTTATGGTTATATACTGCATTTAGCAATCAAGATAATCAACTTTTCCCATTATTTTACCGTGCTTAGCTAAAGAGGTGTCAATGCAACGAACAACGAATATCTCTGATGACGAATTAAAATTGATACAAATGCGATGTAATAACGCAACTAAAGGACCTTGGGTGTCTTATGTTGAGGATAGAGATCATACTAGTGGTGGTAATTTTATCATGACAGGTGATAACAATAATCGAGGCGAAGACATCGAGCTTATTGGCGCAACTATTGCCGATCAAGAATTTATTGCTCATGCACGACAGGATATACCAAGATTAATTAATGAAATTAGACGACTAAAGCAGTTACTTACAGATATTAAGTCATCATAAATAGAACAATGAAAAATAATTACGTATTTAAAAATTTAGCCAACAAAGAATTTGTATTAGGAACTGATAAGCAAGATATATTTTTCAACATGTTAGACGTTGTGCGTAAGGGCAATTTAACTTTATTTACTCAGTCATTTTCAGACCTTGTTTATCTCCTTGAAAAGGATAGCTATTATATTGCACATAACTTAATTGTTTATAAGGGTAAAAAAGCCATATTTGCAGGGCAACTAGTCAGGGCATTTAAAGCACAATTGATCGATTTTATTCAGCACGCCATTAATTATGATGATCTCAGGCCATTTTTGATATCTTCCATATTTACGCAAGATTGCAAACGGGTTTTTTATCTCACTGAAGAGGGATTTTATTTATATGATGTTAAATAGTGCTCAGCATAAATAGTACTAAAAAGCCAATAAATACTCGTTGTGATAACAAAGGGTTAAGGTAATAATAATACCGCGTGTTTTTTTATGTGTTATATCTATTCCCCATGTTATGGATAAATCAATGAATATAAAAAACTTTCTAGAAACAGGTAGTTATTTAGGCTTAAAAGTAGGGTTATCCGAACAAGCATTATATGCAATTTTACCCCCCAAAGTATTAGGTAAAAAACATTACTTTGATGAATCTAATAAAGACGAAGGCTTTAGCTATTTTTATCAGGCAATAGAAATCATGATAATAGAAGCCAAAATATACTCATTAGGCGTTGATGTCGAGCGTAGCTCTTTTACATTTTTAAATGATTTTACTATCAATGCTAATAGTAGTTTTGAGCTTATCTTAAAATATCTTGATATTGCAAATATAGCATGGCACTTTGAACAGCAGTATTGTTATCAGCGTGAAATAACCATAAAGACCCAAGGGAATGTTTTACTTGGATGTGTGTACGATAAAGGCGATTATCGATTATCAAAGTTGAAAGTATTTGAATAAAATAACAAAGACAACCAGTTAATAAATATTTAATCTATTGATATACAATCAATAATATCATGCATCAAAAATTTTTAGATTTTCAGCATAAGATTTTATATAGCAAAAAATAGGATAAATGATGATTCAACTACCTGATTGGTATGACGATTTATTACAATTTGAAAGTGAAGCAAAAGGTATCATTTTAAATTTCAACGTCACCATAAATAACCGTCACTATACCTTCAATTTTTATGATCCTGTGCGATTTGTTCAAGATGCTAATCATGAAATAACTAATAACGGCTATTTTCAAGATAAAAATGCAGTGATTTTAGAAAAAGTGACCAAAAAGAATATTATTCAATATCTATCAACACTTTAATTTATTTATATCAAATAGATAGGTTAGTAAATTGGGTTATTTATTGGTAAAATTGCGTGCCTCACTATTGCTTAATTGTCAATTAGCTATCATATTGCAAATCTTATTACCTTATTTTCTGGAAAACAGATTCATCATTATCACATCAATCATAATAAATTCAAATTATTACTGCTGTAAAATTTAAAGTCACATTAGCGTCGATTTAAACTATAATAAATGGTCAAAAAAATCGAAGAAAGCTTATTTTAGTTCGAATTTTAGTTCGAAATTTTGTTACGTGTATGTCGATTTTAAGTATATAATTGGCAGAAACCCTCCTCTATTATTTATTGATATGGCTAATATATCTTCATTTCGCCAAAAACAAGGCACTATTTTTTTTGCTTTTCTAGTTACCACTTTTATTGTGGGTATTGCAGGCGCTTTACAATCTCCCACATTAAGTCGATTTTTAACCTTTGAAGTCAACGTTGATTCTCGTTTAGTAGGGCTTTTTTTCTCGATTAATGCTTTAGCAAGCATTGTGGGTAGCTTTTTATTGGCTAAATATTCCGACCAAAAAGGTGACAGGCGTTATATTGTCATTTTCTGCTGTTTAATGGGTATTGCTAACAGCGTCATCTTCGCCTTTTCACGTCACTATTTAGTGTTAATCACCCTTGGGGTACTGTTTGCTGCGTTATCTTCTGCTGCTATGCCACAAATTTTTGCCCTAGCGCGCGAATATGCGGTAAAAACGGGGCGTAATGTTGTGGCCTTTAATTCACTTATTCGTGCTCAACTTTCGCTAGCTTGGGTGTTTGGTCCGCCAATTTCATTTGGTTTAGCCGTTAAATTTGGCTTTACGGTTATGTATTTAACCGCCATGAGCATGTTTATGGTCGCGATGCTGTTTGTTGCCATTTTTTTACCTTCGGTTGCCAAAAATCCCACTTCACAACTAAATAACGCAACAGAGCTACAAGCGGCAAGTCAACCAATTTGGCAAAACAGAAATGTGCTTTGCTTATTGTTATCCACCGTATTTATGTGGACAGCAAACATGATGTATATCATTGATATGCCGATTTATGTGGATGTTGCATTGCATCTATCTGATTCATTGCCAGGGGTGTTAATGGGGCTTGCTGCAGGTATTGAAATTCCCGTTATGATTATTGCTGGATATTTAGTGCCTTATTTAGGCAAACGAAATCTATTTTTTATTGCGATTATCTGCGGTTTAATTTTTTATATTGGCATGATTTTTTGTACCGATAAAACCGCTTTGTTAGCATTACAGCTATTTAACGCGCTATTTATTGGGATAGTGGCCAATATTGGCATTATCTATTTTCAGGACTTATTGCCAACTCAAATGGGCGTGGCTTCAACCTTATTTAATAATGGTGTTGTCTTTAGCATAATTATCGCTGGAATGCTACAAGGATTTGTCTCAAAAGCCTATGGGCATGAGCTCATCTATTGGATTGCGTTAGTTATGGTCGCAGTATCATTATTATTTTGTGCATTGGTAAAAGATCCACAAAATAAAGTGGATTAAATATAATTAATAGCAAATTTGTCTTCCTAATAGTTAGGAAGACAAATCGCCAAAAAACAATTAAAGATTAAACGTGTTTAATAGTTTTTCATAAAAGACATAATCTGTCCTTTCATAACTCAATGGTGTAATGGTAATAAAATCGGCATTAACACCATCAAGTTCTTTATTATCATCAATTACTTGCAAATTGCGTTTAGCTCTAAACCAAAAATAGTCGTTGCCTTCGGGATCTTGGGTTGGCATCACCACAAAACGACTTACATCGCTATCGCCTTGTTTGGTTATTTTCAAACCTTTAACCTGATGTGCTGCACAGGCAGGAAAATTGACATTAAAGCAGATATTTTTGGGAGCCGATAACGAAAGTAATTTAGCGATAACTGATTGTGCATGGTGCTTAGCACAATCCCAATTAGTTGGCTGATTATCTTCACTGGTTACTTGACTTAAAGCAATCGCAGGAATGCCCAACGTCATTGCCATCATTGCCGCACCAACCGTGCCAGATAAGATTGTTTCAAAGCCTACATTCGAACCATTATTAATTCCCGATAGCACAACATCAGGTAAATGATCCGCCATCAAATATTTAATCGCAAATAACGAACAATCGGCAGGTGTGCCATAAACGGCAAATTCGTGTTTACCACGCTGAGCAACCCTAAATGGCGATTTTAGGCTTACCGAACACGATACACCACTTTGATCTATCGCTGGCGCAACAAGCCAAACCTCGTGGGCTATTTGCTTTGCGATTTCTTGCAATAACTTAATGCCCGGTGCATCAAATCCGTCATCATTCACTAATAAAACGCGGTTAACTAACTTATTTAGCATATTCTTTCCTTATTGGGCAAATGTATTGCATTCATTAATTGCACCGCTATCAAATCCTCGTTTAAACCAACTATAACGTTGTTTAGATGTGCCGTGCGTAAAACTATCGGGCACCACATATCCTTCGCTTTGTTGTTGCAAGCGATCATCGCCAATAGCTTTTGCTGTGTTTAAGGCTTGTTCAATGTCACCTGTATCTAGTCGATTTTGTTGCTGCATTGCATTGCCCCACATACCAGCAAAACAATCAGCTTGCAGCTCTAATTTAACGGATAATTGATTATTAGTTATTGTTGATTGCTCCTGCTTTAAATGTTCAACTTGGCTAAAAGTACCCAGCAAATTTTGTACATGATGACCAATTTCATGCGCAATCACATAGCCCTGAGCAAAATCACCACCACCGCCAAGTCGCTGTTTCATCTCTTGATAAAACGACATATCGAGATAAACGGTTTTATCAATACTGCAATAAAACGGCCCCATAAAGGTTTTCCCTGTGCCGCACGATGTTCTTGTTGCGCCTTTATAAAGTACTAATTTGGGGGGAACATAGGTTTTGCCTAAACGTTGAAATTCTTGATGCCAATAATCCTCAGTACTGGCTAAAATGATTGATGTAAATTTAGCAGCATCTTCATCATCAATTGAATATTGATTGGTACTTTGCTCAGTACTGCTAGTATCAATTAGATTTGAATTTAACAAGCCGGTCAAATCAACGCCATAATAGCCCGCCACTAACACGACAATAAATAAAACAACTTTGCCTTTACCACCAATGGGGATTTTTGTTCCCATTTCACTTCCTGATTGTGAGCGACGATCTTCGATGTTATCACTCTCTCTTTGGTCTCTCCAGCGCATAGGGATCACCTTATCAGTTTAGATTTAATTATTTTAAAGGATAACAAATAAGGATTCTAGATTAAGTTGATAGTCTTATCGAAATTTACATAAATTAGCCGAAATCAGTGAATTTAAATTAGGTGGCGTGTTTGTTTTTCAACTGCGTTATTTTCTGACTGTTTTTAGGTATATAATACGCTCAACAGTCATTATATCTTCATTTTAATGTTAGGGTATTATTATGCCATATTTGTTACTTACATTAGCGGCTTGCTTTTGGGGCGGAAATTATGTTGTTGGGCGCGTTCTAGTTACACAAGCCGATCCTATGGTAATATCTGAAGGTCGTTGGGTCATCACTGCGCTGTTATTATTGTGTTTATACCATCAACAACTCCGCAGTGATCTGCCTAAAATTAAAAAATCGATTTGGCCAATATGTTTGCTTGCTATTTTTGGGCAAATTTTGTTCCCGTTAACACTTTATATTGGATTGCAATATACCTCATCGCTTAATGCGTCAATTTACCTTTCGGCAACGCCATGCATGGTATTGGTTATGAATAAATTATTATTTAATGATACGATTTCAAAAAATAATATTTTAGGGGTTTTATTTAGTACTATCGGTGTGATTTATTTAATTTTACAAGGAAACCTAACCAATTTAAGTGAACTTAGCAATATCAACAAAGGTGACCTGTGGGCAATGGCATCGGCACTAAGCTGGGCTTGTTATAGCGCATTTTTGCGGTTAAAAGATAAATCGATATCGGGTAATGCCTTTGTAACTATCAGTGCAGTGTTAGGTTCAGCAATGCTATTGCCCATTGCTTTAGTCTATTTTTATTGTTATCCAGTTTCTAATCTAGCACATTATACTACCCCTGACTTTTTGCTGGGTTTACTCTATATTGCTATTTTTGCATCTTGGCTATCTTATTTATTTTGGAATAAAGGCATAGTTGAAATTGGCGCAACAAGAGGGCAAATTTATACCCATATCATCCCCTTATCAGCTGGCATTTTCAGTATTGTGTTTTTACATACACCAGTTGCCTATTTTCATCTTGTTTCAATAGTATTCATTGTGATTGGGATCTATTTTTGTTCAAAAAAATAAACTGCTAATTATGTTTACACCGCTACATGATTAGCAGTTTATTTGCTGGATTTTACAAAATAAGGGGATTTTGCTATAATTGGTATTCAATCTTCACGAAAAGGAATTGTTTTGTTGTGATTTGCTAAAAACAAAATAGACAATAAAACATTAATTTTTGCTTTTTTATTATCCTCTTTTTTTATCTTTGCTGTCTTTTGCTTCAATTTTAATTAGCTGATAAACACATCTTGATGTGTAGTCCAAAAAAGTATTGTTTTTATGTATTAAAAGGTAACCGTTTACCTTGTTGCATCATTCCTTTTTATTATTTCTAGGTAAACAGGCGGTATTTTATGAAAAAAATAAGAAAGTCCAAAAACAAACCATTAAACATCAACGATATTTTAATAATTGATGATAGCAAGTTAAAAAAAGCCATTACCGCAGCAGCGTTAGGTAATGCAATGGAGTGGTTTGATTTTGGTGTGTATGGCTTTTTAGCTTATGTATTAGGGCAAGTCTTTTTCCCTGATGCTTCGCCAAGTGTTCAAATGGTGGCAGCGCTTGCCACATTTTCGGTACCGTTTTTAGTTCGGCCGTTAGGGGGATTGGTTTTTGGTATTCTTGGCGATAAATTTGGACGACAAAAAGTATTATCAATCACCATTATCATAATGTCATTAAGCACTTTTTGTATTGGTTTAATTCCATCTTATGCCTCAATTGGCATCGCCGCGCCCGTATTATTACTGCTAGCTAAATTCGCGCAAGGCTTTTCAATTGGCGGCGAATATTCTGGCGCAGCCATATTTGTTGCCGAATACTCGCCAGATCGCAAACGTGGCTTTATGGGGAGTTGGTTAGATTTTGGTTCTATTGCTGGGTTTTTAGTTGGCGCTGGCTTAGTGGTATTATTATCAAGCATTCTTGGTAAAAACGCATTTCATGATTGGGGCTGGCGAATTCCATTCTTATTTGCTTTGCCACTTGGATTAATTGGGCTTTATTTACGTCATGCATTAGATGAAACACCAGCATTTCAACAGCATACCGATTTAATGGATCAAAATGATCGTGATCATATTACCAATCAACCTAAAATGACATTTAAAGAGATCATAACCAAATATTGGCAGAGCCTACTGGTTTGTGTAGGGCTTGTGATTGTCACTAATGTGACTTATTATATGTTGCTTACTTATATGCCTAGCTACTTATCTCACAACCTAAATTATCATACAGAACATGGGGTGCTAATTATTATTGCCATTATGATAGGCATGCTCTTTGTGCAACCATTGATTGGATTTATTAGTGATAAAATAGGTCGCCGACCATTTATTATTGGCGGTAGCTTAGGTTTATTAATTCTTTCTTATCCCTCTTTCATTATGATCAATAGTGACATTATTGGTCTTATTTTCTTAGGATTACTGATTTTAGCTGTATTACTTAACTGTTTTACTGGCGTTATGGCTTCCATTTTACCGGCTATCTTTCCAACCAGTATTCGTTATAGTGCATTGGCGATATCTTTTAATATCTCGGTATTAGTTGCCGGTGCGACACCTACCGTTATCGCTTGGCTGGTTGAAGAAAGTCATAATCTATATATGCCAGCATATTATCTAATGGTTGTAGCATTAATTGGATTACTTACTGGCATAAAGATGAGAGAAACCGCAAACCAACCATTGCGTGGCGCAACGCCAGCGGCATCAGATCGTTCAGAAGCCAAAGAAATCTTATCGGATCACTTTGACACAATTGAGCACAAAGTCGAAGATATTGAACAGAAGATCGAAACTCTGCAGGCTCAGCGACAGAATTTAGTGGATCAGCATCCTAAGTTAGATTGATTTTTTATTTTTTGGATTTGTATGTTTTACTTTAAAAACATACAAAACTAAAATTTAATAAAATCAATATGCTACCTGAATAATTTTTAACAGTAAAATTAACCCATCATAAAAATAACCAAAACGCTGCCAACCCTTTTTTTTATTAATAAATTAAAGCAAATAAAAACAACATATTAGGGAAGTGCTACAAAAAAGGGTTTTTGAAAATAGAAATCCTATTTGCCTTTTGCTAAACAGGGTTTATAGTATATCGGTTTCTAGTTTACCGCCGAATAGGCGGTTTAGAAACATTACTAAGTGAAGACGAAGCTAAGCTTGTTGTTTACCGCCGAATAGGCGGTTTAGAAATCAGGGAACAAGCCCACCTTACATCTGTTACAGTTTACCGCCGAATAGGCGGTTTAGAAAATGGGTTGAGCAAATCACAACAGCAAATATTAGTTTACCGCCGAATAGGCGGTTTAGAAATGCTGCCGCCATTAACTGCGCGCTCAAAAAATGTTTACCGCCGAATAGGCGGTTTAGAAATCATATGTTTCACGACGCCGGAGCAGATATTCGTTTACCGCCGAATAGGCGGTTTAGAAAAGAAGAAAAATTAACTTCAGAACATAAAGATGGTTTACCGCCGAATAGGCGGTTTAGAAAGATAAACAAAAATCGGCGCTCCACTTCGTCGGGTTTACCGCCGAATAGGCGGTTTAGAAAAAATTAATCATTCAATAATCAACAATCAAGCCGTTTACCGCCGAATAGGCGGTTTAGAAAGTCATCATCCCAGTCTTGCAGCAAATTACCTTGTTTACCGCCGCACATGCGGTTTAGAAATCATTGGTTATGCTATTCAGTGATTATTTCGCCCGGATAGGTTTTGTTATAGTGTTTAGTTAGCTTGTTGTCTTAATTTATCTTCAATGGACTTTTTAACTTTAACCAGATGTTTAGATTTATAACTAATTGTTTTATAACGTTTAACTATACTGGTTAGATGCACAAACAGCTTCAATCGGGCTTTCTTTAGTACGTTATAAATAGTTGGACGACTAACCATAAAGCGTTTAGCCAATTCAGTGACAGTTATTCTTTCTTTATGATTTATGTGACAAATCTCTTGTCTTTGATAAAGTGTTAATTTTGTTTTTTATTTATATTCATTACAATGTCTTATCAAATTACTATAAACAACTAAGCAAATAAACTGGCTGATGAATTAGCAGATTGTCCATATTCTAGCGGTAAAAAAGAATCTAAATCTAAAGTCATCAGAAAAATTTCGTTTGAAATTGATGAAAGCTAATATGAAGAATTAGACGATATTGAAATAAAAAATAAACGAGCAAAGTTGCCTTTAAAAACAATATCTGATTTGCTAAGATTAGCAGTAAATGATTCCTTAACGAAACACAATAGATCTTAATTTAATATTAACCCACAATTATAAGGAATTTATATGAAAAAAATACTAGTAATGATTACTGCCATGTTTTTATTCGGATGTAATGAGAAGACCTATACTGTATAAGACTTTGAAAATAACAAAGAACTACTAGATGAATACCGTAAAAAATGTGAGAACGGTGAAATTGATGGTGATAGTTTGAATTGTGAAAACTATCACAAAGCAATGGTTAGTCTTAGTAGACCAACTAATACAGGAAAATGGACTGATTAATTTAAGAGCATAAAAGCCACTCATGTGGTTTTTAAATTTCTATCTGTGATAAGTTTATAGTCTTAATTTGATTCTTATTCATTATAAACTTATCACCTTATATTATAATCTTATCTCCTTTTTCTGCTTTATTGTCATTTAAAAATCGATTAATCTGTTTCGACCAAATAGTCTTTTCATTGCCGTTGTTATCAACTAATTTGGCAAATGCTGATTGCTTACCGTTTATTGGAAATTGATAATTAGCTTGACCGAAATCATTAATAATAAATTCTTGAGCTTCTAATGGTTCGACTTTTTCTATAGCTCATTGTGAAAAACAAAAGCGTTTGAACGTTAACTGTGAAAAAACTATTTGCACATTAACTTACTATGATATTGTCGACGATATTCGGTTGGTGTTCGCTCTGTCTTTTTTTTAAAAATCCGACAAAAATAATTACTATCTTTAAACCCCGATACTAGAGCAATTTCTTTTATATTTAGATCATAATCTTTTAATAGCGATTTGGCATATTCTAAACGAATATGATTTAGGTATTCATTTAACCCTATTTTTCCCTCGCTTTGAAATAGATGTGATAAATAATTGGGCGAAATGTAAAACATGTTAGCTAAAAAGTCGCGTGTAATATTTTCACGAAAGTGGGTATCAATGTATTGGCGAATAGCTTCAAATAAGCTGGTGGTTTTGGATGATGTTTCGATCTCAACATTAAGTAAATCTAGTGTATTGCTGAGCAAGCTTTGAATCAGAAAGTATGCTGTTTGGTTTTGCTCCTGTGGTTGATTTTGCCAATTTAGTTCTGTAAGTGCTTGAATGATAAATGTTCCCACTCTTGGCCCCCGCCTAGATTTGTTTACTTGTCCATGGGGGATTAATTGAGTGCCATCCCAGTGCAATAAGCTCATTCCAATTTGTTGTTTTCCAAACAAAATACTTAATGATGTAACAGGGGTTGTCCAAATGGGGTTGTTCCAACTTTGAGGGGAAATATATAAAAGATCATTAGTCGATAATATTTTTTCAATAATTTTTCCATTATTATCCGCCCATTGCATTTGTTGCTTGCCTTCTAATATGATTTCAATTCTAGGAAAGTTGACTTGGTAGGCAAGTAAAGGGGGGCAAGCATTACTATTGGCAAAATAGATATGATTGATTGACTCTTGGTTATTGACTAGTTTGGCTAATTTTTCGTTAATGATTTTTGTCATAAAAACAACTTGATAATAAATAAAGTTATGTACTATGTTGCTTAGATTATATACGGATATGGGAAAGATAAAAACAAACATAAATTTTTTTATTTAATAGGTTAATGTGAATTTTTAGTTGTGTGATCTAAATCTCAATTTCTTATTTAGCGTACAAAAATCCAGTAAATGACAAAATTGTCTTCTAGGCGGTTGGATCAGTTTTTTTTACTATAGCTGTCACGCAAAATTTGTAATACAAAGAGCGTTATACGTATACGTTAATAGATGTTTGTTGGTTTTAACTAGGAGTTAACCATGGAATTATACTTAGATACCGCCGATATTGTCGCCATTAAACGTTTAGCCAAGGTGTTACCTATTAGTGGGGTTACCACTAATCCAAGCATTGTAGCAAAATCGGGCAAGTCAATTTTTTCGTTATTAGATGAATTACAAGAGGTGCTAGGTTCAGATAAATTGCTGTTTGCCCAAGTGCTTTCAAGTAATGCCGACGAAATGATAAAAGAGGCTCATCAACTTAGAAAGGCGGTGCCGTCGATTGTGACTAAAATCCCTGTTAATGCGCAAGGCTTGATTGCAATAAAAGCACTAGCCCAACAAGGTATTCCTACGTTAGGCACGGCTGTTTATGGGGCAGGGCAAGGCTTTTTGGCAGCATTAGCAGGAGCTAAATATATTGCACCTTATGTCAATCGTATTGATGCTCAAGGTGGAAATAGTAAAGATACCGTGCTCGAATTGCAAAAACTATTAGATTTGCATAGCCACAGTCGATGGTATTAGCCGCCAGTTTTAGAACACCAAGGCAAGTGTTAGATTGTATGCTTGCAGGTTGCAAGTCTATTACGTTACCGGTAGATGTGGCAGAACAGTTTATTTCTGATCCAGCTGTGGATGCAGCAATTACTAAGTTTAATCAAGATTGGTGTGGTGCTTTTGGTAAGTTAACGTTTTAAATTTATTCGGCAATTAGTTTTTTTGCTTGCACTTGTTCCTCCACTATTAGGTCGAACAAGTGTATCTATTTCTTCAATTGTAAAAATAGCATAACTCTAACATTTTTTGTTGTATGATGATTTTAATTAACAATAAAAATAAAGGTGGACATGATGGATGAAAAAAAACAAAAAATCAAAATAAACAAAAAAGTCATTGTTAATGCGTTATTAACAGTATTGAATGTTGAAAAAATCTCACCGAGCTTTATTCGCATTGAGTTTGGTTGCAATAAACCAGTTAATATTGATCCATTATGGATTTGTCCGTATTTAAAATTGTTGTTTCCAGATCCTTTAACTGGCTTAATTGAGTTTCCGCAACTTGATGCAAATAATAAAATCCTTGTTGACGATAAGTTGCGTCAGCTTGTTCGTAGCTATAGCGTGCGCGAGTTTGATCATGTTGCCAATCAATTTTTTGTTGATTTTGCCATTCATGACACTGGTTTAGCTTCGGTTTGGTCGCAAAAAGCTAAGGTTGGCGATCAAATTGGTTTAATTGGCGCTGCCGGTAAGTTGAAATTTACTGATGATTGTTTGGTTTTGATGGGCGATATTTCAGCAGTGCCTGCCATTTGTTATACACTTGAGCATCTGCCTAAAAAACAAAAGGTTTTTGCTTTTATGCAGGTTAATCATAAAAGTGATATGGTGTCATTACCAGTTAATAAAAGTGTTGAGGTTAACTGGTTGGTGCAAAATTCAAATAACCCTCATCAGTTAATTGATGCGGTGATCAGTGCCGATTTATCAGGGCAAGATAAGTTATTATTTTGGGGCGGAATGGAACGTTCGTTGGCACAAGCTGTTCGTCATGCCGTTAAGGATAAATATCCACATTTGCAGCCAGATGCTTTTCATATTACTAGCTATTGGCGAGAAGGTTTTGCCGAAGGCGAATTTAAGCATCGTGAATAATGAGTATTACTATTTTATGAATATTTTGGCTCATTTGCATTTGGCTACGTTGGCGCGTAGTTCGTTAATTGGTAATACTGTGGCGGATTTTGTTAAAGGTGATCCTTATTTAACTTATGATTCCACTATTGCTGATGGCATTATGTTGCATCGCAAAATTGATAGCTTAACTGATAGCCTGTTTGAAGTTAAACAGGCCAAGTTGCTATTTCGAAAATCTCATCAGCGCGTTGCTTCCATTGCGTTAGATATTGTATGGGATCACTTTTTGTCAAAACATTGGGCTAATTATGGGGTGCTGCCAAGTGTGGCTCAATTTAATCAAGTAACTAAAGCGCATATCCAGCCCTATGTTGACGCTTATCCGACCGATTATCAACATTTTATGAACGCGATGTGGCAAGGCGCATGGCTCGAAAATTACGCTTCTATCGATTTTGTCGGTGATGTACTTGGTGGTATGGCAAATCGACGACCAAAATTGTATTTGTTAAGAGAAACTATTGTTGATATTAAGCAACACTATGCGCAACTCGAGTCGTTGTTTTTTGTGTTATATCCCAAAATTTGTTTAACGGTAAAAGCAAGCATGAGCTAAGATGGATTTTGTTGCTATCGGTTTAAGCTGTTGTACTGCCGCTTAAACCGATAGTGGTTTTTGGATATTTACTGTCAATTTGGTAATATCAGTTTGCCATCGTTTGTTTGGATGACATCATTGCGATTTGGCGTTTGCGTTATCGATTTTAAATTTTTACTGGTTACTTGTGGAGCATAACCACTTTTGCCACCGCGCGCTTTGGCTCGCACTACTTGGCTTACAGGTAGTGTGGCGTTGGTGGTCAAATTGGCCCATAACCATTCAATGGCATCTTCGCCATAATAATCAATTGGTAGTAAAGTGTTGTCAAATGGTGGTCTGCCGTCTAAGTAACTGGCATTTTCAACTTCAATGTATCGTAATTGCGATTGTTTTCCTTCAACTAAACTATTTAAAGCAACATAAGCACGCGATGTATAGTTGGGTAATTGTTTAACATTATTACGTCCATGTACAATAAAAGTTTTTATACCATTTAAGTTGCCCGATGCCATAACTTGTTTTATGCCTTGCTGCACGCGTGGATCTTGTGATTTTTTATAAACACAAATTGCGCCTTTAGTGCCATAATCAACCGTATTTTTTGTTTGCGAACTAGAATAAAATTCACGTCTTGGCGTGTTGAGATCTTCGTTTTCAACCAGATCTAAAACTGTTGCATCTCGACCATTCCAAAGTGGCAAATGCCCGTTTGCCATTTCCCATACTTGTTCAAACGAAATTTCTTCTAATGGCGCAACTTTTCCACTGTAGTATATTGGATTTTGCTGAGTACTGGCGACCGAAAAATCACACATGTTTTCAGTGACGTCGTATTTGCCATAAGCACTAATATATTGGTAAGGTAGGCCAATGGATTCCGTGTAGTAAAAATAGGGTAGTTGGATGTCCATATCGGGTGTCCAGCCATTTTTGTGTAGTTTTTCTAGGGCTTCTTCGGGCGTGCCTGTCGTGAGTAATTTTGCCTTTTTTAGGGCATTACAGCGTTGTTGTGAGTAAAGAAAATAACTCGCATAAGGCACGTAAGCATTGTCTTTATAAGGTTTTATTGCGGGAATTGCACACGGTATATATAATGCGCCATAAGCACTATAATTGGCAATGGATTTGGCTTCTAGCTTTTGTTTGTTGCTATTACCTATTTTTAGAGTAACTCGGGACTTATCAATATTCGGCTGAATTTGTGGATTAACTGCCACAATGCCGTCTATCATATTTTGATCATCCAATTCGCCTGCTTTTAATGCGGCACCGCCGCCATCACTTGCTCCATAGACTAAAACAAGGGTATTGTCTTTATTAAATATAACTTGTTTATTGGGCGAAAACATACTATTAAGTTCATAAAAGGCAAACTCAAGGGATTTTAATACATGTTCGCCCCAACGTGCTTCGGCATTGATTTTTGAGTGCAGTTGTTTTATGGCATAGCGATGGGGATATTTTTGAATATATTTTTCTTTATTCTTTATCGAAGGGTGAAATAAGATATTACCGCTATCCACTTCGCCCCATACGGTAAAACCAAGTTTGCGTTCGATATCATAAATGCCATTGCCTAACCCTTTGTCGTTATAGACCACTGCGCAGTTGTGTCTCAGTCCCCATAATCCACGGATTTGTACATCTTTGGCATTGAGTATTCCATCTGAATCACTGGCAGGAACGGCAACAATGCAGGGTTTGTTTTTGTCAAAATCAATCGGAATTTGAAGCAACATGCCCACGCCGTCTTGCCTTTGCACCGCTAATATTTCGGTACCTGCAATTTTGCCATCAAACAAAGGAGTTAATTCTCGCTTTCTAAAACCAAATAATGTTCCCTCGCCAATTTTGGTGTCAATATAGCGATTTAATTTGGCTTGTCGTCGTTCTTGAAAGTGTGGTTTGGTCGGAACTTCGACTTCAGGAGTAATAATGGTGGTTGATAACGGCGTAAAGCCCAGTCCAGCGGTAACAAGATCGTTGCTATCGCCATCATAATAAGTCAATGTACTGCGAATTAACCACTTAGGTTTGTGGATTGTATTGTCAATAGGGGCGGGGGTATCACTAGTAGTGTCAATATTGGTTTTAGCTGTAGCTGCAACTGTTGTTTTGCTATCGATTTTTATGCTGGTATCTGTGTTTGTTCCAGATGTGGTTGCTTGTGTATTTTTAACTGGTTCTGTTGATTCTGTCGTGTTGGCCTGTGCCACTGATGGTAGGGTTACACCAGCAAGAAGTATCAATGAGGCTAACATTTTTATCTGTTTCATTTGGAATTCCATTACAATTATATTTTTCAGATTTAATTATTATAATATCTTGCAAAAAATTAGTCGTTTATCAGTAATTTAATACGTCTATTGTGATGCTTTTAGTTTTTAATGTGCGATTATACACTATATTTTTGTTATCCGTTATTAGGTCGATTTAAATTGCAAATTGCCCAAAAGGCAGCGATGATTTTTTCAGATAACCGTCTCTTTTGTACGCAAATACCTACATCAAACGGTTCCATTAAGTTAGTGGACCATTCGGTTATGCGTTCTCTTACTCGTTCAGGACTGTTGTCCATTACAACTTTTGGCAATAAAGCTACGCCACATCCTAAAGCAACCATCGATACAATGGCTTCATGCCCCGCAACTGTTGCATAAATTTTGGGATTGGTGATTTTTTTTTGCTTAAACCATAAGTCGATACGGTGACGACTTGGTCCGTGTTCTGGCAATATAAACGGGATATTATGCCAATCGGGTTGTTTTTGATGTAACTTTTCGCTAAATGTGCTGTTAAGTTTGGGGATCAGCAAGACCATTTCAATTTCGCCAAATTTTAAAAACTCAATGCCAGTTGGGAGTTGTTTAGGTTTGCCGGCAATGGCTAAATCGGCTGCATTTGCTTGTATCTTTTCAACTGCGTCGGCGGCATCACCGGTTGAAATCTTAATTTCAACAAGTGGATAGAGGCTCCTAAAGCGATCGAGTATTTCGGGCAAGTGGCTATATGCGGCCGTGACCGAACAAAAAAGCGTAAGTTCTCCAACAAGCTGTTGGTTGGATTGATCTAAATCATATTTTAGCCGTTGGTGCATGTTTATTACTTGTTGAGCAAAGCGTTTGACTTTTTCGCCGACTTGAGTGATTTGTACTTGTCTATTGTCGCGAATAAATAGCGGATGACCAAAATGTTCTTCAAGCCGTTGGATCTGTCTTGATAAGGTTGAAGGACTAACATGCATGGCATGTGCGGTGATACCAAAGTGACAGGTTTCGCATAAATGTAGGTACAATTTTAAATCACGAATGTTCATAGCAAGTTCCGGTTTTATACTAAAACGCATAGTTTCCTGAAACTTTTTGTCAAGAAGCAGTAAATTATGCATGACTTATTAGCTAGGAAAATATTATGCATAGATCAACAAATAAGGCAAATGGGCTTGTGTATAACATCAATGGCAAAATAGACAGATACCTGCTAAAATAGACGATTATTTTTGTGTGGATTAAAACAGTTTTATGACAGAACAAGCTTATTTAGACGAAGTTAATGCACGTCGCACTTTTGCGATTATTTCTCATCCCGATGCCGGTAAAACCACCATTACCGAAAAGGTACTTTTATTTGGTCACGCAATCCAAACCGCAGGTACGGTTAAAGGCCGTGGTGCTAATGCCCAGCACGCTAAGTCAGACTGGATGGAAATGGAAAAGCAGCGTGGTATTTCAATTACCACTTCTGTGATGCAGTTTCCTTATAATGACTGTTTAGTTAATTTATTAGATACCCCAGGGCACGAGGATTTTTCTGAAGATACTTACCGTACGTTAACAGCGGTTGATAGCTGTTTAATGGTGATTGATGCGGCAAAAGGGGTTGAAGATCGTACCCGTAAATTAATGGAAGTCACGCGTTTGCGTAATACACCAATTTTAACGTTCATGAATAAGCTAGATCGTGATATTCGCGATCCGATGGAATTGCTTGATGAAGTCGAAAACGAGCTAAATATAATGTGCGCACCAATTACTTGGCCGATTGGTTGTGGCAAGTTATTTAAAGGTGTCTATCATTTAGCGAAAGACGAAACATACCTTTACCAATCAGGTCAAGGTCATACAATACAAGAAGTCCGAATTATTAAAGGGCTAACTAATCCTGATTTGGATGTAGCTGTTGGTGATGATTTAGCACAGCAACTGCGTGAAGAACTTGAGTTAGTGCAAGGGGCATCAAATGAATTTGATTTAGATGCTTTCTTGTCGGGTGATTTAACGCCAGTCTTTTTTGGTACAGCACTGGGTAATTTTGGCGTTGATCATATGCTTGATGGTTTAACTGCTTGGGCGCCAACTCCTCAACCTCGTCAAACTGATAAGCGTGAAGTTGAATCATCAGAAGAAAAATTCAGTGGTTTTGTTTTTAAAATTCAAGCAAATATGGATCCTAAACATCGTGACCGTGTGGCATTTATGCGCATTGTATCGGGTAAATATGAAAAAGGCATGAAATTGCGCCATGTTCGTTTGGCTAAAGATATTAATATCTCAGATGCATTGACATTTATGGCGGGTGATCGTGAACAAGTTGAAGAAGCCTATGCTGGCGATATTATTGGATTACACAATCACGGTACTATACAGATTGGTGATACTTTTACTCAAGGGGAAAATTTAAAATTTACCGGTATTCCTAACTTTGCACCGGAACTGTTTCGCCGAATTCGTCTTAAAGATCCACTGAAACAAAAGCAGTTATTAAAGGGATTAGTGCAATTGTCTGAAGAAGGTGCCGTACAGGTATTTCGTCCATTAACTAATAATGACTTAATTGTAGGTGCTGTCGGGGTACTACAGTTTGACGTGGTGGTTGCGCGTTTAAAATCGGAATATAACGTTGAAGCCATTTATGAGTCTGTTAATGTGACAACCGCTCGTTGGGTTGAATGTTCTGATGTGAAAAAATTAGAAGAGTTTAAGCGCAAATGCGAGCAGAACTTGGCTTTGGATGGGGGAGATAATCTTTCTTATATTGCGCCAAGTATGGTTAATTTGAATTTGACCGAAGAACGATATCCTGATGTTGAATTTAGAAAAACTCGGGAACATTAATTGTATTTATCACATAATAGCGGAATTTATTATTATGCCTAGGTGTTTTGATAAATCCGCTTCTTTCTCTTTAACAGCAGTTTTTTGACGATAAAGTCAAGCGAGTGAATATTATGGATTTGAAAAATAAAAAAATAGTTAATTTAATAATAGGTAGTTTTATTGGATTATTAACTATGACTACTTCACCGGTATCGTTTGCTATTGAAAATAAGCTTGTGAGCCCCGTTTTGTTAGAAAAAGTTCAGCAAAGTGAGCGCGATAAGCGCCAATATGAAGTGATTGAGCTATCAAATAAAATGCGCGTGTTACTTGTGTCTGATCCTAATGCTGTTATGTCACTCGGTTCGTTAGCATTACCAGTTGGGTCACTGCAAGATCCAAAAGATCAGCAAGGACTGGCGCACTATGCTGAACATATGGTATTAATGGGATCGAAAAATTACCCAGAACCAGCAAGCTTTTCTCAGTTTTTAAGCCTTCATTCTGGTAGCTATAATGCCAGTACTGCCACACATCGAACTGCGTTTTATTTTGAGGTCGAAAATAGCGCATTTGATAAAGCGCTAGATCATTTAGCCGATGCTATTGCCGAGCCCAATTTAGATCCTAAATTTGCCGATAAAGAACGCAATGCTGTTAATGCCGAAATGACGATGGCTAGATCGAACGATGGTTTTCGTATTGAACAAGTTAATTCCGAAACTATTAATCCTAATCACCCATCGGCACAATTTTCGGGTGGCAATTTAGAAACATTAAGTGATAAACCAAGTAGTAAATTACAAGATGCTTTAGTGACTTTTCATAAAAATTATTATTCGTCTAATATCATGGTGGGGGTAATTTATAGTAATCAGTCAATCAATAAATTAGCAAAATTAGCTGAAAACACCTTTGGGAAAATCCCTAATAAAAACATTAATGCTCCAATAGTTGATAAGCCAGCGATCACTCCAAATGTGCTAAGCAAACAGATTGCAATGGTGCCAGCGCAACCTAAGAAATTGCTATTTTTACAATTTCCAATGGAAAACAATTTAGATAAATTTGCTGATAAAAGCGATGAATATATCACTTATTTAATTGATAATAGTAGCCCCAACACGTTGTCTGATCAGTTACAAAAGCAGGGTCTTATTGAAGGTATTAGTTCGTCTATCAACCCTATCCGTTATGGTAATAGTGGTATGTTGAGTATTAATGTGAGCTTAACCGACGATGGTCTCGCTCAAAAAGATAAAGTTATTGGGGCTATTTTTAATTATTTGCAGTTAATTCAAAAGCAAGGAATTTCTGATGCTTATTATGAAGAACTTAAGAAAGTTTTAGCACTAGAATTTAAGTATCAGGATGTTGAGCGTGATATGTCTTATGTGGAATGGCTATCTGATCAAATGTTGTTGTACCCCGTTAAAAATATATTAAACTCTGATTTTATTGCTAATAATTTTGATAAAACAGCGATCGCCGCTCGCTTAAAAAGCCTAACGCCGGATAACGTTAGAGCTTGGATTATTTCACCAAATCAAACGACTAATAAGACGGCTTATTTTGTAGACGCACCTTATAAAATCGATAATATTACTAGTGAGCAAAAAGCGAATTGGTTGGCTTTAGGCAAAAATTTCACATTTAGTTTACCTGAATTAAATCCTTATATTCCTGACGATTTTTCAATTGTGAAGCAAAACCGTGCTCAAGCTCAACCAGCTGGGTTTAGTAAACGTGGTAATCATCTTCATTTTGTTAGTCAATATTTCAAAACTGAACCTAAAGCGGCGATTGTGGTTTCGTTACGGAATAACGAGGCTTTTAGTGATGCTAAAGCAGAGGTCGCTTTTAATTTACTTGATTACATTGCAAGTCGTAATTTAGAACAATTACGATTTCAGGCTAGGGTTGCGGGTATTTCTTTATCAACAAATAATGATAATGGCCTGATGATTTCAGCTAGTGGCTTTAGTCAGCATCTACCCAAAATGGTGACAGCAATTATTAATAGTTATCGCAATGTGACGATTGATGAGCAAAGTTTAGTGTTAGCTAAATCTTGGTATTTGCAGGAATTGGATAAATCTGAGCATGCTAAAAGTTATTGGTTGGCGGTTAATCCTATTAATGAATTGTCAGATTTACCATATTTTGAACGGGATGAAAGACGTCAAATTACAGCAACAATGACTATTAATGACGTTTTAACTTATCGCGATAATTTATTAACCCACTCAGTACCTTATATGCTTAGCTTGGGTAATTTGTCTAACGAGGATTCTTTAGATCTTTATCATTCCATCCAAAAAACACTAGTGCGTGATGTTGAATTTACTCCTGTTGATAATATTCAGATTAAAAAATCATTGGAGGCCAAAATGACTCAACATGCGAAAAGCACTGATAATGCTTTGATGATGAGCTATATTCCAACCGGTTATGATCGAATTAGCAGTTGTATGCTAAGTTATACGCTGTCTAAAATCATATCACCATGGTTTTTTGATCAATTGCGTACTAACGAGCAACTCGGCTACGCTGTATTTGCAGGCCCTGTTACAGTTGGAGATTCAGTTGGAATGAGTTTTATCATTCAAAGTAACCAATACGATCCAGCTTATTTATTTAAGCGTTATCAAGAATTTTATCCTGTTATATCAAATAAGCTTAAAGCATTATCTAAAGAAGATATTGAGCAATATAAAAAAGCGGTACTTGATGAATTGAAAATGCCTCCGCAAACATTGGATGAAGAGTTTAGTCGTTATATGGCTGACTATCGGAATTCGCGTTTTGCGTTTGATTCACGACAGCAAAAAATTGAACAATTGAAAAAAATAACTCAACAAGATTTAGTTGATTTTTATAATCGTTCAGTGATGGATAAAAAAGGTTTTGTATTTGCATCGCAAGTTCTTGGTAAGCGTGAAGATAATGCTAAACAGCCAGAGGCAATTTCTGAGTTTACTGAATTTGAAAATGTATCGGCATTGCAAGATGTGTTATTAAAATAGTGGTTATTTAAATTGTTGATAAAAATATAGGCTACACCTAAAACATTTTGCCAAAAATTGGCATTGTTATCACCTTGTGATACACTGCCAAAACCCTAATAGTTTGAGTGTATTATGATTACTGGATCGATTGATTATTGTGCTATAGGTCAACGTCTGCGTGCGTATCGGATTGCTGCTTCTTTGAAGGCTGAAGATGTGGCAGAAAGTCTTAAAATTTCAAGAGCAGCAGTCTATCGGTTAGAAAAAGGTGAGATCGTTAAAATCGAAACTTTAGAGCGACTGGCATCTTTACTCGATACGTCTTTTGCAAGTTTGCTTGGCATTGATACTGAATACTATTCGAGTGGTGAAGGTTTTTTTGAACGTATGCGTCAGTTAGAAGAGCAATCAACTCATATCTATTCTCACTTCGATCCTTTTTCATTTTTATTAACTTCACCAAATTATCTTGCTCATTTAGCTCTGATGCTAAATGAATCAAATGAATCGATTGATCACCCAAAATATTCTGTCATTTTGTCAATTTTAAAAGAACGTAAAAAGCAGTTTCATCAATCAGTCCCAAAGGTAATTAATTTAATTAGTTTGCGTAATGTAGAGCGGTTTTTGCATATTGGTTTAGTGGGAAATTTGACAATTTCGCCAGGCAAGAAGTCAGAAAGGATGTTATTAGCACGTAAAGAAGTTTATCATTTAATCGAGCTAATAGAACAACAATCCTTTGCACCCACTATTGCTATTACTCAAGAAGCAATTCCATCAATTGCTTTTCAGATTTTTTATCAAGATGAAAGTCCCATCTCATTAGCAATGAGCCCATTTCGATTAGGTGAGTTACCTAATGTTACTACTGGTATTGCGTCAATCACATCATCTTATGATGCTATTAAACGGTATCGTCATTTATTTGATAAGTTATGGCAAAATAGCGCGAAAGATAAGCAAGCAATTGATTTATTAAAAACGACGTTAGAAAAATTTTAAAGAATATTAAAGAGAGTCATTATGTTATCCTTAACATTACAACCGATAAAAAAATTTAGTGGTACGATTAATTTGCCAGGTTCGAAAAGCGTTTCTAATCGTGCTTTATTACTATCAGCATTAAGTAAAGGCAATACTCGTTTAACTAATTTACTTGATAGTGATGATGTGCGTTATATGCTTGATGCACTTGCAGCATTAGGTGTTAAGTATCAGTTATCGCATGATCGCACCATTTGTGATGTTCAAGGTATAGGGGGAATGTTGCAATCTGACCATTCATTAGAGCTTTTTTTAGGTAATGCTGGTACGGCAATGCGTCCTTTAGCTGCTGCATTATGTCTTGGTCCTAATAATATTGTGTTAACTGGCGAACCTCGTATGAAAGAACGTCCAATTGGTCATTTAGTCGATGCATTGCGTCAAGGAGGCGCTAATATTGATTATCTCGAAAATGAAGGTTATCCACCACTACATATTCAAGGTGGTTTTACCGGTGGTAACATCCAAGTTAATGGTTCTGTATCTAGCCAATTTTTAACAGCCTTGTTAATGGCTTCGCCATTGGCACAAAATGATACCGAAATTACTATCATTGGGGATTTGGTATCTAAACCTTATATTGATATCACTATCAAAATGATGGCTATTTTTGGTGTGTCAGTCACAAATCACAACTATCAAAAATTTACGGTTAAAGCAAATCAGTGTTATCAATCGCCGGGGCATTATTTAGTTGAAGGCGATGCCTCGTCGGCTTCTTATTTTTTAGCAGCGGCTGCAATTAAAGGTGGCACAGTTAGGGTAACGGGCATTGGTAAAAAAAGCTTACAAGGTGATATACAATTTGCCCATGTGCTTGAAAAAATGGGTGCTACAGTGATTTGGGCTGATGATTATATTGAATGTTCACATGGGCAATTACACGGTATTGATATGGATATGAATCATATTCCTGATGCAGCAATGACGATAGCAACAACGGCTTTATTTGCTAAAGGGCCAACTACAATCCGTAATATTTATAATTGGCGAGTTAAAGAAACCGACCGTTTATATGCAATGGCAACTGAATTGCGTAAAGTAGGGGCGACGATCGATGAAGGCAAAGATTATATTACTATTTTGCCACCCGCAAAATTAACCCATGCCGAAATCGAAACTTATAACGATCACCGTATTGCTATGTGCTTTTCACTCGTGGCGCTTTCTGATACAGCTGTAACAATATTAGATCCTAAATGTACCATGAAAACTTTTCCTGATTATTTCGAACAATTTAAACGATTAAGCGAAAAATAAAATGAATAAACCTGTTCCCATTATTGCTGTTGATGGACCAAGTGGTGTTGGTAAGGGCACATTATGCCAAGCGTTAGCCAATCATTTTAAATGGCATCTTTTAGATTCTGGCGCTATTTATAGGGTGCTAGCACTTAGTGCGATTAAACAAGCTATTGCTCTCGAAGATGAAAGTCAGCTTGTGCAATTAGCACTTAATTTACCGTTAACGTTTAATACTGATGGTTGTGAAGTTAAGGTGCTATTAAATCATATTGATGTCACTAAAGACATCCGCACAGAACAAATAGGTGGCGCAGCATCAAAAGTGGCGGCTATTAATACAGTCAGAGCTGCTTTATTACAACGCCAACGTGACTTTAGGCAAGCGCCGGGACTGATTGCCGATGGACGTGATATGGGCAGCGTGGTATTTAGTGATGCACCTGTTAAGATTTTTCTTGACGCAAGTGCACATTCTCGTGCAGAAAGACGGATGAAACAGTTGCAAGATAAGCAAAATCATGTTAAATTCGCCCAAATTTTGCAGGAGATAACTGAGCGTGATTTGCGCGATCGTAATCGAACTTTTGCGCCACTAAAACCTGCAATTGATGCGCTAATAATTGATACCACATCACTTTCTATTCAAGATGTTTTTAATCAATCTATTAAGTATATAAATGAAAAACTTGCGCTGTAAATTTATTTTCAGCGTTGATCAAGCTCCAATATAGGGATATTTGGAGTATTTTAAACAACCCCACAAGACATGATGTAATGTGGACGTTAATATTAATTTAAGTATATAAATATGACTGAATCTTTTGCTCAACTCTTTGAAGAGTCTTTAAATCAACTAGACACTCGTTCTGGTAATCTTATCCGTGGTACTGTTGTTGCTATCGACAAAGATGTTGTTTTAGTTGATGCTGGTTTAAAATCTGAATCAGCAATTCCAGTAGAGCAGTTTAAAAATGCCCAAGGCGAATTAGAAGTTCAAGTCGGCGACATTGTTGATGTTGTGCTTGACTCAATTGAAGATGGCTTTGGTGAAACAATCTTATCTCGTGAAAAAGCTAAACGTCACGAGGCGTGGCTAATTCTAGAAAAAGCAGTTGAAGATGCTGCAACAGTTTTAGGTGTTATCAATGGTAAAGTTAAAGGTGGCTTTACGGTTGATCTTAATGGCGTTCGTGCGTTCCTTCCTGGTTCGCTTGTAGATGTACGTCCATTACGCGATACGTCTCATATTGAAAATAGAGAAATCGAATTAAAAGTTATTAAATTAGATCAAAAACGTAACAACGTTGTTGTATCACGTCGTGCTGTTATTGAATCAGAAAATAGTGCAGAAAGAGAACAACTTCTTGAAAATCTACAAGAAGGTTCTGAAGTTAAAGGTATTATCAAAAATCTTACTGATTACGGTGCATTTGTTGATCTTGGTGGCGTTGATGGTTTACTTCATATCACTGATATGGCTTGGAAACGTGTTAAACACCCAAGTGAAGTGGTTGAAGTGGGTCAAGAATTACTTGTTAAAGTACTTAAATTTGATAAAGAACGTTCACGTGTTTCTCTTGGCTTAAAACAATTAGGCGAAGATCCATGGGTTTCAATTGCTAAGCGTTACCCAGAAGGTACTAAAGTAACAGGTAAAGTAACTAACTTAACTGATTACGGTTGTTTTGTTGAAATTGAAACGGGTGTTGAAGGCTTAGTTCACGTTTCTGAAATGGATTGGACAAACAAAAATATTCATCCTTCTAAAGTTGTTAGTCTTGGTGATGAAGTTGAAGTGGTTGTACTTGAAATTGATGAAGAGCGTCGTCGTATTTCACTTGGTCTTAAACAATGCAAACCAAATCCATGGTTACAATTTGCTGAATCACACAATAAAGGTGATAAAGTTAGCGGTAAGATCAAATCAATCACTGATTTTGGTATCTTCATTGGCTTAGATGGTGGTATTGATGGTTTAGTTCATCTTTCAGACATCTCTTGGAATATGCCTGGCGAAGAAGCAGTTAAAGCTTATAAGAAAGGCGATGATATCGAAGCTGTTGTGTTACAAGTTGATGCTGAACGTGAACGTATCTCTCTAGGTGTTAAACAACTAGAAGACGATCCATTTAGTAGCTTTGCTTCTAACTTCAAAAAAGGCACAATTGTTAAAGGAAATGTAACAGCAGTTGATGCTAAAGGTGCGACTATTGAAATCGCTGAAGGTATTGAAGGCTACTTAAAAGCACAAGATATCGCTCGTGAACGTATTGAAGATGCAACAACGGCATTAAAAGTTGGTGATGAAGTTGAAGCTAAAATCGTTAATATCGATCGTAAATCTCGTGCAATTTCTTTATCAGTACGTGCAAAAGATGAAGCTGACGAAAAAGAAGCACTTGCTGCGGTAAATAGTACTGCAACTCAAGAAGAGGCATCATTCACTAATGCAATGGCTGAAGCATTTAAAGCCGCTTCAAAAACTGAGTAAAAAATATTTATGTAAAGAGTAAAGAGGGCTTGCCCTCTTTTTCTTTTATGGTATAAACTGAATAAGTTACATGACACATAAATAAATTAGGAGTGACCATGAACAGATCAGATTTAGTAGAACGAATTGTTAATTGGCGCACACATCTTCCTGTGCAGTTAGTTGATGATTCTGTTAGAGATATTATTGAGCAGATCGCTTTAGCCATGGAAAGCAACGATCGTGTAGAAATCCGAGGCTTTGGTAGTTTTAGTTTAAACTATCGTGCTCCACGTAAAGCAAGAAACCCAAGAACGGGTGGAAGTGTTGAAGTGAAACATAAATATATTCCTCACTTTAAACCAGGTAAAGAGTTGCGAGAAAGAGTAAACAAAGCTGCAAACGCATAATCTTTAAATTCTATGTTTAATTAAAAGCCTTTGAGTCGAATCATTGGCTTTTTTATTTTGAGCAAGCTAATTCATTGAGCAATGTTCTCTCGTTTATTTAATCCAATCCGTCCATGAAAAATCCATCAACACGATAACTATGTTGTATTTTTTAATTATGAACATGACAAACAAATTTTAGCTAATTTTATCTAAATTAATGATCAAATTGGAAGACTGATCGAAAAAATCAAACTCATTTATCTTGTTAAGCATATTCAGTGATAGGCTGGCTATTGGTTGAAAATAAATATGGCGGGCACTAATGCGGCAATTTTATTCTCTTGATTTATTGGCTATCATGTTTTCGCTAGGCTGCTTGCCATTATTGTTTTTGCCATACTTATTATCTGATTGGTTGTGGTATGGTATTGCCATAATCTTGATCATGTTGATGTTGGTTGTTCCAGTTAAGTTACACAATATTTTGTCTATTTTTATTGTATTGGGTTTAGGTTTTTTATGGTCTACGGCATATTCTAAACAATATTTATCGAGTATTTCGCCTTATATTGATAAACAGCTTGTTGTTAAAGCCAAAATAGTAAATATAAATACACGACAAACAGCAATTGATCCTTATTATTTGTCATGTTCTGTTTTTTCTATTTCAGATGTTATGCTGCCTAATAGTATTCCGATTTCGGTTTATTGGGATAAGCCAGACCTCCCCAAATCGGGACAAATTTGGCAATTAACACTAAAAACGAAAGTTGTGCATAGCTATTTAAATGAAGGCGGATTTGATAGCCAGCGCTTTTCGATAGCAAACCGAAGTTTGCTATCAGCTAAATTAATTGATGCCAAACTAGTAGATAGTAAATCTGATCTAAGACAATTTATTACTGATTCAGCACTATCTTACATTGATTTGTTTCGTTATCGAGGTATCTTGTATGCCCTTGCTTTTGGTGATCGATCTCAATTAGATGACTCACATCGTGTGGTGATGAAGCAAACAGGCATCGCCCATTTAATGGCTATATCGGGTATGCATATTTTAGTGGTTTTTGGCCTGAGCTGTTTTATGGTTAAAGTGTTACTATTTTTTATTCCAAAGCGCTTTATCTATTTTTTTGTGCCGATTATTATAGGGTGGTTATGCGCTCTTTTTTATGCATGGTTAACGGGTTTCAATCCCCCTACATTGCGCGCTATACTGGCTTTATCAATTTGGATTTATTTACGTTATACAAAACATCATATAAGTGCATGGCAAAAAGTTAATCGAATTATTGCGTTATTATTACTGTTTGATCCGTTGATGATTTTATCTGAAAGTTTTTGGTTATCTTGCTATGCGGTAATTAGCTTAATTTTTTGGTTTGATTGGTTGCCACTCCCTAAAGCAGTAAAGAACAAAAAGCGTTGGTATGTAGTTAGGCTATTGCATTTGCAGTTTGGGTTAACCTTGTTGTTGCTTCCCATTCAATTTTTAGTTTTTCAGGGTGTTAGTGCGGTTTCAATTTTAACCAATTTGATTGCGATTCCTGTTATTTCGTTATTTACTTTTCCTTCTGTTTTACTGGCACTAATATTTAGTATTATCAACTGTTTTTCCATCGCATTGTGGTTTTGGTTGATTGCTGATAAATCTTTGCAATGGTTATTTTTTAATTTAAATTGGCTTAATTGGTTATGGCTTAACATTCCTTCAGAATTTTATTGGTTAAGTCTTTTAGGCTGGTTAGGTGTAGTTATAATGCGCACTGGGATTTGGCACCACTTTAGTATTACTTTGTTAGCCATTTTGGCGATATTGGTCACACCATTTTTCAAACAGCAACACTATCGTTGGCGGTTAGATATGTTAGATGTTGGTCATGGCTTGGCAATTGTTATTCATGATGGCAAGTCAGCCATTTTGTATGATACCGGAGCCAACTGGGAAACAAGTTCAGCTATGGAAAGGGTCATTATTCCTTTTTTGCAATGGCATAATTTGAATGTACAGGGCATTATTATTAGTCATCAACATAATGATCATGTTGGAGGTTTAAAATTGCTTCAACAAGTTTACCCAAAGGCATGGTTAATGAGTTCTTCTTCTGATTTAAATAATAACTATCCATGTTTAGCCGATAATCGTATTAATTGGAACGATCTGACATTTAATATATTGTGGCCTAATAAGTTGGTAAAATATGCCCAAAATGAGGACTCTTGTGTAATACAAGTAACCGATGGGCACTTTTCTGTATTATTAACTGGGGATTTAGAGCGTAATCAGGAGTATCAGTTAATTACAAAATATCGAAATCAGTTAGCATCCACAATCTTACAAATTCCGCATCATGGTAGTAGTACTTCGTCAAGTTATGCATTTTTAAACCATGTTAAACCACTAAAATCGTTGGCGTCTACCTCTCGTTATAATCCTTGGAAACTGCCTTCCAATAAGGTAATAAAGCGGTATCAAGATTTACACTTAGATTATTATGTTACAGCTAGAACTGGTCAAATAAGTCTATTTTTTAATAAGCACACTTGGAAGTTAAAAACCATGCGAGACGAAATTAAACCCAGATGGTATCATGATTGGTTTGGTAGTTTTCCAATTTATGAGTAAAATAGGCTATCGTTTGCTATAGGCAACCATGTTAATAATTGTTATATCGACATTAAAAGATAAAACAATTTGACTGAATGTAATTAAGTGATGTTAAAGTTATGATTGAAAAACTGTGGTATGGTAAAAATCGATTATTTTGGTTGTTCATACCATTTTCTTTATTATATGGTTTGATTGCTTTTGTTCGCCGCTTTTTATATCAATTAGGTATTTTTAAATCTTGGCGCTCCCCTGTACCTATTATTGTTATTGGCAACTTATCCGTTGGTGGTAATGGCAAAACACCACTGGTTGTTGGTTTAATTGAATTGTTAAAACAAAGAGGATTACAAGTTGGCGTTGTTTCGCGAGGATATGGTGGCAAGGCTGATAGCTATCCGCTTATTTTAGATAATACAACCACAACCGAACAAGCTGGTGACGAGCCGGTACTTATTTTTCAACGTACTAATGTGCCTGTTGCTGTATCGCCCCACCGAGCTGAAGCTGTTCAAGCATTATTAAAGCAGTATGAGTTAGATGTCATTTTGACCGATGATGGTTTACAACATTATGCATTATCGCGCGACATTGAAGTAGTAGTGGTTGATGGAAAACGTTTATTTGGTAATGGATGGTGGATGCCGGCAGGACCAATGAGAGAGCGAAAAAGACGATTAAAATCGGTTGATCTGATTATTATAAACGGTGATAGCGTAAATAATTTGGCTCAGCAGTATCCAAATAAAACCTACACCATGCAATTAACGCCACTATATGCAGTAAATTTACTAACTAAAGAAAAAAAAGCATTATCTTCATTGCAAAATATTTATGCTATTGCGGGTATTAGTAATCCAAAACGTTTTTTTGATATGCTGATCAACATGCAAATTGATGTGGTTAAAACCGTTTCTTTTGCTGATCATCAAAAATTTACTTTGCCGTTGTTAAACAATGTCGCAAGTAGTGAACAAACACTTTTAATGACTGAAAAAGACGCCGTTAAATGTAGGCAATTTGCCCAGAAAAATTGGTGGTATCTACCTATTGATGCGGTAATACCCGTAGAGGCTGTTGATCAGATCTGTTTGTTATTAGCTAAGACAAAATCTCAAAGAGAATAAAATATGAAAGAAATCTTATTAAGCGCACTTGCTTGTCCTAAATGCCATGGGCAACTACAATATGATGCCAACAATCAGCAGTTAATTTGTCCAGCAGATAATCTAGTTTATGCAATCAAAGATAACATTCCGGTATTACTAGAAAGCGAGGCAAAGCCACTCAATCAATCACAGCCTGTTCAAGAATAAGAGTTAAGGTATTAATTATGAATTTTTCAGTTATTATTCCTGCTAGGTATGCTTCAAGTCGTTTGCCAGCTAAACCGCTAGCGGATATTCATGGTAAACCTATGATTGTTCGAGTGATGGAGCAAGCAAAAAAATCGTCAGCCACTCGAGTAATTATTGCAACAGATCATCAGCAAGTTTTTGATGTAGTCAAGGAGTATGGCGGTGAAGTCATTCTTACTAGTGACAAGCATAATTCTGGTACTGAAAGGTTAGCAGAGGTCATTAATGCTTATCAGTTTGCTAATGATGAAATCATTGTTAATGTACAGGGGGATGAACCTTTAATTCCACCCGTTATTATTGATCAAGTGGCTGAAAACTTGGTGCAATATAAAACTGGAATGGCAACATTAGCGGTGCCAATTGCTTCTGTTGAAGAGGCATTTAATACCGGTGCGGTTAAAGTTGTGACCGACAAAGATGGGTATGCGCTTTATTTTTCTCGTGCTACGATTCCTTGGGAGCGCGATCGTTTTGCTAAATCGGTTGATCTCTTAAAGCAATCCAGTATTGGTAATTTTTATCTTCGTCATATTGGTATTTATGCTTATCGTGCTGGCTTTATTCGTCAGTATATCAACTGGGCACCATCTTCACTTGAGCAAATTGAAATGTTAGAACAACTTAGAGTGCTTTGGTATGGTGAGAAAATTCATGTTGCAGTGGCAAAACAGCCCCCAGCAATAGGGGTTGATACGCTAGAAGATTTAGAAAAAGTAAGAGCGTTATTTAAGGAGTAAGCAATGGCAAACTTCACTGGTTTTACACAAGCAGGGCTTAATTTTTTGCAAGATGCTTGGATAAATAACAGCAAACCATGGTTTGAACAACATCGCGCTATTTATGATAACGATTTAGTTAAGCCTTTTAGGCTATTAGTTGATCAACTAGCTCCAGAGATGCTTAAAATTGATGAATGGTTTGAGACTCGACCAGCCATTGGTAAAACTATTTCGCGTATTCATCGCGATACTCGTTTTTCAAATGATAAATCACTTTATCGTAGTCGCTTATGGTTGACCTTTAAACGACCTAATCGAGATTGGAAAGAAGCACCTGCCTACTTTTTTGAAATTAGCCCAAGTAGCTATCAATATGGTCTTGGTTATTATTGTTCATCAAAACAAACGATGGATATTTTTCGAGATGAAATCCTTAATGATACTAAGAAATTTTTAGCGATGACGCACTGCGTTAAAAAACCATTTGAGCTTGTTGGTGAAAGTTATAAACGGCCGTTAATCAAAGAGCAAGATGTAAAAATAGCAACATGGTATAACCGCAAAAATCTTGCTGTTATGGTAACAAGTGATCATATTGAAGATGTGTTAAATAGCGATTTACCCAATAAATTAATGAAAGGATTTAAACAATTAGTCCCGCTTTATGATTATTTAATGCAAGTGGAAATGATCAAAAATATACCAAAACTGTAATTTACTCTAAGTAGCAGTAATGTTTAATTTATCACTATTGCGTTTTAGAATTATATTTTTACATATTTAAAGGGCGTTTTTATATTAGCTGTTTTATATAAAATATAAAAACAAACAACCCCTTATAACAAAGGAGTTGTTGATGAAGTTTTTACATTTATACTCTAAGGTAAAACTTAGAATGGAATATCGTCGTCAAAATCCATTGGAGGTTCGGGAGTTGCGGCTGGTTGTGTTGGTGCTGCTGGTGCACTTTGTGTTGTCGGGCGAGATTGAGCAGCTGGTGCAGATGAAAAATTATTTGCGCTTTGTCCCCAATTTTGTGAGCCATCATTGAAACTTTCGCCACTATTTCTTGAACTTAAAATTTGTAAAGTCCCACCAATTGGGTTGATCACCACTTCTGTAGTATAACGATCTTGTCCTGACTGATCTTGCCATTTTCGAGTTTGTAATTGTCCTTCAAGATAAATTTGCGAACCTTTTTTTAAGTATTCGCCAGCAATTTCAGCTAATTTACCGAAAACAACAACGCGATGCCATTCAGTGCGATCGCGGGTTTCACCAGTTTGTTTATCTTTCCATGATTCTGATGTTGCGACACTCAAATTAGTAACTGCATTACCATTAGACATGTAACGAACTTCAGGGTCTTGTCCTAAGTTACCGACTAAAATGACTTTATTTATTCCTCGATTGGCCATTGTTAACTCCTAAAAATTACATAAGTATTTAAGCTAGGTATTGTAACATGAGACTATAGTAATATCAGCGAATTTAATTCAATTAATGGAATATTGATCCCATTATGTAAAGATAGAGAAAGATTGGTCTAACCATAGGAATTTTTTACTTTAACGAGTATAATGCCAAATATTTGTTGGTGTATTGTTCTAAACATTCCCCCCCTACTGGAGACCTTATGATTAATGCGTTTGGATTAAAAAACAAACAATTAGTAAAAATTAATGAAGGCGATATAAATAATGCGACTTGGGTTGATTTGATTGAGCCAGAGGAAGCTGATCGTGATTTTGTTTTAACACATTTAGGACAAAACTTAGCAACGAGTATTGAGTTAGATGATATTGAGGCGTCAGCGCGTTTTTTTGAGGACAACGAAGGATTACATGTTCACTCTTTCTTTTTTTATGCAGATGCAGAAGACCGAGCAGGTAACTCAACAGTTGCATTTACTGTGCACAATGGACGTCTATTTACCTTGCGTGAGCGTGATCTTCCGGCCTTTCGTTTGTATCGCATGCGTTCTCGTTATCAAAGCATGAACGATGGAAATCCCTATGAAGTATTACTTGATTTGTTTGAAGTTAAAGTAGAACAATTAGCCGATCAAATCGAAAATATTTATAGTGAATTAGAAGAGTTAAGTTTAATTATTATGGATCGCTCTGCGCAAGAACATTATGATGAAGCGATCACCTCATTAGCTGAACTTGAAGATACCGCGTGGAAAGTACGGCTTTGTTTAATGGATAGTCAACGAGCAGTTAACTATTTAGTTCGTCGCGCAAAAATGCCAGTAGAACAACTTGAACAAGCTCGTGAGGTGATTCGCGATATTGAGTCACTTGTTCCGCATAATGAATCATTATTTCAAAAAGTAAACTTCTTAATGCAAGCTGCAACCAGCTTCATTAATATTGAACAGAGTCGAATTATTAAGATTTTCTCGGTTGTGTCGGTTGTGTTTTTACCTCCAACAGTGGTTGCTTCTGCTTATGGTATGAACTTTGAATTTATGCCTGAATTAAAATGGGAGTACGGTTATCCGTTTTCATTACTATTAATGTTACTAGCGGGTGTTGCACCTTATATTTATTTTAAACTTAAAAAGTGGTTGTAGATTTTGCTATTTTAAATTTTTAAAACTTTATCCGCTAACTCGGTTTAGCGCAGCCCCATATAAGCAATATCAATTAAGGTAACTTATTGAAATTATTATAAATGGTTTATAATGTTACCTATTGCGCTTTCGGTATGATGAATAAAAAGCTTACTATTTAAATTAAAATAATTAATTTATCATAAAAGGGAACAACATGAGTCAATATGCACTAGTCACAGATATTGGTGGTACCAATGCTCGTTTTGCGTTGTATGATTTAGCAACTAATGAGTTATCTGCAATCACTAAAATTCTTATCTCAAAAAATGATATATTATTAACATTAATTAAAGACTATTTAGCATCCCAATCAGTAACCGTTGAAATGGCTTGTATTGCAATTGCTTGCCCGATTGATGATGAGGATGTGATCAATATGACTAATAATGATTTATCATTTTCGCGTTCTGAATTAATTCAAGCATTAAATCTTATAAAACTTGAGGTGATTAATGATTTTACAGCAGTGTCAATGTCAATACCTCAATTATCAAAAAAAGATTTAATCAAAATTGGTGGTGACGAACCTAATCTAAATTACCCCATTGCAATTTATGGTGCAGGTACAGGGCTAGGCGTGTCTCATTTAATAAAAATTAAGCAGCATTGGATTAGTTTATCTGGAGAGGGTGGTCATACCGAATTGCCAATGACCAGTGAAGATGAAGATCGTATTTTAGCTCAGCTAAGAAAAAAGTTTGGACGGGTTTCGACCGAACGTTTCCTATCAGGAAATGGTATTGTTAATATTTATCAAGCGCTGTTGCAAATTAATGAACAACCTATAGAAGCACTTACGCCAGACATTATTGTTAAAAATGCCTTATCAAAAAGTTGCCCGCTGTGTTTGCAAACTCTAACGTATTTTTGTACTTTTATGGGGCGCTTTGGTGGCAATTTAGCTTTAACACTGAATACTCAAGGTGGTGTTTATATTGCTGGGGGGATTGTGCCTCGTTTTATAGAATTTTTTAAATCATCACCATTTAGAGAGGCATTTGAACATAAAGGTCGCATGTCTTATTTAGTTAAAAAAATTCCTGTTTATGTGATAACTCATGAAGATCCTGGGCTATTGGGTGCTGGTGTTTATTTGCAAAACAGTCTTAAGTAAGGTTTATTAATAAGGTTTTATTTTATGATGTGGTGTTATATTTATCGAAGTACTAAAAAAGAAAATTGCTATTTGTATATGGAACATGAAAATGACTTTTCAAGTATTCCTGAAAAAATACTTTCTATTTTTGGTTCGCCGGTATTTGTGATGAAAGTATTACTTGATGGTAAACGGCGGTTTGTTGTCGGTACTTCCGATGAAATTGAAGAAAAAATAAAGACAGATGGTTTTTTCTTGCAGATGTTAAAAGAAGATGATTTTAAAGTATGATTGAACCATTTTGGGAATCTAAAACATTAGATCAAATGAGCGATGATGAATGGGAACAGCTTTGTGATGGCTGTGGTCAATGCTGTCTTAATAAGTTAATGGACGAAGATACCGACGAAATCTTGTATACCAATGTGGCTTGTAATTTACTTGATTCTAAAACTTGTCAATGCAAACATTATCATAATCGTTTTAAATATGAACCCGATTGTATTAAGCTGACCCGTGAAAATCTGCTTACCATTGAATGGTTACCACCAACTTGTACTTATCGTTATTTTTCTGAAACAGGTCAGCTGCCTCATTGGCACCCACTAATTACAGGGAATAAGAAACTTATGCATAAGCTAAAAATATCCGTTAAAAATCGCATTGTTTATGAAAAAGATGTGATTTGTTGGGAAGATCATATTATTTAAAAAGAGAGTTATTGTGTTCTTAGATTGTTGATAAATTTCGCTATTATTTAAATCTAACATAGTGCTGTTAAGAATATTTTGTAAAATATTTAAGTTTAAATTTTAATAAAATCAATATTTTAAATTTATTTTATTAAAATAAGACTGCTTTTTATTTGGTAGGTAATTGGGGCGTAACAGTTGGATTTAAAGTGCTTAGCCTGCTACCTTGCGAATAAACTCAAAATCAGCGGTATTTACAATGTTAAGAACAAAATGATTTTGTGGAAAAAAGGCTTGTTGTCTTTTTTATGTTTAATGAATGTATTTTTTCAGCATTGGCAATACCTTTGATTATTTTTCACTTATCTATTAACTAAAAAACTCGCTAAAAAGCGAGCTTTTTATCAATAATCTAAAAAAGTGTTCCTCTGTTATTTGAACTTAAAGTATCAGCCATAGATATCCAACAATATCGATAGCCAACATATTTAAAAACATCAAAATAAATACGAAAATCATAAATGAGATATCAATCATACCTATAGGAGGGACTATGCGACGGATTGGCGATATAAGAGGTTCTGTTAACTGAGCAAGCAATTCATCTGCACCTGATTGCCCTCGGCTTACCCAACTCGAAATTGCTCGAAATAGTAATAACCAAAATAATAAATATCCAAACGCATGCGCTATGGCTGCAATAGCATATAGAAGGTATTCACTAGACCACATTGGTGTATTAATCATGCCATAATAGAAAATAAAAACGATCTTAATAACAGCAACAAAGTACAAAAGAACCCATGTAGCAGTATCCATACGCTTAATCGACGGAATAACTTGACGTAATGGACCAATAATAGGTTGGGTTATTTTGACAATAAATTGGGTAAATGGATTATAAAAATTTACACGTGCAGTTTGCATCCATAAACGCAAAATTAAGATATATAGGCATAACGTTAAAATAGTTTTGCACAAAAAATAAAGTGATGTCATTTAAGACTCCTTAATATAAACTCTTTTGGCAATATATCACAAATATTGCCTTGCTCCAAAGATTGCCGTTCCTATGCGAACCATAGTACTACCAGCAATAATCGCAGCTTGCATATCGCCACTCATTCCCATAGATAATGTATCCATAAATGGGTAATCCGCCTGTAATGATTGCAGAAGTTGTTGCATTTGTTTGAAAACATCTAATTGTTTATCAAAATCATTTTCTATTTCAGGAATAGCCATTAAACCACGTAAATTTAAATTTGGTAGCGTGATAATGTGTTGCACCAAATCTGCAACTTCTTCAGGAGCAACCCCCGATTTACTCGCTTCTTGACTAATATTAACTTGAATTAAAACATTGAGTTTTCCCATATTAGCTGGGCGCTGATCGTTTAAACGCTGTGCGATTTTAAATCGATCAATGGTGTGCATCCAGTCAAAGTGTTCAGCGACTAATTTGCTTTTATTGGATTGTAATGGACCAATAAAATGCCATGTAAGTACTCTATTTGGCATGATTTGTTTGAAATATTGAATCTTTTCTACGCCTTCTTGCACATAGTTTTCGCCAAAAACGGATTGACCCGCATTTATGGCTTCGGTGATTTGTTGTACAGATTTGGTTTTACTGACTGCAATAAGTTCTATTGTATTGGGATCGCGTTCGCACTTTAATGCAATTTTCTCAATTTCTTTTTTAATAACAATTAAATTGTCTTGTATTATATTCATGTTAATTCCCAATTGGTAATTAGTAGGTAAAGTTTAATGTTAAACTCAATTTTGGCTCTTAGTGTAACGCAAAATGCGTCAGATTTGCACCTTTCAAGTGGCACAGTGCCATGCATTCGAGTTAATGGGCAATTACAGTTTTTGGCTGAAGAAAAATTATCACCATTACAACTTGAAATGGAATTATTTAATTTGCTGGAACAATCACAAATTGATGCCTTTAAACAAAGTGGACAACTTGATTTTGCTTATCATTTGGCAGAAATAGGGCGATTTAGGGTAAATATTTTCTATCAACAGCGTGGCATTTCAGCAGTATTTCGTGTTATTAATCATCGTATTCCAACCTTATCACAAATTAATGCGCCGGCTATTTTTAGAAAACTTGCTACAATTGACTCAGGGATTATTCTTATAACAGGTACAACAGGAAGCGGTAAATCCACGACTTTAGCATCATTAATTCAATATATAAATTCGACAGTCGCTAAGCATATTATTACTTTAGAAGATCCAATTGAATATATTTACCAAAATGATAAATCATTAATTCAGCAATGCGAGGTGGCAAATTTTGGAAGTGCTATTGATAGCCTTTTAAGGCAAGATCCCGATATCATATTGCTAGGTGAACTACGCAATAAACACTCGATCCAAGCTGCATTAACCGCTGCTGAAACCGGTCATTTAGTTTTTGCTACTTTGCATACTCATTCTGCTATTCAAACCATTAATCGTATCATCGATGTATTTAAAGATAGTTCACGAGATTTTATTCGCACGCAATTATCAACAAGTCTAAGAGCTGTTATAAGTCAAAAATTAGTTCCAGATAATAACGGACGTAAAGCTTTATTTGAAATACTGATTAATACTCCAGCAGTTAGTAATTTGATCAATGAAGGCAAAACGAAGCAGATCTTCTCGCTTATGCAGACTGGGCAGCAGTATGGCATGCAAATTATGCAAGACTACTAATTAAAAAATTTAAATTATGTTTGGTCGTAAGCTTATTTTACTTGTTTATATATTTTACATAGTTTGGAAAGGGAAATAAGATATCTTTACAAATCTTAACAAAAAAATGGGAGTATTTACTTTAAAGTGATATACTTTTATGTTTATAATCTGTCTCTCTATTTATCCTAAAGTCTTATTGTGAGATTTAAATATAAGTTATTATTGAATAATCAATTGGGGAAAATTAATTAGTTATTAATTGCTAACCTATTGATTTTATATGAAGATAACGAAATAAATTAAAAGCTTTGCGAAAATGTATAGGTCATGGTAAAATGATTAGTAACAGCACACAGCACACAGCACACAGCACACAGCACACAGCACACAGCACACAGCACACAGCACACAGCACACAGCACACAGCACAC
>NZ_WTEV01000007.1:0-4936 GCF_009795885.1 Gilliamella sp. Pas-s25 | reverse complement strand
ACAGCACACAGCACACAGCACACAGCACACAGCACACAGCACACAGCACACAGCACACAGCACACAGCACACAGCACACAGCACACAGCACACAGCACACAGCACACAGCACACAGCACACAGCACACAGCACACAGCACACAGCACACAGCACACAGCACACAGCACACAGCACATATTTTGAACAATTTCTAAAATTAACTTTACAATACAATTATCATCAATCTTTAAGTATCTTATTCCACTTTTTTAATCATAGGGCGTTTAGTAAAATTTTGTCGTTTATATCGCCAAATTTAGAAAATAAATGTTATATTCCCCGAACAATTTTGGCATTATTGGGGTTAGTTATATCAAATAATGCTTTATCAGCATTAACAGCGGCGACAGTGAAAGAGATTCATGGTAGTGCACCATATTTAACATTTGATAATGGCGTGACACATGCGAATTCCGTTGTTCCTTTGTTGTCGATTACATTGCCTAGCAATAGAGTTGTAAGTGCATCTACAGATACTTCAAGCATGGAAAATCCAATCATGTTAGATAAGGTATCAGCAACCTTTGCAGATATAAAAACATTAGTGCCATTTAAAAATTATCCAAATGAATTAACCGATAATGTTATTGAGAATAATGGTTATTGGAAAGATGATGATGGTGATATTATTCATGGTAACGGAATGAGTAAGCTAAAAATTAAATGGCAAAATTTAGAAGGTCAAGATATTACTGATTATGTGAAAAATAATGCTAGCAGCTTACTTAACGAGTGTGATGCTCCTTATAAATTGACGATAGAAGTAGATGATATGAGCATTGAAACTGAATATGGCATACCATCGCAAAGTGGTCTCATTACCGGTGGAAAACATTCCTATTACCTTTACCCGAAAGTGAATAAACCTAAGTTTTGTTACGCAAAACCGAATTTAGAGTTTGATCTTCATTCAGGCGAACTCCCTTATGACGGCGCGATTTCTTCTATTAACGCAGGAAATGGCGAGTGGAATAAGCATAGGGGGTTTTATGCTTATAATCCAGCGAATCCTGGCGCAAATTTTCCAACCACAGGCTCTCATAATTTGTTTTTTTATTTGAGTGTTGCAGGAATAAAAGCACAAGATTTTGTTAATGCAAATGGTAATACAATTAGCAAAGGCGGAGTGACATTAAAATTAAATGCTGAAAATACCTCTCCTACAGGTTTAATTAAAATGACTTTAATCGGTCCTAAAGAAAATAACCCTAGTGCTTTCCAGCCCTCGGTATTTTCATTGCATGATACCCACAATGAACCATTATATAGTTTTAAACTAGAGCGTTGGTATGTGGCTAAGAAAGGTGGCGCAGGGGGATATCAAAATGCTGTAACGTTTTGTAATAGTTTTAATGGTGGCGGGTATCGTGTAATTAAAGTACTAGACTTTTCTAATTCAAATCGAGCAGGAAGTGTTGATTGGCAAAATGGTATAATAGACGAAACCTATTTACGAAAAATTAGTTATAAAGAAAATGGTTATTGGATGGGAGGATTACTTAACGAATGGGGGCGTATGACTCAAATTTACTACAAAGATAGTGATTGGGAGTTTTTTCAAGTAGGTGATCCTGACTGGGGAGCAATCAACCGTGCATATTATTGGACATCAGATCAACATTACCTGGACACTAATTTTGTTGTAGAGGCTAATAATGGACTTGTTGGAGATAGATTGCTTTCAGATCAAGATTATAGAGTAGCTTGCGTTACTCCTTAGTTTGTAGTTATCACCTAAAATTCATATTGATGTAAACTAGATACTAATATGGTATGCAAATTAGTCTTAACTGACATTACTGCCAATTTTATTTTCTTATTCGACAAAGAGTAAAATAACCAACAAATATTGCTTGCACACTTTAATAAAAATTAACGTCAGATCTAAAAATACTTATGAATATAGTTAACAATAAACTATTTTGGTAAAAGTTGGGTTTTGGATCAAAAAATACTCTATAATTGTCAACAACTATAGATACTAAAAAGTGATTAATAAATGGAACAAAAAATTGGTTTTATTGGTTTAGGAAACATGGGCACGGCAATTTTGCAAGGCATTTTGGGCAGTAATATTGTATCAGGAACTCAGCTTTATGTTTATGATCCTCATTTAGAAAAAGGTCAAGCGCTTAATCAAACTTATTTAGTTAATAATTTGGATTCAGCAAGAGATGTTGCTCGTGAGTCAGATATTGTATTGGTTGCCGTTAAACCTAATGTGATTGTTGATGTGCTTAATGATATTCAAAAAGAATTAAAAAGGGATACTATCGTTATTTCAATTGCTGCTGGTGTCACTATTAAGACAATTGCAAAATGTGTGGGCTATGAGCAAAAAATTGTTCGCGTTATGCCAAATACCCCAGCGCTTGTCAATGCCGCTATGTGCTCAATTACACCGAATTCTGAAATTACCAATGAAGATTTGTCAATAGTACAAACATTATTAAATTGCGTAGGCAAGACTGAGATTGTTCCTGAATATTTAATCGATGCAGTTATTGGCGCAAGTGGATCTTCGCCAGCGTTTGTGTTTATGTTTATTGAAGCGTTAGCTGATGGTGCAGTTAAAGGCGGATTATCAAGAAAACAAGCCTATAAATTTGCTGCACAAGCAGTATTGGGATCGGCAAAACTATTATTAGAAACAGGTAAACATCCTGGTGAATTAAAAGATATGGTCTGTTCACCTGCTGGCACTACGATTGAGGGAGTGCAAATGCTTGAAGCTAAAGGATTTAGAGCAGCGGTAATTGATGCTGTAGAAGCAACAATTAATAAATCTAAAGAGCTTGCAGAAAAATGAATATAAAATTTAGCTATATTTAAAATATTAAAATTTATCAAGTAACTATGATAATATATGTCAATCAAGACATATAATTAAATCTAAATCATGATTGAACTTGTGTAATATAGAAAATGTGCAGGGTAAAGCGTAAATAAAACACTAACTAGTAATTTATAATAATTATTATTGTATAGTGATATGTAAAAATAGCTTATAGATATTATTGACTTCCAATTCTCTACTATGCAATAAACTCGGCAAGGTTAAATTAATTGCAGGGATGGATTAGTCGAACCTCTTTATTTGCGAAAATTATTTATGAAAAAAATTATAGTAATGGTTATTGAATGTTAGGATTATTTAGCAAATAAAGAATATACCGTTTTATTATAAAAACGGTGATTGGGAATATCTTCGTTCTAGTAATTTTGAACGGTAATTAATCAACCAGCGCAAACAAAGTATAATAAAATCAATTCATTTAAAACTAAAATTCTTTCTTTAATGTTAAATATCTATTATCCTTAATTTCACTTTTAGAAATAATAAGGAAAAATAATGTATAACTTATTAAAATTAATAGCTTTTATTGTATTTTCAATGTTGCTCACATCGTGTGCACAAGATACTTCAACAAAACAAGCTGATAGTGTAAAAAAAAGACAAGAAGAATATCTAGCAAAAACCCGTTTTTATTCTGATATTGAGCCAAAAGGTAAACAGCCTAAGGCTAGAATTACTGTAGTACAAGTGGGATCAGGTGATTTTACTGCAACTAGGTTACGCATATTTGACATAACAAATAAAAGTAAATCAGGATATTTAATGGCTTATCGATTTGGCGATGAAACTTATGCACCCATTGTTACCGACATTCATGGCGTACAAGTTTTGGATGAAAATGCAAAACCAATAAATCAGCTCAACATAGTGCCAGATAAGCCATTTATTTTTAATGTTGCAGTTTATAGATATAAAAGACATGAACCAGGATGGTTCCATCGCGGTTACACTGAATCGGTTACATGTAAGTGGAATGACAAAAAAATAGTATTTATACCGAAAAAAGATACCGATTATTTGCTATCTATCGGTGCTAAACCAGCAGAGAATGAAAAGAAATTCCTTTGTATATTCAAATTACAAGCGTTTGATAAAAAGACAAAAGAATATAAAGCAACCAAGGTTATCCCGTTGCCAGAAAAATAGCTGTGTTTAATAGGAGTTGCTCGGGTTGTTTACAGTATTTTCTCAAATTACTGTAAACAACCCGAGCAATTCCTACAAGTTATGTATATTTAGTCGTTTTTTGGATAAAACTATAAAAAGATAATTGCACATACCTCATTATTAACAATAAATAACTAAAAGTAGTTCAGTAAAGATATTGATTTTATTTAAATTTTTTATAGTAAAAATAATATTTCAATCCGTTAAAGTTTTTCATAAACTTAATCAAAGTTACACTTAATTAATTTTTGTCCAAAAATCCCCCAAAAAGCTAGCCAAGCTTTTTTAAAACGGTTATACTTTCACCTATTTTTAAAAAACAGCTTATTTAATAAGCAAATAGATGTGAAAAATCGAAATAAAACATAAATTTATTAAATGGACGCATCAGGCGAGTTTTTTGGCTTGCCTCGTTTATATTCTCGAAGTTATTTCTCAAATCACTATCAAAATTATCTCGAAAAAAACCGTTGGCGTTGGCATTGTTTTTATTGTCATGTTTATGGCATTTGCCGGCATTAGCGGGTCAAAATGGTCGAGAGAATAATCGTAGTGATGCTATACTATTACCACCGACGAACGCCCCAGCAACTATCTGGTTCGTTACCCCAGTGTTGTTCTCAGGAGCTATAGACATAGAGATCCCTGACATATGGGACAGTTATTTGGGATTCATCTTTAAAGACAAAGACACCAATCCCGCATCATACGCGCTTAATTTTCCGACTACGGGGGCAAATGGATTGTATTTTGACTTAGTCATATATGGCTATGTAGATGGATTGACATGGACGCCCGTGACGCATGAAGGAATTACCGCGACAGTGAAACAGATAACAAGAATGGAGAGTTTGGCTCGGAATCGGAATTGG
>NZ_WTEV01000078.1 GCF_009795885.1 Gilliamella sp. Pas-s25 | reverse complement strand
TATCACCTGAACAATATGAACAACAATATTACCAAAACGAAAAAATGATAGAGGTGGGCACTGTCTAATATTTTGGCGAGGATCACAGAATGGAAATAATACACGATTAGCTATTTTTAAACGCCCTCAATTTCCAAAAAGTAAAGAAGAAAATATCACATTTTATGATGCTCCTTATTGTATTGTATGGCCAAATTATGATATTGATTTAAACGTGTTGGATCAAAAAGTAATTAATGATACTTTTAATGATCAAGATTTCATCAATTCAATTAAAACATATATTCAAAGAGTGGTTTGTTTTACTTGTCATCAAGAATATGTTTCATTAGTCATTGATCCTGGAGCAATTTATATTATTTTAGATAAAAGTGGTAAACCAGATAGCTCTAAACTTGATTTGTTAGAAAAAAAATTACACAGAGTTAATTTAAAAAAATGCCCTAATTGTAGTTCCTCCTTTACTATATATGTAGCTAAAATTTTATATAAATGTGAAGATAAAAAATTTACATAGTAATCAGTAAAGTAAACATAGGGTATTTTAATAGACTTACTGGGAATACCAATGCCAGTATAATACCTATGGGCAGATAATAAACGAAACCTACCATAAGGAAGATTTCCACACCCTGCCGGAGAATCCGTTAAGGTTTCAGGGGCAATATTATGATGAGGAGACGGGGTTACACTACAACCTAAATCGCTATTATGATCCATTTACAGGCAGGTATATTA
>NZ_WTEV01000077.1 GCF_009795885.1 Gilliamella sp. Pas-s25 | reverse complement strand
TCTTCGTTAGGCTACTTGCCTCCCGTTGAATTTAAAAAACACTTATCCCTTAATTTTTTTGTTTGAAAATGTGTTGCCATTCCACAAATTAGCACACTAGCTTTAAGTCGTCTTCATTATGAAGATAACTGATAATAAAAAACCACCTGAAGGTGATTTGACTGTTTTTGATGACTGATGGGTGACTTTCAAATGTTACCCTTTAAATTAACCTTGCTGGTTAATCGTAGAATCCGCTAATTCTTTTGTTGATGTATTTTGCATAAAAAACCGCAGTTAAGCGGCTTTATTTAATAATTTTATTCGATGATAAATCTATAAAAAATTAAAATTTTTAGATAAATAGTGTTGACTTTTATTGTAGGATACCTTACAATAATAACCATCAAGTAAGGGACTTGATAAGGTAAACCCCCGACCTAAGACGAGGGCTTAAGGAGAAGAAAAAATGAAATTTTTAATCATATTTCTTCTACTACTTGTAAGTTTTCCGGCTTTTTAAGTAGTATCAAAGGTGGGGCGAAAGCCCTGCCGATGACCTTAAATATAACAACTAATATTTAATAAATCAAGGTGATTATATGGCATTAACAAGAGCCGAAATTAACGAACGAAGTAATGAAAAACGAGGCATTAAAAATAAAGCCTTTAAATTAAATATAGACGATATCGCAATGATTAAACAAACGGCTTTAGACTTAGATATATCAGAAGCCAAACTTGTAGTAGAAGCAATAAAATTCTACAGAGAAAACAAAAAAGCCTCTTAATTGAGGCTTCAGATTGATGACAAACCTCGATATAATTCGGGGTTTATTTTTTTATTTAAACCATAAATAAG
>NZ_WTEV01000076.1 GCF_009795885.1 Gilliamella sp. Pas-s25 | reverse complement strand
TAATTGATTTTAAAGGAGAAGTAACAGAATTACGAAGATTGATCGGTTTGTTTCCTTCTTGGGAGTGCACAAAAGCGCAAGATAGAGCTGTTTATGGCCTAGCGGTAAAAAGAGGGGAAAAATTGTCTCAAGACGATGTATCTTTTAATGAAGAACAAGCATTAGAAGCCTTGAAAAAACACCCAGAAATCGAAAAATTGTTCAGGGAAACATTCCCATTTATCGATCTTTAATCATTTTATCCATCAACTTATATCGCTACTATAAGAAGAATGGTTAGGATGTTCGCTAAGCTGATAAGCAGAAAAGAGTTATCTAATTTTCTGCTTTTTTATGCAAACTTAAAAATACAGTATTGTGGCATTACAGGCAACCGCCTGACCTTTTTTAGTGACAAACACTTTGACTATAACCGCTTTGGTAACCTTATTGTCGAAAACGCGGAAAATAGAATGCAACTGGTTCCATCAAAACAACATTTAAAAACAGGCCATATAGGTGGCGAAGCATTATCTAAGGGGAAATAAATATGTTAGGATTAGTAAAAGGCAATGATCAAACTATTGGTTTTGTATATGATTGTTTATTATCTGGTGTTATCAATATGGATGAGGTCAATCGTTGGGCCGAAAAAGTCATTGGCGAAAATGAAGTAAGTGATTTACCCGATTATATTTTTGATTTGATTGATTTTAAAGGAATAGTTACTGAGTTTGAACGTTTGCTCGGATTTTTTCCTTGTTGGAAGTGCACAAAAGAGCAAGATAGAGCTGTTTATGGCCTAGCGGTAAAAAGAGGGGAAAAATTGTCTCAAGACGATGTATCTTTTAATGAAGAACAAGCATTAGAAGCCTTAAAAAAACACCC
>NZ_WTEV01000075.1 GCF_009795885.1 Gilliamella sp. Pas-s25 | reverse complement strand
CAAATATTGCAACAGGTTCGCAAAATAAAATTATTATGGAAAACCCATATAAATATGATCCATTAGGTAGTGAAATATTAAGAGTTTTAGATAATAATGGAACCATTATTATCAAAGGTAGTTGGAATAATCCAAGTATGAAGAATATAGAAAAAATTGCTGCAGACAAGGGATTCACTTTATCTGAAAAAAATGTTATTTCAAGTAAAGGGTATTCACAATCAAATGGCAAACCAATACAGAATGAAACTATTACTGAATATAAATTTATTAGAAAATAATTAAGGTTTATTATGGAATATAAATTAGATGTAACCAATAGTTATCAGGAATTTATATGCTTAGACAATAATCTAGGAATAGAAAACTATTTATCGTTTGACTTAGAAAGTGGTGAAGATGATTTTCAAGTCAACTTAGAAAATATAGCGGTTAACATGAGCGAAGAAATTTGGTATTTACCTATTATAAAGCAAAATCCTAAAAGTGTTCTTAATAATGCTTTAAATGAAATTGATTTAAATGACCCAAGTAGTATATTAATTATTTTGATTAGAAAGGCAAGATTAATTATAAAAAACTTCAAAAACATGTATTTAAAAATACATGATGAAAAAAATGAACGTTTTCATTCCACAGATTCTAATTTTACCATAGGGGATAAATATATTTGGTTGGCAGGAAAAAGTGCTGACTATTCCGATCAAAAAATCAATTTAAAAATTGTTTTTTCAGGTAGATTAAATTTTGTTTTTGAAGAATCAGATATTTTAATTCAAACAATAGAGTTTCGAGATTATATTACACACCATGAAGTTGATATTATTAACAGATATCAAGAATTAATTGTCAAATTAAAAAATAGAAA
>NZ_WTEV01000074.1 GCF_009795885.1 Gilliamella sp. Pas-s25 | reverse complement strand
CCAGCAACATGGGTGACACCCTCTATGAATGCCAGTATAATGCCTATGGGCAGATAATAAACGAAACCTACCATCAAGACGATTTTCAAACCCTGCCGGATAACCCGCTAAGGTTCCAAGGGCAATATTATGATGAGGAGACGGGATTACACTACAACCTAAACCGCTATTACGACCCATTTACAGGCAGGTATATCACCCAAGATCCAATAGGGATTTTAAGTGATATCAATCTATATCGATATGTAGGTAATAATCCTATTAGCGGAATAGATCCGTTAGGATTGGATTTAATAGAACTTTACAGAGGAACAAAATTTGAAGCAGAATTATTATTATATGATGAAACTGGTTGGATTTTAAGTCAAACAGGAGCAAATACTTATTATGCTGCACGATTTTCTAATATACCGATAAGAGATGCTTTAAGTAAAGCTATTATTGAAACTAAATATGTTCATGCAAAAGCAATTAAGGAATGGGGAAGCATAGAACAATATGTACTTGCTCATGGTGAATTTGGCCAAGAAATCTATTCAATTTCTGGTGGAAGATCTCTAATATCTTTCTCTACAAATAAAGAGATAGCACAAAGATTCGGTAGTACAATTTTGCATATAAAAATTCCAAGGAGCAAAGTTATACAACAAATTTTAGAAACTTCAACAGAGTCAGAATAATTAATTATTAATGGAGTAAAACCATGAAATGGATAAAAGCAGAAGGAGTAGAGTTTAAATATATTTTTCCTAATGATAAAAACTTCACAGAAGTGGAATTCTTATTCAAAACTAAAATTATAGATTCATATTATAATATGCCTTTATTACGTGATAACGATCTTCCGAATGAGCTCTATAAAATAATACAGTGATCCTCGCCAAAAAAGTGGACAAAAGTTGCCTCTATGATATAAACAAAAATCATAGGAGACAAATATCATGGTCAAAAAATTT
>NZ_WTEV01000073.1 GCF_009795885.1 Gilliamella sp. Pas-s25 | reverse complement strand
CTTCGTTAGGCTACTTGCCTCCCGTTGAATTTAAAAAACACTTATCCCTTAATTTTTTTGTTTGAAAATGTGTTGCCATTCCACCATGAAATGGATAAAAGCAGAAGGTGTTAACTTTAAATATATTTTTCCTAATGATGATATCATGAAAGAGGAAGGAGGGTTGTTTAAAACTAATATAACCTTATTAGGAGAGAAGAGCAATCCCTCTTTTGATTTTTATAAAACCTTACAAAGTGGGGTGAATACAAGATTAGCTATTTTTAAAAACTATCGGTTAAAAACGCTTCGAGGAGACTATATCCCCCTTTATGATACACCATATTGCATTATATGGCCAGATGATGTCAATTTAACAGAGTTAGATAAAAAGGTAGCAAATGATTGTTTTAGTGATGAAGATTTTAGCCGTTCAATTAGAGCAAGAATGGTTAAAATAGTGCTTTGTAGGAATTGTCGATCGAAATATATGGGGTTAGTTGTCGATTCTTCTGAAGTTTATACTGTTGAAACTGAAAAAACTAACTTTGATTATCGTTTGGGATCTGAATTATTGGATAATAAAATAAAAAACTATAAATTTAAAAAATGCCCAAATTGTAATTCACCTTTTACTATATATGTAGCTAAGATTTTTTATGAATGTGAAGATAAAAAATTTACATGGTAATCAAAATACAAAATAGTAGTCTGGTAACATTTTTACTGAAAATACCAATCTCCGTATAATAGTAGCGGGCAGACGATTTTTGAGTATGACCGCTTTGGTAATCTGATTGTCGAAAAGCGTGGCAAAGACCACAGTCTAGTCACCCACTATGAGTACGACTGCCGGCATCGATTAATCAAAGTAATTAAGCCGACAGGGCTAATAATCACCTACACCTATGATGCTTTTAATCGGCGTACTAGCAAAACGGTGGATGGTAAAACCACCGAATTTCTGTATTCGTCTCATCCATGAGACTCACCCTTACAGGGCCAACGCTAAAGCGTTGTTCAAATTTGTTCCAGACAAATTTGTGGCAAGACCATAAATTAATTGCAGAATGTGCCGATAA
>NZ_WTEV01000072.1 GCF_009795885.1 Gilliamella sp. Pas-s25 | reverse complement strand
TGTTTGTCACTAAAAAAGGTCAGGCGGTTGCCTTTGGCAATATTGGCGTGAAACGGCGCAGGTGCCAGCGCTTGGGTTTCAGTGCTTTTATTGCCGGTTTGGTCATAGCCAAACAGTTCCACTTTTTCAGCGTGATGCTGCTCCGGATTGGCGTCAGGATAGGTGACGGTGTGTAGCTGACCGACGTTATCATACCGGTAACGACGTGGCTGTGCCCCCGTGATTTCGGCAAGTTGCCCGTCAGGGGTGTAGTGGTAGTGCTGTTGCCAGAGTGGGGATGGCGAGGTCTGTGTGCTGATATCATAACCGTGATAGCGTTGATGAGCGATAAGTTGTCCAAGCGGGTCATATTGATAGCGGTTAACCAGTCCATTGCCTTGACGACGCTCACATTCACGCCCCGAGTTATTATAAAACATGCCGATTAACGACTGCCCATCTAACGTTATGCCCCGTAATTGCCCATTAAGATGATAATATTCTAACCATTGCCCATCGGGCAGTTTTGTGCCATTGAGTAAGCCGGTGTTATCATCATAGCGATGGCGGATAGTTGCCCAGTTTTGATGTTCGGCAGTTAAACGTCCTACTTCATCATATTCCCATCCTAAAACCGATTGTCCATCGAGTATTTGCGTTAATAGTCCGTTATGATTGTAACTATAGTGCTCTTTTATGCCATCCGGTAATTCTTTTACCCTTAGTTTGCCGCTAATATCACGATGATAACGGGTAATGAGCGGTTTTTCATCATGTTGGTCACCATATTCTTGTTTTTCAATTAAATAACCATTTAAATCGTAATGATAAGTCGTTTTTATGCCGTCAAAACCAATTTCTTCGCACAGTTGCCCCGTTGGTGTATAGCTTAAGTAGTAGCGTTCTCCTTTTTGATTTTCAATTTCACTGACTTGTAAGTGGATATTATCATAACGAAATTTAAGTCTCTCACCATCAGGTAATCGTTTTTCGGTCATTAAATGTAACGGCAAGGCGTAGTCATATTCAGTCACTTTACCGGCTTCATCTTTAAACCAAGTCACTTTGCCATAAGCGTTATATCGATATTCCCG
>NZ_WTEV01000071.1 GCF_009795885.1 Gilliamella sp. Pas-s25 | reverse complement strand
AGGAGACGGGATTACATTATAACTTAAATCGTTATTACGACCCATTTACAGGCAGGTATATTACTCAAGATCCGCTCGGTATACTAGGCGGACTAAATAGTTACCAATATGCTGGTAGTGATCCGATAAATTGGGTGGATCCGTTAGGGTTGATTAAGGTTGAAAATAATGGGTTTGAGGGGGTTGCAGGAAAGGAGAAAACCAATACTACAATCAACGATACAGCTGGTTCTATACGTGATGTAAATCCGGGGTATCCTACAGAAGGTAGAACTCATAATTGCGTCAATTGTGTTATAGCTACTGATGCAACATTAGGTGGTAATCCAGCTTCTGCTTTACCGATTAATTCAAAAAATGGAGTTCCAATATCTGTGTTAGAAAAACAATATGGGACAAAATTTCAAAATATTAATGGTCCTAATAATATTATTGAGCAAATGACAAATGCGGGCTCAGGTGCAAGAGGTATTGTATTTGGTTCTTATGGACCAGGGCAACCAGGACATGTTTTCAATGTAGTGAATCAAAGGGGAATTATACGTTTTCTAGATGGGCAAACTGGCAAAGCTGCAGATATGAGCAAATTTAAATCTTTCAAATTTTTAAGGACTAATTGATGATTACTTTTTTTGAAGCAATAAATAAAGCTAAAAATTATTTAGCTGAATACGATGTTCCTGTAGAGATTACTGTAATAGATAGATTTTCTGAAGGATGGCTTTTTTGTTTTCAATCTAGAGAATTTTTAGAAACTGGTGATTTTTCAACACAATTAATAGGTAATTGTCCATTTATAATTGATAAAGATAGTGGAAAGATATACGAATTAGGAACAGCATATCCCCTAGATATATATCTTAAAGAGTATGAAAATAAAAAAAATAAAACTCAATGTTAATATCATAATTTACTATATACAAAATTTACCAGAATGGATATCTGATATCTGTCCCCTTAATAATCGACACTATTTTAATAATATAAATCAGGAAACTGGATCGGCTACACTAATTCATACAACTTTTTTAAGGGGTAAGGTAAACTTATCACCACTAAAAAAGGAACAAATATGAATAAG
>NZ_WTEV01000070.1 GCF_009795885.1 Gilliamella sp. Pas-s25 | reverse complement strand
AAAATGATTAAAGATCGATAAATGGGAATGTTTCCCTGAACAATTTTTCGATTTCTGGGTGTTTTTTTAAGGCTTCTAATGCTTGCTCTTCATTAAAAGATACATCATCTTTGCGTAACTTTCGACCTCTCCTTACTCTTATACCATAAACAGCCATTCTTTGCGCTTTCGTGCATCTCCAGCAAGGATAAAATCCGATCAAGCGTTCTAACTCAGTAATTATTCCTTTAAAATCAATTAAATCAAAAATATAATCGGGTAAATCGCTTACTTCATTTTCGCCAATGACCTTTTCAGCCCAACGATTGACCTCATCCATATTGATAACACCACATAGTAAACAATAATATACAAAACCAATAGTCCGATCATTTCTTACTAATCCTAACATATTTATTTCCCCTTAGATAATGCTTCGCCACCTATATGGCCTGTTTCTAAATGATCTTTTGATGGAACCAGTTGCATTCTAGCGCGATGTTGATGATGATGCCAAGTATAACCAGGTATTTTAGGTTTACCGGCATTAATTGCGTTTAACTGCTCTGGTGTAAATATCCCGGGGTTTATTTCTCCCCTTTGGATAGCCCTTCTTAAATCTTCAGTGGCCATTTTCATTTGTCCTCGATAACTTTTATTGTAAAATTCAGCACTTGGTAACACAGTATCATATTTTGCAACATCATCAAAAATAACTAACCCTCTATTGTCAAACACCTTTCCGGATTCAGGATGTCGCTGGCCTTTTAATTTAACATTTTTATTATTTGGCAATGGCACGGTGTTAGAAACCACATTACCGGGTCCATATAGTTCTTCTAACTGCTTGCGCACAAGATGGGGGTCATAAGGCCCATAACTCCCTAAACCTGCAAGTAATCCGAGCGGGTCAATCCAGATAATCGGATTAAAACAATATTGATAGCTATTTAAACCACCATAAAGTTTAGCTGGATCTTGCGTAATAAATCGACCCAGATTAGGAGCGTAATAGCGATTAATATTATAATGTAAACCTGTCTCCTCATCAAAATATTGTCCTTGAAATCTGAGGGGATTGATGGGTTTAATATTATTTTCAGCTTGTGGCCAGTGTTCATAGGTGATTTCGCCATAGGCGCTGTATT
>NZ_WTEV01000006.1:81966-131801 GCF_009795885.1 Gilliamella sp. Pas-s25 | reverse complement strand
AAAATCCAAATTAAAAATCTTATTTATGGTTTAAATAAAAAAATAAACCCCGAATTATATCGAGGTTTGTCATCAATCTGAAACCTCGATATTATTCGAGGTTTTTTAATAATTATATATTAGCCATTGTATATTCAAATACTAATAGCTTATTTTATCCCATATTCAGCCCGATAAGCCTCAACTTGTACTACTTGATCTTTGCGTGATGGATCTTGGTAAAGGTATTGGATCAAATCATCAAGCGTGATAATTGAAATAACATCACAATGATAGATTTGTTTAATTTCTTGAATTGCAGATAGTTCACCACGACCTTTTTCTTGACGGTCTAGGCAGATGAGTACACCAGCGAGTTTTGATTGATTATCTTCTAATATTTTCATCGATTCACGAATTGCGGTACCGGCGGTAATAACATCATCAACCAGCATAACGCGTTGCTGATAGATCGAACTACCTACTAAGTTACCCCCTTCACCATGGTCTTTGGCTTCTTTGCGGTTAAAGCAATAAGGCACATCGATATTATGATGTTCAGAAAGTGCAACAACGGTTGATGAAACAATAGGAATACCTTTATAAGCTGGACCAAAAATAACATCGTATTCTAAGTTGGCATCCATGAGTGCTGCAGCATAAAAACGACCTAATAAAGCCAGATCTTTACCGGTATTAAACAATCCCGCATTAAAAAAATAGGGGCTTTTGCGTCCCGATTTTAAGGTAAATTCACCAAATTTTAATGCTTGTCTATTTAAAGCAAATTCAATAAATTCACTTTTATATGATTTCATCGATTTTCTCCAATTAATCTTTTAAGGACTGTTTTTGCGCATCAATAATTGTTGCGATGCCATTTTTTGCTAATTCTAACAGTTTTAATAATTCGTCATGACTAAATGGTTCGCCTTCGGCAGTACCTTGTATTTCGATGATTCGTCCATCATCAGTCATAACAACATTCATATCGGTTTGTGCGTTTGAATCCTCTATATATTCCAAATCACAAAGCGCTTCGCCTTCAACAATACCGACAGAAACAGCAGCGACCAATGATTTAATTGGATTTTTCTTTATTTTACCCTCTGCAACCATTTTGTTTATTGCATCATTAAGTGCCACACAAGCACCGGTAATTGATGCCGTTCGAGTACCACCATCGGCTTGAATGACATCGCAATCTAACGTGATAGTGTATTCGCCTAATAATTTAAGGTCGATCATGGCACGTAATGAACGGGCAATCAGGCGTTGAATTTCCATGGTGCGGCCAGTTTGTTTGCCTTTAGCCGCTTCGCGCTGGGTACGTGAATTAGTTGCACGCGGTAGCATGCCATATTCAGCTGTTACCCAACCTTGATTTTGACCTTTTAAAAAACGTGGTACACTTTCATCAACTGTGGCATTACACAGTACTTTAGTTTCACCAAATTCAACTAATACAGAACCTTCTGCATGCTTAGTATAATGACGGGTTATTTTTATAGGGCGGACTTGTTCCGCAGATCGACCAGACGGGCGCATGCAATTCTCCAGCTGTTACAATTAAAAATATCTTTTTGAAATAATTATTTAGGAGGACATCAACAAGATAAGGTTGATGTTTAGCCTAAGCTAAGAGCGTATTATACAGAATATGTGATACAATGCCCAGTAAGTTTTTTACAAATTTAGGATGCTATTATGATTTCCAGCATGACTGCCTATTCACGAAAAGAGTTAAATCAACCGTGGGGAACTGCCTCGTGGGAACTTCGTTCAGTTAACCAACGCTATTTAGAAACCTATATTCGCCTACCAGAGCAGTTTCGCTCACTTGAACCAATGATACGTGAACGACTGCGTAAACGTTTAACTCGCGGTAAAATTGAATGTAATTTACGCTTCGAGTTAGATCCAGCTGCGCAGAATCAAGAACTGTCGTTAAATAAAGAGCTTGCCAAGCAAATTCTAAATGCTGCTAACTGGATTCAAACAACGCATCAATCAGGTCAAATCAACCCTATTGATGTACTGCGTTGGCCGGGCGTATTATCAGCTAAAGAACAAAATCTTGACAGCATATCACAAGAAATCCTAACCCTGCTTGACTTCGCTATCGATGAGTTTATAGCCGTTCGTGAGCGTGAGGGTAAAGCACTTAGCGATTTAATTGTTAAACGTTTAGAAGCGATTACCGTCGAAGTCGATAAGATTCGCAACTGGATGCCTCAAATACTGGAATGGCAAAAAGAACGCTTAAATAGCAAATTGGCTGAAGCTAATATTGAGCTTGATCATTCCCGCCTAGAACAAGAGATAGTAATGGTTGCACAGCGAATTGATGTTGCCGAGGAGCTTGATCGCCTGATGACGCATGTTAAAGAAACTTACTCAATCTTAAAGAAAAACGAAGCAATAGGTCGCAGGTTGGATTTTATGATGCAAGAGTTTAATCGAGAATCGAATACTATCGCCTCTAAATCAATTAATTCGGATGTAACAGCGAGTGCAATCGAACTTAAAGTCCTTATTGAACAAATTAGAGAGCAAGTACAAAATATTGAATAATGGCTTGATTAATGAGTAGATATCTTGGTAGTTTAGCTATTGTATTAGCTTCTATTTTGTGGGGGACAACTGGCACTGTAGCCACGTTTGCCCCTTCACTTTCTTCTTTGTTTATTGGTGCAGTTGCAATGGGGATTGGTGGAATTTTGCAGTGTGTGTTAGCTATCCCACAAATTATCAAAGAGCGTGACTTGTTAACCCAACATATCTATTTTCTTATTGTTGGAGCCGTTGCCGTAATGATTTATCCCTTAGCTTTTTATTCTTCAATGCGATTATCGGGTGTGACAATTGGTACGGTTGTCTCTATTGGTTCGGCGCCGATTCTTTCGGCTATAATTGAATATGTGAAAGGTGACTTTCACTTAACTAAGCGATGGTTGATTGGCGCAATGTTTGGCATTTTGGGAATGATACTATTGTCTTTTGCAGAAAATCATTCAACAACTATTGAAAATAATCATATTATTTTTGGCATTTTACTTGGTTTAATAGCTGGATTTACCTATGCTTTATATTCATGGTCAGCGCGTCAATTAATGTTAAAGACAATATCAACCACTTCTGCCATGGGGGCAACCTTTGGATGTGGTGGCATATTATTAATACCGGTCATGGTGCTCACTGGTTCTGGTTTGTTTGATTCATTAACGAATATTTCAGTTTGTGTTTATATGGCATTAATTCCCATGTTTCTTGGGTATTTATGTTATGGCTATGGTTTATCTAAAATATCAGCCAGCTCAGCTATTACTATTAGCTTGTTAGAGCCGGTTATTGCGGCCATATTAGCGATGTTAATTATTGGTGAAAAAATGTCATTAGTTGGGTGGCTTGGGGTTGTATTGATTTTTATGTGTCTTATTTTTGTGACTTTATCGAGTATTACAAACTCATCGCCTTAGACATAATAAGACTACAATACGAGATACTGAGTGGAATTAATAGGTTTTATTTTGATTTTACTAAAAATAGTTCAGTAATTTTAGTTTATAAAAATTTAGAATATATATTTTAACTTCATTAAGTTTTGCTAATAAGGAATATAACGTGAAAAAATTAGTTGCATTATTTTTATTGTTCATATGTTTCTCAAGCCCATCTTATGCTCAAGATTTTCGAGATATTAGTTTTGACGAATTGTATAAAAAAGCGTCAGAAGAAAATAACCCAGAAGCTCAATTCTATCTCGGTATTAGATATCTTTATGGTATTTCTGTTCCAAAAGATGCACAAAAAGCAATAGAATGGTACGAAAAAGCTGCGGCACAAGGCATTGTAGAGGCCGCTTTAAATATCGGTAGCTTGTATTATAAAGGCGAAGAAGTAGAGCAAAATTACAGCAAAGCTTTTGAATGGTATCAAAAAGTGGCAGATAAAAATGCCGAAGCTCAATATAATTTAGGGGTTCTGTACGAAAAAGGTCAAGGCGTTGAAGAAGATCTAACAAAAGCTCGAGAGTGGTATCAAAAAGGGGCCGAAAATGGTAATGTTGACGCTCAATATGCTTTAGGCGATATGTATTTTGATGGTAATACGGTAGATCAAGATTATAGTTTAGCTAGAATTTGGTTTGAAAAAGCCGCTGAGCAAAATGAGCCTTACGCACAATGGAATCTTGGCGTGATATATTCTAATGGCTATGGTGTTAAAAAAGATACCAAAAAAGCGAAAGAATTGTTTCAAAAAGCTTGTGAAAATGGAATTAAGCATGAATTTTGTGAACAAAAATAAAAACAACTGCAGTAAATAAAATTGGGCCAAATTAAAAAGGGCATTAAGCCCTGATTAACTTAAACGGCAGTATTAATTACAACAATGTCTTTTCTTGAGTGATTTAAAATACCAATAAAGTATCAAGCAAGCTGTAAAAGTTGATAACAAATCTGCCGTTGGTGCTGCTGCCCAAACGCCATCAAGCCCAAAGAATAATGGCAAAATATAGAGTGTTGGCAATAAAATAAGGATCTGTCTAGAAAGGCTAAGTAAAATCGATACTTTTGCCATACCAATGCATTGGAAAAAGCTTGTGGTCACCATTTGGAAACCAATAAAAGCAAAAGAAAGTGTGGTATAGCGTAGTGCAATGGCTGATATTGAGATTAAATCCTCGTCAGCACTAAATGCACGAACTAAAATATCCGGAATAAAAAATCCAAGAATAAAGCCAATACTGGTAATTACGGTCGCTACTTTGACGGCATAAAAAAAGGTAGTTTTGACACGCAAATAGTTTTTTGCTCCGTAATTATAACCAATAATGGGTTGCATACCTTGATTAATCCCAATAACAATCATAATCACTAATGTGATCAATCGGTTGGCATTAGAGTAGCCCGCAATAGCATCATCACTTGACACGTTAGACAGTGGCGCATAATGTACTAATTGCCAGTTGATAAAAACCACCACTATAGAGGCTGCAACCTGCATGGCAAATGGCGACATACCGATTGATATAATCGATTTAATATAGGTCAAGTTAAGGGTGAAATTGCGTCGATATAGCTTAATATTACTGTTTTTGCTGATAAAGTGTTGCATAACAAATAAGAAGCTAATAAACATGGATAACGTGGTTGCAAAAGCTGCTCCACGCATGCCCCAGCCTAAACTAATAATAAAAATCGGTGCTAAAATAATATTGGCAATTACACTAATAAACATGGTAACCATTGCTTTAAATGGATAACCACTGGCGCGCATCATATTGTTATAATTAAACGTTAACGTAATAAAAATACTACCTGGTAAATAAACTTCTAAAAATTCTCGAGCATATACATGATTAGTCGCGCTCGATCCGACAAAATGTAAAACGGGATCGACAAAATAGAGCAATAACGCCAAAGTTAAGCCACTTAAAACGGTAGTTAACATAAACGATGTGCCAGCGACTTTTTCGGCTTTGTCGTTCTCGCCACGACCTAAAAAAATCGAAATCCGGCTCGCCGAGCCGATACCTACCAGCATCCCAATGCCTGCAGTTAGGTTCATAACTGGCAAAATAATGCCTGCACCGCTTAATGCTTCGCGACCAATCCAATGGCCAATAAAAATACCGTCAATAATGTTATACAGCGTATTTACAATTGTGCCAATTACCGCAGGCAGTGCATATTGCCAAAATAGTGAACTGATTTTTTTATTTTTAAAATCATTATAAACATCAAGAGAGTGAGCCATTGCTTTTATTTTTCCGCTGTTAAATATTGTAAAGAAGTTTCAGGTAACTATACGTTTTAGTATAAAAAGAGCATAATCACTATTCAAATTAGCCATGATATGCTCATGTCTGCTGTTTGGTATATTATCAAAATAATAAACGCAGTTTGCGATTTTTACTTATTTCTTAATTTTAAATAATGGTTACTTATAGCGGTTACCCAAATCTGTCTATTGTCACTGCGAGATATTAAATCTTGTCAAAAAGTTTCAGGTAACTATACGTTTCAGTATAAAAGATAGTCATTATTTAAACTTGCTATAATATACTTGTCTTTGTCTGTTGAAAATATAGCTAAAATAATAAACGGGTTTGCTACTTTTATTTATTTTTAAATTTTTATGATTATAGTTTATAGCGACAATCCAAATTTTCTATCGGTACTGTATGCAGAGCTTGTCAAAAAGTTTCAGGTAGCTATACGTTTCAGTATAAATTTAAGGCAATTTTACTGCGTTAGTTTAGCAGACTGGCAAATTGTTAATAGCACTTTTTTGGTGCTTTGATAGAATAACCCCCTTAATGATTATTGCGATCCAATAGGAACCTCACCAATGAGCGTACAAATAGAAAAGATCATACTGCATAAATTAATTAGAAAAAGTGACACCGAAATTGAATTACAACTTCGCGAATCAATGTTAGGCAACGAGCAAGCCGTTGTTAATCTAATCGAAGATATCAACCGCATCTACAACAACAAAAGCAAAGCCTATGGACTATTTAATAGCGATAGCTTATTTGAACAATCACTAAAAGAACTGCGCCTTGGCAATCAAGACTTTTTACATTTTAGCCAAGAATCGACCAAACAACTGCGCAACGAATTGGCTAAATACCCTTTTGCTGAAGGGGGAACGGTTGTATTTTGTCAGTACCGTTATTTGGCGGTTGAGTACTTGATTATTGCCGTATTAAATAGTTGTTTAAGTATGTTAGTTAATGAAGATTTAGATATCAGTGAAACACAATATTTAGACATTGCCCATGCCGATATTATTGCCCGTATCGACATTACCGAATGGGAAACCCAAGCCGACTCAAAACGTTATTTAACTTTCTTAAAAGGACGAGTAGGACGCAAGGTATCTGACTTTTTTATGGACTATTTAGGTGCTAGCGAAGGATTAGATGCGAAAGCGCAAAACAAAACACTGGTTAAAGCGGTTGATGATTACTGCCAAGAAATGCAATTTGACAAGCAAGACAAAACCAGTGCGCGCGAAAACGTTTACAACTACTGCCAAGCCCAATTACAAGCAGGCGAAGAAATTGAACTGAAAAATCTAGCCAACGAACTACCTGCCAGTGTTGACAATAACTTTATTGAATTTATTAAAAACAGTGAATATGATTTAGAAGAAACGTTTCCGGTTGATCGCAGTGCACTGCGTCAGCTTAAAAAATTCTCAGGTAGTGGTGGGGGATTAACGTTAAGCTTCGATTCGAATTTATTAGGTGAACGCATTAAGTGGGATCCGCAAACTGACTCCCTAGTGATTAAAGGCGTACCACCTAATTTACGTGATCAGCTACAACGCAATAGCGGTTCCAACTAATTATCAACCAACAACGTTATTAGGACACAACATGAAATACATTGGTGCACATGTAAGTGCAGCAGGTGGGGTAGACAATGCCCCAATTAACGCTTATCAAATTGGCGCAACCGCATTTGCGCTATTTACCAAAAATCAACGACAATGGCACGCCAAACCGCTTGAGCCCACAATCATTGACAGCTTCAAAAAACGTTGCGAAAGATATGGCTTTACTAGCAAACAGATCTTACCACACGATAGTTATTTAATTAATTTAGGTCACCCAGATCGAGAACAGCTCGACAAATCACGTACCGCCTTTTTAGATGAAATGCAACGGTGCGAACAGCTAGGACTGACATTACTTAACTTTCACCCTGGTAGTGACTTAAAACAGATTTCGGTTGATGAATGTTTAGCACGTATTGCCGAATCGATTAATATCACACTTGATAAAACACAAAATGTGGTTGCCGTTATTGAAAATACTGCGGGGCAAGGCTCTAACTTAGGCTATAAATTTGAACATCTTGCCCAGATCATTGACCAAGTTGAAGACAAAAGCCGAGTTGGCGTTTGTATTGACACTTGCCATGCTTTTGCTGCTGGCTATGACTTGCGTACTGAAAAAGCCTGCCAAGAAACCTTTGCCGAATTTGAAAAAATTGTAGGTTTTCAATACTTGCGAGGCATGCATTTAAACGATGCCAAAAGCGAATTTGCCAGCCATGTCGATCGTCATCATAGCCTAGGCAAAGGCAACATTGGCGAAGCAGCTTTTAAATATATTATGCAAGATCCAAGAATTGATGAAATTCCCTTTATTTTAGAAACCATTGATCCCGATATCTGGGCGCAAGAAATAAGCTGGTTAAAGGAGCAGTGTCAATAGCTATTAAAGCTTTACAAGGATGTAGAAGAAAGCTTATTTTACAATAATAAACAAAAAGCTAACCTAGAGCTAAAAATAATATATTGCAACACTTTTAGTGTATTTAATCGTAATACCTTTTGTTATCGGTGATGTCAATACAATTAAAAATAACACAATTGATGACCGTAAAGGTTGGTTAACTGATAGCTTTACTCTACGTAGTATTTTGACCAAAGTCGGTTACCAAAGAAACAATATCGAAGATGGGGCATGCTTTTATAGTTATTATAAATACTTTAGCGATAATCAATTTTATATTAATATTGAGTTTAGCGGCAGCTATGTGCCCGAAAAAAAACATTCCTGTGGTGCTTTACCATGTTAGTTTCAGCCAAAAGCAGGATTGGCACTATCATACTATAGAACTTAGCAAAGTTCCGCGTGTGTTACTTGCTGAAGGTTATGCTGATTATATGGCTGTTGCTAAGGCATGTAGCGGATTTGATCCAGAATGGGAGAAGAAAGGAATATGAAAAAAATAAATGAATTATCATCACAACAATTAATTACCACTATATTTGACCCAGTAAAAGAACTGGATAAAACCATGCCAGCGCGCATTACTCAATATATCTTACAGGGTGATGAAATAAATGTATTAGTTGATTTAAATCAATTGAGTCAGTCTTCAAACACAGCTAATAAACTTTATGAGTTACTTCGAAGACCTTGTGATTTTTATTGGACAGATATTTATGACAAACTTAATTCATCCGAAAAAGCAAGAATGGCCTTTTATCAGCGTTGGACTGATGATTATACTTTTGAACAGATAATCCGTTTTGCACGAGTTTTAACGGCGTTATGTAGTAATTTACGTTTTATTAAACTTATTACTCCAGAGTTACCCTCTTGGTTTTTATACCTGCTATATGATGGATTGATTACTACGTTATCGATTTGTTGTAACAATGAAGAGCGGATTGATGAACGAAAAAATTGGTCAATTAACCAATTGTATCAGTTGTTAGAGATTGAGGAATCAGGATTAGGTAAAAAGTTATTATTTGCTATTTTTGACCGCCAAAATATTACATATAGCAGCTGTTTTCATTATTTCTTTATGATTAATGGTCTGTTGCCTTATATTATTGAGCATATTGAATTATTCAAACAGTTACCGAATCAAGGTATTGCGATATTAGGGCAAGTCGAACAATTAAAATATATTCGAAAACATCCTGAACTGAAAATGCCGCTGATTGATTTTATTGCTGTGCAGTCATTAAATAGCTCCAAACAAATTAGTCAGCTTGCAACTGAAATGTTACTTAGTTCCCCTGTCGAAATAGTAAAGCCCCATTTACAACGTTTGTTAACTGCTGGCACAGTTAAGCAGCGTAGTCATGCTGCCGCATTACAGGCTAGAATATCCTCTGATCCGACAATTTTGCAACAAGCCTTGACTAACGAAACTAACAAAACGGTCATTGCTGCGATCGAGAGTGCTTTATCACGACTTGAAAGTGCAAATACAGCCGAACAACAAGCAACTTTGATAATTCCTGATTTTGAGCCAATCGATGATGTTGATTTACCCATTATTGCTCGTGATATTTTGCAGCAAAATTATGAAGAACATTTAATAGAAAGTGAAAAAGCGGCACAAAAAGAAGTTGAAGATAACAAAAAATATAACCTTCCATACAATTGGGCAAGAAAATACTATAAAACGTTAAAAACGATTACCTCACAGGATTTAGATGATGTCTATCACTATTTAAATGGTAAGATTGAATATTCGGCGTTACTCAAAAAAATCAATAAAAATATCGATATTACATTTTTATTAGCCAAAAAAAGGTTACAGAATCTACCTGAATTTACGCTTTTTCATCTATTACGAGCGACTCAATTAACTAATAAAGAAAAAGGCGTTTATTATTTCGAAAGATTATATGAAAAAAATGAATTTATAAAAAAATTAGATCTTAGACAAATTGCTGATGTATTAGCTAAAATCAATTATTCTCAGCATGTGCCCTATGTCGTTGCTGTGCCATTTTTAACCAAAGATACCTATCACGATGTCTATGAAAATGAACCACACAAATTATGGCCATTTTTTGCTGAAAACGAATTTTTGCTTGATGAGGCCTTAGGTTTTGCTCCCAAACAAGAAGCCTGGTCTTATCTTAATGTTGATGTAGAAAGTACCATTAAAATATTACAAACTTTCCCAAATATTCCAACTAAATATGTTGCTTATCTATTTGAATTAGCTTTGGGCGAAAGTAAACAAGTACGCTATGCCGCACAAAACGCTTTAAGTGTGATTACTAATATTCATTGCCAAGTTGAACAAGCTTTAACATCAGCAAAGCAAGAGGTGCGAATTGCCGCCGCTAATTGGTTAGCAGAGTTAGGACAAAAATCTTCAATTAAAGCATTAAATAATGCCTTAAAAAAAGAAAAACGCGAAACTGTACAAGCTGTTTTATTAGTCGCTTTAGAAAAATTAGGCGAAGATATTAGTCAACATCTAACCGTTAAAAAACTATTAACCGATGCACAAAAAGGCTTAAAAGGTAAAAAACCTGCTGATTTTGACTGGTTTGATAAAAATCTAATTCCACCATTAACATGGAAAAATGGTGATGCAGTTGATCCTCAAATTATTGAATGGTGGGCGTGGTTAGCGGTCAAATTAAAAGATCCAGCTAATCCATTGTTAATTATTTATAGTCGCTTATTAAGTCAGCAAAGCCAACAGCAATTAGGCGAATTTATTTTACAAAGCTTTATTAAGCAAGATACGCGAATGCCAACGGTGGAAGATGCCGAAGCAAAAGCCAATTCATTAGCCGATAAGCGATTGCAGCGATATATTGGCTACTACCAGCAACACCCTCAATACTACCCTAGTTATGCCAATATTACTTTTGAACAAGTATTTGAAGAGATAAAAAAAGAGGCTTTGGCAGTCTATCTTGGTTCAGCCATTAAAGCGAAAGGATTATTAGCATTAACTAGTGGTATTAAAGGTCATATTGCAGTTTCGTTATTACGTAGTTTTATGAAAGATCATCAACAACGACGAGCGCAAATTGAAGCGATGCTTGAACCGCTTGCTCAAAGTGATGATCCGTTGATCACGCAACTCTTGCTATCGCTTGCCCGCCGTTATCGTGCTGCATCTGTACAAGAAAAAGCCCGCTTATTGGTAGAAAGTATTGCAGAACGCAATGGCTGGACTACTGATGAACTAGCTGATCGCACCATATCTACCGCAGGGCTAGATGATAATGGTGTGTTAACGCTTGATTATGGTGAACGCACCTTTACGGCTACTTTTGATGATAAGTTTAAATGGCATTTAAAAAATGCAGATGGTGACGAAATTAAATCCTTACCAGAAGCCCGAAAAAGCGAAGATCAAGCCTTAGTGAAAGAGGCAAAAAAACAGTTTTCCAACAGTAAAAAAGAACTAACGCAATTGCTCAATATGCAAATTACCCGCTTTTATGAAGCTATGTGTACACAGCGTCAATGGCGAGTAGAGGATTGGCAAAAATACCTACAGCCACATCCTATCATAGGACGGCTTATTCAACGTTTAATTTGGCTTGAATTAGATGAAAATGGACAGGTGATAAGCAGCTTTAGACCAACGGAGGATGGTAGCTTAATTACAACTGAAGATGACGAGATTGTTCTAAATGAAGGTAATCGCATTATCCTTGCCCATTCGGCACTGTTGCCAAGTGATATCACCGTAAAATGGCAAGATCATCTTAAAGATTACAAAGTCACCGAGCTATTTGATCAATTGACTCATTCATTACCAGATATGAGTAAAATTAAAGATGACATTATTGATGAACGTTTAGGTTGGTTAACTGACAGTTTCACGATACGTGGTATTTTAACCAAATTGGATTATAAGCGTGACAATGTTGAAGATGCAGGTTGTTTTTATGGTTATTATAAGTATTTTGCTAGTCTTAACCTGTATATTAATATTGAATTTAGTGGCAGCATGGTACCAGAAGAAAATATCCCTGTTGCTCTTTTTGACCTCTATTTTAGTAAAAAGCCAGGTTTAAAAGATAGAGCAATAGCACTCAATAAATTGCCGCCAGTGTTACTCGCTGAAGGTTATGCTAACTATATGGCGGTTGCAGATGCGTGTAGTGGCTTTGATCCTGATTGGGAGGATAAGTTACTATGGTAAAGGATAGCGCTAACAGCAATGAATGCAATTTATTAGCATGTTTTGAGATTTTGCGGGGATTAGATAAATTGATTCCTGAGCGAATTTGTAAATATATTTTACAAGGTCAAGATCCTCAAGTTTTAGAGGATCTAAATCAATTATCGCAAATGTATAATAATGAGAAGCGAGTTTATGGACGTCTAGGCTTTCCTGGTGCGACTAATGTCATTTATTATTTCACTGAGAAAAAGCAACCAATAAAAGCGAGAGCACTATTTTATCGACAATGGACGGATAACTATACGCCAGAACAGATTATCCGTTTTGGTAAGGTATTGGCAGCAACCTATATTGAAAATATGCAGCAAAGTCGCGTTTATTCAGAACAAAAAAATATTGATGTCATCACGCCAAATTTACCTTTATGGTTTTTATATCTATTTTTAGATGGATTGGTTTCAACTTTGTTTAGCTATAATCAAAATGCTGAACAAATTATTCTTGAACGTCAAAATTGGTCTGTTCAACAATTACATCAATTGCTCGAAATAGAACAAAAAGGGCTAGGGAAACAGCTATTATTTGCTATTTTTGACCGCCAACAAACACCAGAATCTTATTTAAAGTGTTTTCATTATGTGTTTATGATTAATGGTCTATTGCCCTATATTTATGATCATCTTGAATGGTTTAAAACCTTGCCTGAACAAGGTCTTTCTAGAGAAGGTCAATTACAGCAATTACAATATATTGCCAATCAAGACAAACTTAAACAAGATGTGATTGACTTGCTTGTAAAACAATCAACAAGTAACATAAAAGCAATCAGTGAGTTGGCAACGACCTTATTATTAAGTTTACCAATTGACATAGTGCAAACTGAGTTACAAGCTTTATTAGACCAAGGAACGCCTAAGCAACGTTGCCATGCGGTAAACTTATTAGCTAGATTATCCGTTGATCGTCAGATTTTAGAAGAAGTATTAACTCAGCAGACCAATAAAACCGTGATTAAAACTATTGAAGGTGCACTATCACGATTAAGTGGCAATGAGGATGCTAAACAGCAAGAAATCGAATTAATTATTCCTCCTTTTGAATCGGTCGTTGAAGTTGATTTACCTTCTAAAGCGCGAGATATTTTGCAACAAAACTACCAAGAAGTATTAGTTCAACAGCAAAAGAAAGCAGAACAGGAAATTCAATATAACCAAGAATATGGTTACAAAATAACATCTGAGCAACAGCGTTATGCGCAATTAAAAATAATTACTGTTAGTGATTTAGATGCGATTTTTGATTGTTTAAATGGTAAAGGTGATATCGATCAGACGGATATAAAAAACAAATTAATTTATGAAGTTATTTTAAATAAAGGGCGTTTGCCATCGTTGCCCGAATTTAATCTTTACCACTTATTACGTGCGGAAAAATTTTTTCATCGTAAGCCTAATTCCTTTCATTTAGGTTTGAGTTTTTCTCATCATGAAATCTTGTTACGTACTGACTTACGCCAGTTAGTTGAAGTAATGAATAAAATAGATTATGTGCCAGATGCGAAACGTACCATCGCTGCCGCATTTTTAATGAATTATTATTATGAAACCACAACTGAGGTCGATCCTAATTTAGTTTGGCCATTTTTTGCCGAAAATTCCGTTTATCTTGATGAAGCATTGGGACTATTGCCAAGTCAGGAAGTGCAAAACAGTGATTATTTTTTTGAGAAAGAACGAGGGATAAAAATATTAACCTTTTTCCCGAAGTTACCCGCTAAATATGTGACTTATCTGCTTGAACTGGCATTAGGTGAAATTCAATCATTACGTTTATTAGCGCAGAAAGCATTAAGTGTGTTGCCTGATATTCATTGCCGAGTGGAAGAGGCGTTGATGTCAACTAAACAATCGCAGCGTATTTTAGCTGCCAAGTGGCTAGTAAAATTAGGACAGAAATCATCAATAAAAGCACTAAATAATGCGCTAAACAAAGAGAAATCTGAATCGGTGCAAGCAACGTTATTAGCTGCACTTGAAAGTTTAGGTGAAAATATAAACCAGTATTTAACGCCAGCTAAATTACTTGATGATGCACAAAAAGGCTTAACGGGCAAAAAAACAGCAGATGCTAAATGGCTTGATGAAAGTTTAATCCCAGTATTAACTTGGCAAAGTGGTAAGCTGGTCGAACCTCAAATTATTACTTGGTGGATTTGGCTTGCGATAAAATTAAAAGAGCCAGCTAATCCATTATTAATCATTTATACCCGCCTTTTAAGCCTCAAAAGTCAACACGAATTAGGGGTATTTATTTTACACGCTTTTATTAAGCAAGACACGTTAACGCCAACACTTGAAGAAGCCGAAATGGAGGCCAATTTAAAAGCAAAACAGCGTTGGAAAGATTATTTAGATTATGCAAAGCGTTATCCCGAATATTATGGTCAATATGAAAATATGACTTTAAACGAAGCTTTTGAAAGGATAAAGCAAGAGGTGCTTGCCCGCTTAGTGGGTTCAGCCATTAAATCAAAAGGTGTATTATCACTAATTGGTGGCATACAAGGTAATGCCGCTGTATCGATAATAAAAAACTATATTAAAAATTACCAAATCAGGCGTGGTCAAATTGAAGCTATGCTGGAATCAATAGCTGTTAGTGACGATCCGCTGATTATTCAATTTTTATTATCAATTGCATGTCGTTATCGAACGCCGTCCGTGCAAAAAAAGGCAAAATTATTGATTAACCAAATTGCTGAGCAAAAACAGTGGACGGCTGATGAACTGGCTGATCGCACCATTCCAACCGCAGGTTTTGATGAATCGGGCGTGTTGAGCCTTGATTATGGTGAGCGAATTTTTACAGTTACATTAGATGATAAATTCAAATTTGTATTGAAAAACGACGAAGGTAAAGAAATTAAAACACTACCCGAAGCGCGTAAATCTGAAGATGAAACATTAGTCAAAGAAGCCAAAAAACAATTTAGTAATAGCAAAAAAGCACTGAAGCAATTGCTTGAATTACAAACAGCTCGCTTATACGAAGCCATGTGTTTGCAACGACGTTGGTCTGTTTTAGCATGGCAAGAATATCTCTATAGCCATCCTATTATGCGTCTATTAATTCAACGTTTAGTGTGGCTTGAAGTGAATGAAGCAGGGGCAATTGTCAAGAGTTTTCGCCCAACCGAAGATGGCTGTTTAATTGATTTAAATGATGACGAGATTACGCTTAGTAAGGAAAACCATATTACTGTTGCGCATAGTGCATTGTTAACTAACGATATGGTCAAAACATGGCAAAAACATCTTACAGATTACAAAGTTTCGCTACTATTTACACAGTTTAACCATTCGTTGCCTGATGTTAGCCATATTGCAGAAAATATTATTGATGATCGTAAAGGCTGGCTAACAGATAGTTTTACTATACGAAATATATTGATTAAACAAGGATACAAACGAGACAATATTGAAGATGGTGCTTGCTTTTACGGCTATTATAAATATTTTGGTGAGCTTGAGCTTTATATCAATATTGAATTTAGTGGTAGCTATGTGCCAGAAGAGAATATCCCAGCTGTACTTTATAATCTATATTTTAGTAAAAAGCAGGGTGGAAACTGCAATGCAATTGATATCAACGATGTGCCGCCAGTATTACTAGCAGAAGCTTATGCTGATTATATGGCTGTGGCTAATGCCTCAAGCGGTTTTGACCCAGAGTGGGAGAAGAAAGGATTATGGTAAAACACACACAAGCCATTCGCTTAAGCGCAGAACAACGTTATGCTAACGAATTAAATAAGTTGCTGAAATTGGATAGTCATAACAATAAACCTAAAGGTTGGCAGTTATCACCAAAATCGGTGCGAACGTTTATTTTGGGCAATGAGGAGATCGGCATCAGCCGTAAATTTTTTGGCGACGATCCCCTTGTTGATCGAGCGATTGTCTCTTTGCTTGGTAAACAAGGTTTAATGTTAGTTGGCGAACCTGGTACGGCTAAATCGATGTTATCTGAACTGTTAGCTGCAGCAATCAGCGGTGATTCAAACCTAACTATTCAAGGCACAGCAGGGACAAGTGAAGATCATATCAGATACTCTTGGAATTATGCTTTATTATTAGCCGAAGGCCCAACTGAACGGGCATTGGTTGGCTCGCCGATTTACCACGGTATGCAGCAAGGTAAAATTGTGCGTTTTGAAGAGATCACACGTTGTCCACCCGAAATTCAAGACGTGCTTGTGTCTTTGATGTCTGAAAAGCAAATGATGATTCCCGAAATGGGGCAGAATGCCAAAATTAGTGCTAAACCAGGATTTAATCTTATTGGCACGGCAAACTTACAAGATCGTGGTGTGCATGAGATGTCAGCTGCATTAAAACGTCGTTTCAATTTTGAAACCGTTAATCCAATTACCGATAAAAACTTTGAAATAGAATTAATTCAAATGCAACTTAATCAGGAATTAGGCGAACTAAAATCGCAAATAATCATTCCAGTCGATGTCATTGAACTATTAGTAACAACGTTTCAAGAGTTAAGACAAGGACAAACGCAAGCAGGCACCAAGCTGAAAACACCAGATGCGGTGATGTCAACAGCAGAAGCTGTCAATATTGTGTATGCCTCAGCATTAGATGCCTATTATTTTGATGAGGGTACCTTAGAGGGTAGGCATATTGCTAAACAGCTTATTGGCGTTGTTTTAAAAGATAATGTTGATGATATTAAACGGATTCAATTTTATATGGATAATGTGGTGCGTGAACGAGCCAAAAACTCACCTGTATGGCATTCATTCTATCAGGTGTCTAAAAAATTCTGGAAATAATAAATAGATAATCATTATGGCTCGATCACCATTACCACAACGCCTACAAAATGCTTTAACATGTCGAGATGCATTACAACAAGAGCAGATCTATTTTGCTCCTGTGCGCCATCATAGTCCTGCTTGCAGTTATGCTTTGCGGCAGTTGATCACGCAAATTAAGCCGACTCATGTGTTGATTGAAGCACCTGCTAGCTTTTCAGCAATACTTGAGGAATTACTAAATAATAAGACACAGCCGCCCATTGCTATACTTTGTCAAACAGATCTTCAATTAGATCAAATCGTTCTTGAGACGAATGATGAATATGAAGAAGATGATACGGCGAACATGCCACCGCATCAAATTACTCGCTCTGCATTTTATCCATTTTGTAGTTACTCCCCAGAGTGGCAAGCAATACAATTGGCAAAACAATACAATGCAAAGATTCAATTTATTGATCTGCCTTGGGCAGAACAAGTGACCCAAGAATTCACACCACAGCAGAGCAAATCATTACTTTCTGAGACCTATTTAAAACATAGTCAATACATTACTCAATTAGCTAAAAAATTACATTGTCGCGATCATGACGAAGTTTGGGAACATTTATTTGAATTAAGAAATTTTACCGATCTTGCTGATTGGCAAACATTTTTTGAAGATACCTTTATTTGGTGTGCAATGGCGAGGCTTGATTACGATTCATCATCACTCGAAGCAGAAGGCTCTAGCCAGCGAGAGCAGCATATGTTAACTGCCATTGGGCGATTAAAAAAATCAACACCCGATGCGAAAATTGTGGTAGTTACAGGTGGATTTCATACGCTAGCATTATTTGAAGGATTATGGCAAAACAAGCTTGTTTTACCGAAAAAATCCGATATTATCCGATTTAATCGACAGCAAAAAAGTGGCGATCGGGATCGAACTTGGCTTATTCGTTATAGTTTTGATCGTCTTGATGCATTAAATGGTTATACCGCAGGGATGAACTCTCCTGCTTATTATCAAGAATCTTGGCTATCGATGTTGGCTTATGAACAAAACCCTAACCAGTCACAAACAACGCAAGGTTATCGCCAAGCGCAAGCTCTCGCGTTTTTGTCAGCTATCGCTGATAAACTGCGAAAAAAGCAAAGCGACAGTGATGCTATTGGCTTTATCCCCTTAAAGTCAGCGATTGAACAAGCCTGCTTATTAGCCGAACTTCGAGGCCATTACGGCCCTGGGCGTTATGATTTGCTTGATGGTATGCAATCGGCTTTTATCAAAGGGAGCATTCACGATGTACGCAGTGATTTTTGGCAAATAGTTTATCGTAGTTTATCGGGCAATCAATTAGGGCAAATTCCTGACAACATAGCATCCCCGCCACTTGTCAATCAAGTTTATGCAACACTTAAACAATACCGTTTTAAGTTGGACGATACATTACCTAAAATCACGCATATTGATATTTACCGTAAACCAGAGCATCGGCAACGAAGCCGGTTTTTACATCTGCTTGCTTTTTTAGACGTTGGATTTGCTAATCGTCTTGATGGACCCAATTATCAATATGGTACGCGATTAACTATTATGTTCGAAGATTGGCAATATCTATGGACACCGATGGTTGAAGCTAGGCTAATTGAGCTGTCAGAGCAAGGCACCCAACTTGAACAGATTGCTTTACAAAAATTACAACAGTCGATGGAACAATTAACTGAAGAAGGGACCGCACACTCTTGTCAGAGTGCGGTAAAAGGGGGGATACAAGCCGCTTTAATGGGATTACAATCCTACTTTACCCAATTATTGGCTAAGTTATCAACTTATCTAGACGTCGATAATAATTTATTGTCAGTAGTAAATTGTGGGCATCGTTTGCTCTATTTATGGCAAGGTCGGGACTTTTTAGCGCTTAATGCTAGCTCAACTTTGCTAGCGTTGCTAGCTAAAGTGCTACAACAAGCTTTTTTCTTGCTTGATGCATTAAAGCAACCTGATACAGAGCAACAACAAGAAAATTTAAAAACATTATTATTATTTAGAAATCTAATCAATAATCTACCAGAGCAACTGGATGTAAAAAAGTTGAAACAGGATTTTTACCTAAATTTGTATCGTTTACAACCGCGATTAAACAAAGCGCCATTGATTTGTGGAGCCATTGATAGTATTGCTTATTTGGACTGTCAAATCAGTCAATCAGAACTCGATCATAAAATAAAAGTGGCTTTTGATTCAGGTGCCCAATATGAACAGGCAAGTTGTTATTTTATGGGGATAATGCAATGTGCGCCTGAATTGATTATCCACTCCTCACAATTATTAACAAGCCTTGACGAGTTATTAGCGCATTGGGAACAAGAGCAATTTATTAAAATACTTCCTGATTTACGGCTTGCATTTACACAACTCACACCTAAACAAAATGCAATGATTGCCGAAAAAATTTCTAAAAAATATAACGCCCAAAAAGAAAAACTGAGTTTTCAGCAATATAAATTTAGTGACGAAGACTTACAAAAATCACTTTCTTTGGAATTATCTGTCTGCCAACATATTGAGCAACAACAGCTACAAGATTGGTTTAAACAGTAAGGATTTAGCATGAGTGACAATAAAAAAATCATTGATACCAATAATGTTAATCATGTTAAGCGCTGGCGGTTAATATTAGGAAAATATGCTGATGAACATCTTAATCAGGCAACATTTAACCAACATGATCATAACTTAGAACAATCATTAAATTATCTTTATCAGAATGAATACCGTAAGCGAGGTCTGAAAATAGGTGGTGAGGATAATAGGGATAGCGCTCGAAAAAAGATTTCACCTGGTGGCAATGAAAATTCGGTATTTAATACCGTAAATTGGCTTAATAAAACGCGAAAATTGTTTCCAAAAAGCACATTTGAACGCCTGCAACAGCAGGCTATTGCCCGTTATCAGTTGCAAGGAATTTTAGACGATCCTAATGTTATTCACACGTTAGAAGCGAATATGAATTCAGTTCGTTTATTAATGAATTTGCGAGGACAATTAAAAAGCGAAGTCTATTTAGCGGTTAAAGAACTGATTCAAAAAGTTGTTGATGAGATTTTACAAAAAATCAAATCCAATTTTGTTAATGCTTTGGCTGGCAAAAAAAATCGCTTTCGTCGTTCTAAAATATGTTGTAACCAAAATTTCGATTGGCGAGCAACAATTAAGGCCAATTTAAAACATTTTGATCAGCAAAAACAGCAAATGATTATTGAAAATGCGATTTTTAATTCTTGCGCCAATAAGCACTTACCATGGGATATTATTTTATGTGTTGATCAAAGCGCCTCAATGGATAGTTCAATTATCTATTCTGCTGTTTGTGCCAGTATTATGGCTAAATTACCTTCTGTTAATTTACATCTATTGGTTTTTGACACTCAAATTGTTGATCTGTCTCACTTAGCCCATGATCCTGTTGAAGTTTTAATGACTGTCCAGTTAGGTGGTGGCACTGATATTGCCAAAGCACTTAATTATGCTGAACAAAAAATTAAAAATCCACAACGAACCATTGTGGTATTAATTAGTGATTTTTGTGAAGGCGGGGCACTAATTCACCTTTATACAACCGTTTCAAGAATGAACAGTAATCGAGTCAAAATGTTAGGTTTAGCGGCGTTAGATGATAATGCTGATCCTGTTTATGATTTGCAAATTTCACAGCAATTAGCTAATCGGGGTATGCAAATTGCCGCATTAACACCAGAACATTTTGCTGCTTGGTTAGCGGAGGTCATGCAATGAGTTGGCAACATATTTATTTAAATTATGATCAAGAGGCATTGGCACTTTATGCCAATATTGGTTTAGTTCGCCGTGCGCGTAAAGATATCGAGGCTAATAAAGTTACATTAGTTGAAAAAAATAATGAAGATTATTTAGAATTCGAAGCGGATGGTCAGCAAGTCAGGTTATCAGCTCAAGGTATTCAGGCCGCCAGTTGCAATTGCCCCGCTCTCGGGCATTGTAAGCACATTATATCGGCTGTTTTATGGCTACAATCAAATGCTTCGTTGTTAGATCCTATTACCGATAGCAATAACATCGATGATGACAATCAAATTAAGCCGTTAAATCAATCCAATGATTCGCATAATTCTGATAATAAAATAAGTACAAAACAGCTTGAAACAATAAGACCTTTAGCTAACGTGTTAACAGAATTATTGTCATTAGATGCCAGCAAACTCTTAAAAAAAGCCGGCAAAGCCAATATGTTTACTGCTTACCAATTGGTTTGTGACTGGCAAAAAAATCCCTTAGTGACAATTGAATATCAAGATTCACAAATACGAATTATTGTACCAGAGAGTGATACTCCCATTATTTATATGGCAGGCACTGGCTTTGCTGGGATGATTTCAGCATTCCCCACAAAACAAAAAATGGCAGTACATTTAGCGGTTATTGCTTATCTATTTGAACAAAATAACAAAATATGGACGTGGCCAATAGAATGTCGACAAAGCATAATGCACGAGGTTGATCAGCTTTCTGCTGATGAAATTACGCTCATTAAACAGATTCAACAGCATATTTATACACTTATTAAGCAAGGTTTGTCTCATGTGAGCCATAGCCAAGCTGAACAGCTACAATTACTCAATATGTCGGCAAGATCGCAAGGATTACCTCGTTTGGCTGCAATGCTTCGGCATCTTTGCCAATTAATTGAGTTACTTGCCAAACGTCACTTTACTGTCGAAGAGCAAGATATACTCCTTTTTTTGGGGCAGGTAAAAGCCTATACCGAAATGTTATTACATCATCAGGGTGAGCAACTATTCAAATTACGAGGTCGAATAAAACGCCAATATAAAACAGAATTACAAACACTTGATCTCTTGCCATTAGGTGGGCGTTGGTGGCAAAGTAAAACAGGGGCGATTGGCGCAACTTTCTACTTTTGGGATAGTGAAAAACAACAATACCAAGAAACCACATTAGCCAGATCCTATAAAAACAATATCAATTTTAATCGCTTAATGGTTTGGAATAGTATGTCAATATGGCAAACATCTCCCTATATGTTAATGCAAAAAGCAATAAAGCTTCATCAACCTCGTGTATCAGATAGCGGCGAATTGTCGAGCCATGGATCGACTGTTACTTTACAAGAAACAGCATGGAGTGATGAAAATTACTATGAGTTTAGATCAAAAGCAGGCTTTCAAAATTGGTCAATATTGAGCGACTATTTACAAGATAATAGTTTAGATGATTCTCCTTTTAATGAGATGTTAATTCTTCATATAGCCAGCTCAAATAAACCTTATATAGACGAAATTAGACAAAATTTAGTTTGGAAAGTGCTTGATAATGATGGAAATAGCCTGTTTTTATGCATCTTTTGGGATGAATATGAAAAATTGCGGATTGATGTTCTAACAAGTTTTTTAGAAACTAACAATCAACCCTTAACTGTGTTTGCTAACTGTGTAAAAAATGATAACTTCTTAGATTTAGAGCCTTTTGCATTGCTTTACAAAGATCAACTAACAGGAGAGATCAAAACATTAAGCCTTGATTTTGAAGATTTCTGGTATAAAAACAAAAAATCCATTTCTAAACAAAAATTTATCACAAATACCTATTTAGCGCATAAACAGCAGCTAGGTGAAAATCATTATATGAAAGATTTGTTTACAACTTCAATTATTCAACCTCTTTTAACGATACTTGAGAGTGTGACAAGTTCTGGACGACTTGAATTATTGATAGAGCAAAAACAACAACTAGCCACGCTTCAATATGATTGCGATACCTTAGGATTAAACACTCTAAGTACCGTTTTAAGAAAAATTCTCAGTCAGCCACAAATAGCCATAACTCATATCTTACAAGCGGTTTACTTATGTCATCTCTTAAAAAAGACAAACTATCAATTACCAATATGGCTTAGTGATTTATGATATAAAATACCTTATCGTTATTACATAACTCTGGTAGAAAATAATATTGTGTATTTTAGCGTTTAATATTCAATATGGTTCGATATTATTTTATGCTTGATGGGGTTTTTGAATGTTATCAATCTAACACATCAGTTTGATACCTAAGGTTAAATCGTTTAATACTGTAAATAATACAAAATTAGAATTATTTTAAAGAGTAACAAGTACTAATAAGACTTGTTAACAGCTTTTTAAGGTATTATATTCAACACGTATAACAAAAGATGAATGTATAAGTATGCCTAATATTATTTTGAGTAATACCATCGTAAATATCAGTAAATTAAAAAAACAATGGCAACGGTGGATGCAGGATAAGGTTTACCAATTGCAATATTAAATAGAAATCAACTATCATTTTTAACTTACAAATACACAAAATTTAGAATGGGGTCTTATTTCTTTAGGATATAGACGCCATATCTCTTGTCGATGATAAGGCGTTAATTTTGTTGTTTATGTATATTTATTACAGCTTTTCCTTTTTATTTCAGTAAAAAATGAGTTACTCCTTGTGCTGATAGAAGATAGCATCAATCATGGCAACGCGACCATTCCAAGCTTGTTTTTCTTCTTTTCTTGAATCCTCAGGACAGCTAGATGACCACCATACTGAATCAATGATTCGTGCTATAATTTGTTCCCAATATGTTTCAAAGTCGATTTTTTGAGGTATACCAAAATCTTTGCATAATGCTGAGCGATTTTTCCCATCTAAACACACAAAGTAATCAGGGCGTTTCATTGCTAATAACCTACTTGCAATGCCAATCCCACATTTACCAGTAGGAAATGCCTGCTTGAATGTTTTAATAAATTGATTGTAGTGAGCTTCATTTACAGGACCTGTCAATGGTATACAATTAAGGGCATTTGATATGTTAGGATCATTATTATTTATTTTGCTATGAAATACTCCTGCACCAACCATGCTACCAAACCATTTCCACTTAATTTCTGAACCATCATCTATTAAGCCAGCCACTTGCTTTCGTTGTAATTTAGTAAAACTAGAGAAGATTTGTTTTTCTGTGAAGTAATTATTAATCTTTTGCAGAACCTTAATGCGTTCAGAAAATGAATCATCTTGTTCATCTATTGTACTACGTATTTTTTCATAATATTCATCCCATTGTAGTGAAAGAATATTTGACTTTATCATACTTTTTTTGCTTGTATATCCACCATAAACATTTCTTAGACTATCTAGTTTATTTTTATTTTTCTTCCATAAATTCGTATATTCAGTTATTTTTTCAGTCATTTCTTCTGCATATTCCCAATAACTATCAATGGTTTTCAATATGTCAGTAAATATCTTTTCAGAGCCTTGATCATTACTTGTGATATGAATCATTATTTCATCATTTTTTGTTAATGCTGCCTGTGTAAAATTAGCACTACCAATTAGACATTCCCAATTGCCATTTTCATCTGAAAATAAATACACTTTAGGGTGAAAAATTTTATCAGTTTTTAATATGAATTTTACATTACTATGGCTCGCAAAGTTTTTAATGAAATTTGGGTGAGTTTGATAAAAATGGGTTCCAACTACCATTTTATTTATGTATTTTTCATTGTCTAATAATTTAGATGCAGCGTTTGAATTCATTGATGCCCAAGCAGTCGCTATATAATAGTGGGTATATTTTTCCATTAATTCAACTAATTTATTATCAATATAAGCTGGTTTGGTAATAATTTTCATTCACTTTTCTCCAATTTAGCTAAATGATTTATGGGGTTTAATGGTATCTAAGTAGCTAATAAATCATTTAGAGTTTTATTTTCTGTCTTTTGAATTATCTGATATTTGCCTGTTATATCTTCTTTCGATTAAAGTACATATCAATTTATTGTTTTACAGTTCGCTTTCAGACAGTTTGTTAAAACATTTATTGTTCTAGCTGAGCTACAATCTTAATAATTTCCGGCAAAATATCCAAAATCAAAGCCAATTGTTGCATCACTAATAGATCATTATTGGCTTTTTCATCATCAGTCGAAAGCACCGAAATTGTCTCAATATAATCAGCAATGGACTTTTTAATAAATTGGTATTTGCTATCTATCTTTTTATCGTTTAACAGATTAATAATATAGACCGACAAATCATCAAATAGATCGAGCGTCTGTTTTGAAATACACTTATCACGGTGGGCACCTAAAGTCGAAAGATAACTAATCAACGTATGATTCAGTGTTAATAAACGAAATCCCTGATCAATAACTGCTGGATTCATATGCGGCTCTTTAGTCATCAAACTAATTAAGGAGGATAAATCCGCATTACTATCATGCGCTGCACGCCTTGCTAATCGATATTGCGGGTCATTAGTTTTGCCAGACATATACTGACGACCAATTAACGCTAAGTATTGGCTATCGTCATGACAAACACGATCGATAAGTTTAGGTAGATTTCTAAACTGCCAATCAGGCCAAATAAAGCTCACGGCAAACCAAGCAATAAAACAACCGATCAACGTCGCAATAATGCGTGAAATCGCAACCGCAATGCTACTTTCACCAATCAAACTAAAACTAAAAAATACCAGTAACGTAATAAATGCCGTGGCATAAGCATATTGCGAATTCTTAAATAGAAAAAACAGCCAACCGGTAATAATAATTAGCACTAACTGTTCTGGTACGCTTGGAAATAAAAACGTTAACGGAATACCTACTATGATCCCTAAAATAGTGCCTATTACACGCAATTTTAACCGATGTTTTGTGGTGGAATAGTTAGGCTGGCACACAAATAAGCTGGTTAATATAATCCAATAACCATGTGGCAAGTCACAAAAATAAATGACCATATAACCTACAAAAAACACCACACACATACGAATCGCATGACGAAACAGAGCCGATTTAATCGTCAAATTGGCTTTAATTTTGATAAAAATATCATGAAAACGGATTAACTCTTCGTCAATTAACTGATTGTCTTCTTGATCTTTTGACAGATGCTGTTCAGTATCTATATTGGTAAGTAATAGATCGATTGAGAGCAAATTTTGATGCAAACTTTTCAGCGCCTTAATCATTAGCAGATTTGCCGTATTACTAGCATGATACTGGTTAATCGCCTCTTCAAGATACGAAAAATAACGTGAGAATAGCGGATCATGCTGATAAGTCTGATTTAATTTAATGGCCATTGCCAGTTGGGCACAAGCTTTGGCTTGCAAATTTAAGATACGTGCAAACCGAAATAAAATATCACTATGCTTAAAATGTACACTTAGTGCTTGATAATTCCCATGCGCTGAACTGGCGCGTTCATGAATATCTTGTGCCACAAAATAATAGCTAAGCATCTTTCTAATATAAACTTGTCCGCGATAGCTTTTTAAACGATTAAATAACGAACGCTTAGTATGATTAAAAGCACTAATCAACTGATTATTGCTATTGTTTAACTGCAAAGTTTGCTTTTTAAAACCATCAGACTCATCTGGGTCGAACATTGCTGCCTTAGCGTCAAGATATTGTGCTAAATAAATAAAACAGCTTGATAACGATTGTTGGGTTGTGCGAATGGGCTGGATGATAGATTCAATTAACGAAACAACATTATACCAAAGTGCACCGAGCAATAAAAAACAAGGTAAAGTATAATTATCGGTATATAAATTATGCCCAAGCATGGTATAGGCAGCTATCAAAAGCGAGCCAAAGGCAATTACTCCATAACGTTGCCCAAGTGAACCAAGCATAATAAAGATAAAAGTCGAAGATACTAAACCAATAATAAACAACACAGGATAATTAAATAGCAACTCGACCGAAAAGGTCGCAATAGCAAAACAGATCAACGTAAGGATTAAATTAATACAGCGACTTAATAAACGCGTATCGATCTCGGTCAAACCCGCTGCCACCACACCAAGCGTAAGTGGGATAACGAGTGAAGTTTGTCCAAAATACCACGGAACTAACGTCGAACCGGTTAAACTAATTAACATTCGTAGACTAAAAAGAAGATTACTGCTGTAAAAGACTTTACGTAAAGTCAAAATGAATGTTTGCACGGCGTACTGGGCTTTGATTGAGTTGAAATGATAGCTAGTAGGATACTATATTGTAGAACTTTGGGAAAGCATTGTTTATTTTTCGAGTACAAAAGAAAAAATAAAAACAATATAATAACTAAACTGTTTTATAGGAAACATAATAAATTTTTATAACACATTACGGTTAATATTGTCATTAATTTGGCGTTGGAATGTGTTGACAACTGAGTAATGTTAAGGAAGGCACATAAAAATTATACAACCTTCGATGTTGACACTAAAGTTATTTATTTTCCCAAAAAGCCAAAAGGGAGTGTAAGACCTGATTTTTGTAATGGCACAACTTGTTCAATAGAAGTGAAAAATTATAATATAGTCAAATACGCTGATAATCTGATTAATAATATTTCTAAACAAGCACTTGAACGACAAAACATTTACCAAATGGTATGCAGCAACAAGTTCGGATAGATGTTAGAGGGCAGCATTTAACACCTGCGTTAGAATTCAAAATTAGACGCGGAATTGTTCGAAAATCTAACGGAATAATTAGCTCAAAACAAATTAGGTTTATAAAAGAATAAGGAATAAATGAATAATGTCAAAAGATACCGGTTTTAGTGGGGGAAGTTCTGTATTTGCTCTAGGCACAGACAGTGATATGAAATTATTTTTTGATTGTATTTCATATTATCTTCTGCCTAAATATCCCAAAGAAGATTGGTCTATTTTAACAGACCGTTTATATCGTCGATATTTGAAGTTAGAAGAGCTAGATACGGCTGAATCGTTAATGAAATTGGTCGAGGAGGAGTTTAAACAGTTAGATAGAGAAGCCATTGATTGGGGTCCTATTTTATCAGGTAAAGCCAAAAGTGATTTAGACAGAACAAAATCAACTTTATACGATATTTTTGAGCGTTACTTTTACGCATTTCATTATTGTGTTGAATCTGCCAAGATAAATTATGAAGGTTTTAAATCAGAACCCGATTATGAGTATGAGCCAGTAATGGTATGCATGGCTAAAGTGCCTTATGTTGTTGATTATGGATATATACCACTATCTGTTTTTGATAACTTAGGCGCGGATGAGAAACCGATTTGGTGGACAGGGAAAATTCCTAAATAACCTTGTTTTGCTTTTTCCAATTCTGTGACAAACCTTGCAGAATTGGAATATATGATTCAATTTATAACTAAGTTATGAACTCTAATACCAATTTGATTTGCTCGGTTTTAATTGCAATAGGATGACCTGTATATAAAACTGAGCCATTCGATTTAGGATCTCACAAGACTATAAGGCTATACTGTACTTTATTTACCCTATCCCGCTTAATGCAACTCGTCAAGTAATAAGCTGTTATTGAATTTTAATAAAATGAAACGGTATAGAATCCTGAATTATTTTTACAAAATAACCGCCCACAATTAACGTCGGAGGGGGCATTATTATCGGGTAAAAGTGTCACGGTGTTGGCGGAGCACGATATTGAATCTTCGGGTGCGATATTAGGCAAAGAGCGGGTCGCCTTATTAGGCAATAACGTCAATAACCAAGGTTTGATTGATGCGGGTGCAATTATCATTCAAGCGAAAGATAGCATTAACAGCAGTGGCAAATTAAAAGCGGATAGGTTGGCTTATTTACAGGCGAATAACGACATCAACTTAAATAGCACCACCTCGACCACCGAAACGCATTACGGCGCGAGCAAAAGCAAAAACACGGTGATTGACCAAGTATCAACTCTCAGCGTCAACGATGGTGATATCCACTTAAAAGCGGGGCACGATATTAATTTATCGACCTTAAAGACAGAATGCTATCAAGACGCGAAATGAAATAAAAACCACTCAATTTAGGAACCAAAGAGCAGCAAGAACAATATAATAATGCTTACTGGGAATCTCTCGCAAATAAACCATTCCTTGAAAAATTATTTAGCTCTCGTGCAATGGATGAAAATGAAGAATATTATTGAGCACAATATAATATTCAGAAGTATCTTCAATCAACAGAATGGGAGCGATAAGTTGGTCGTCCAGTAATGAACTTTTTATCGGGTGGAATTGGTTTAGCTTATAATACGATGGACACGGTAGAATCAGCGAATGTGTTATTTGATGTAGTTAAAAGATTGAATAATGGTGAAGAATTTAGTACTGAAATGGTGATGAAATTAATCGATGCTGGTTTTACATTTATACCTGTAGCTGTTTCAAAATCGATTCCTAGAGGGGCTGGAAAGGGGAAAACCACTCTAACACCACCTATAAAAATTAATGTTGCAAATGATTTTACAAAATCGCCCCAATCTATTTGGGAAAGAGCTGCTGATGATATTGCAAAAGATTTTCAGGCAGCTGGTTATCAAGTTAATGTTAGACAACCAACAAGAGGTTCGGGACAGGCGGTCATTATTGAAGTTAAAGGTCATCCTGAAATTAGCCAGATACAGATACACCCAGGCGGAGGACGTCATGGAGGTAGCTATTATAAAGTATCAACAACAACACAAGGTACAATAAAAGTTGTTTATCCAAACACTTATAAACCAAGTGGGGAAGAAAAAGCGATAATTATTAATAAACCAAAGAGATAGAATATGAATAAGATTAAATGGGTAACTCAGGCAATAGCACAACCTTGTGAAATACAAAAGAGTTTATTTCCTGATTTTGTAAATATAGCTGATGAATTAGCAGCTGAGTGGGAGATGGCCTTAGATGAACTTAATGATCCTCTAGTAGCATCTTCTCTTACATCAGAACAAAAACTAGCAGTAAAAAAATTAGATGATTATATGTTATCTATAAGTGGAGCCACTAATATTCAATATTGGAATAATGACGCACTTTGTGAAAGTGCTGAGTGGCAAAAGATGAGAAAAATGGCTATTGATATATTACTCATCATGAATTGGGAAAATATTGTACCAACAAAAGCTGATGCAATATATATCAATCATGGTTAAGTATGAAATCTCCACTTAACTAACAGAGATCTCACTTATTGTTTTTAGAACTGATACGCAAGTTAAATAATTAACTTCTTGTACTCGATTTTTACCACGATAACTTGGACAGGTAAATGGAAAATAATTAAAGGAACAAATTTAGAAAGAGTGAATGCTGGTCGAGTACCTATTGGTAAGTAAATGTATTGATTTTTATTTAATTTTTTAAAACATTTTTTTGCGTTTCTTGCTACAAGGCGAAAACGGTATACAAAGAAAAGTACAGTTACGAAAAGTCAGGTTTAATGTTAGCTTTAATGGGCAGAGCAGCAGATATGTATGAAGCGGCGAAAGCAATAGGATGTAGAAGAATTACCATTACCAGTTCCTCCTAGTGTTGGTGCAAGTGGTAGAGTTCCTAAAGTTTTACAAAGTGGGGGTAATACATTAAATCAAAGTATAGCAAATGCTCTGAATAAATATTTTGGTCAAAATATTAACAAACGCGAATGGAGGTATTTACACTTGAATCGCTCAAAAAAGATAATAATATACGAAATGATCATCATGGGAGCATTTTAGATAATGTTGATTATATTAATTCGAATGGAAAAGTTATAGGTAATATTGGAGACTATTTAAAATGATTTCAATAAATTCTAGGAGAACTCCTGTATCTCCAAAATACCTAAGTTGTGATGAATGTTATGTGACATTGTTAATATACCCGAATGATATTCATCCTGATAAGATAACTGAACTTTTGAAAATTGAACCAACGCAAAAAAATATTATTGGAACGAAGAGTATTAATCGTATCGGAAGAATTAGAGAGATTAAAACTTCTGGATGGTTTTTATCATCAAAAGGTTATATTACATCTAAAGACTTAAGAGAACATTTAGATTGGTTACTAAATAAAATATCACCATGTAAAGATGCGTTAGAAAAATTACAGACATATGAAAATGTGACTATGGGTATTGATTGTGTATGGCGTTCATTGGCTGGTCATGGTGGACCTGTATTATGGCCAGAACAAATGAAAATAATGAGTAGACTTAATTTGGAATGTAGTTTTGACATATATTTTGTCAATGATGAGTAAACTGATATTTTATTGGCAATGGTTTATTATTAATGTGTAGTAGCTCAAACTTAATCTGACAATCCTAGCCTATATTAGAGTATTAGTTATTAAAAAGTGATAGTTAATACTGTCACTAGGGCGTGTTGATCTTTCGTGATTATTTTTTAGACGGCATGATGTGAGTTATAATAATTCTGCAAAAAACAACCATAACTCGATTCATCATGCCAAGAACAATGCTAACAGATAAACGGTGGGAAAAGCTACTACAAATAATGAGAAATACCGGCCGAGTTTATAATAAATCCGAGCATCGGATGACGTTTGAAGGGATCCTTTTCCGAATGAGAACCGGTATTCCTTGGCGAGATTTGCCAGAAGAGTTTGGTGAATGGAGCACCGTCTATAGACGATTTAATTTGTGGTCTAAAAAAGGAATATTAGTTGATATTTTCAAATATTTATCACAACTAGCGGATTATGAAATATGAAGATATATGTTTAGCAATTATTGAGTTTAGTAATTTGGGATATGATCTTATTTTTGACATATGCAGTACTTATGATGGGTATTCTTTAGGTAAAATTCATTGTAAGAATGTGCAGGAGTTTAAATGCAGAAATGAATTGAATGAAGAGGAATTATTTGGCTCTTATATCGCATTACTAAAAATAGAATCAGAAACATTAATAATGGAGTCGGGAGAAATCTGGATTAAAGTAGTTTGCAAAGAAATAAGTTCAACTATTGTATATTCATGATTTTGGTAGATAAAGTAGATAATTATCTAAAACTTATAGACTTGAATTAATATGCCCTCTGTTTTTTTTTATTACCTGTTGCAATAATTAATCCTAAAATAGCAATGAATGCAAAAATAATAGCAAATGGTAAAAGTGTTTGAGATGCCTCATCTTTTTCCAATGAGCTAAGATAGAATATCAATACAGTACTTCAATTGGCAATTATGCCTTCAATAGCTAAACCCATAGTTTATTTCCTCATTTGTTGTTTATTAATTATCATATCATTACGATGAACTGCAACAGGACCATATTCATAACCAATAATTTTGTAAATTTCTTGCGAATGATGCCCTGCAATTTGTCTTAAAGCATCACTGTTATAACGGCTAACACCTCGAGCAATATGTTTGCCTAAGCTATCACATATATCAATAACTTCACCGCGCGAAAAGTCCTTTTCAACTTTTAGAATACCTTTAGGTAATAGCGAACTGCCATTATTTAAAATCGCATTAACAGCACCATCATCTAATAACACTTTGCCTGCTTTAGGTGCGCCAAATAACCAGTGTTTTCGATGTTCTAATGGTGTCTTTTGAGCAATAAATCGTGTACCAACAGGGTGATTATTGATAATATCAATAATCACATTGGCTCTGTTTCCTGCCGCAATCACAACTTCAATACCCGCACTACCAGCAACTTTTGCTGCTTGTAGTTTTGTTGTCATACCACCAGTGCCAAGCCCTGAAACACTATCACCAGCAATGCTTAGTAATTTATCATCAATGTGATCTACTTCGTGAATTAACTTGGCATTTACATCTGATCTTGGATCGGCTGTATAGAGTCCTTCAATGTCGGTTAATAAAATCAGCTTATCAGCTTCGGCTAAAATTGCTGCTAGCGCTGATAAATTATCATTGTCTCCAACTTTTATTTCGGCGGTTGCAACAGCATCATTTTCGTTAATGACCGGAATGATATGATTATCCAACATGGCTTTTAACACATCTTGCGCATTTAAAAATCGTTCACGATCTTCAAGGTCGGCACGGGTAAGTAACATTTGGCCAATATAGATTTTATAGATAGAAAACAGTTGTTCCCAAAGCTGTATTAATTTACTTTGGCCAACCGATGCAAGCAATTGTTTTGATGTAACAGTATTAGGTAGAGTAGGGAAGTTTAAGTATTCACGACCTGCTGCAATTGCGCCAGAAGTAACAATAATAATTTTATGTCCATCTTGATGTAAACATGCACATTGCCTTATCAGCTCAACTATTCGTGCCCGATCGAGTTGTTTTGAGCCAGCAGTTAACACACTGGTACCTAATTTAACAACAACAATTTGTTGTTTTTTATTGATCATAACATTGCTCTTATTTTTAATCGTGAATTATAAAATAGACTCCATCCATTTTACTGATTGAGTAAACGCTTGATGCAAACTGGTTTGTAACTGTTTTTTAGACACTGTTACTATTTTATTTTGTTTAATTGAATGAATCAATTTTGCTTCACAAAGATTACTTAGCTTATCATCCTCAAATATAATATTCATTACTGGCACATGGCAAGCATGAGTTAAAAGGCCTTGATTTTTTAGTGAAAAGTATTTCAGTTCTGCCGCTAATTGCTGATTGGATATCGAAGGTAATGCCAAGCGACTTGCGAGCATATCTTTGTAGCTATTAGGTAGATTTTTTTGCAGCTCATTATCAACAAAAATTTGGTGAATAAATGGAGTGAAGTTAAACAATCCTTTTATTTTATTTGGCATTAAATAGGCCAAACGTGTAGCAATATGCGAACCAAAACGAAAGCCTGCAACAAAAACACGATGATCATCAACCCATGGCACAGAGGATAATTGCTCTAATATAGCTTGATGAATTTGGCTACTATTTTGTGTTAAAGCAAAGTTACGGCTATACCCAACTGTCGGTAAGTCAACAGTTAACATAGCAAATCCATGTGGGGCTAAAAACTCACTAAAATAACGATAGTAATCGATCTGCAAATTACCTAATGCATTACAGATTAGCACAACAGGGCAAACTTTTTCAGTTTTTGGTAGATGCAAAATTGCTTTGACGCTACGATTATCAACCTTAAATTCAAGCTCTTTAATCAAAAGAGGGGAAAAACTAAGCGCTTTAGTATAAGCTTGATAAGCACAAGTTTGGGCATACATTGCCAGTTCATCATTTTTAAAATGAGGATAACTGGCGATACTTGAAAATTCACTAGCAATAAGGTAATAATTGAGTAAATTGTTTTTATCTTCATTGGTAAGATTAGTTTTATCAATCGATTCTGCTTTAGCTTGCCAGATTGCTGCTTGGTTTAAAAATTCATAAACCCAGTTGCCGGATTGATAACCAACAACGGTGTCTAACCAGTTATCATTTGTATGATGCCTAGTTGAAGCGGCAATTTTGGATAAAACCGCTTCAGCTTCTAATTTAGGCAAACCACGCCAATGCCACAAAATGGGATTAATAATACGATACCATCTTGAATCAATTTCACCATCTAACGCACTAATACTACTGCCATCACTACTATCGATACGATTTATGAGTGTTGAAGTTTCAGGATAATCAAATTGTGGTTTGAATATCTGTGCCGTTAGATTTTCGGTAGTTGCCATAACAACTTTAATTTCCCTATTGATTATTTATGATCACAAATTGGTTTAACGAACATCACTCCAGTATCCCAAGGTTGTTCGATCCAAGTATCTTGAGCGATATCGACAACATAATCATCAACAAGTGGTTTACCTGCAGGTTTTGCAAAAATAGTAACAAAGTGTGCTTTTGGATACATTTCGCGGATAGTATGAGCGGTGTTACCCGTATCGACTAAATCGTCAACGACAATAAAGCCTTCTCCATCACCATTGGCCTGTTTTAATATTAGTTTTTCGCGTTGATGATCATGATCGTAACTTGAAATACAAACCGTATCGACATAACGAATACTTAATTCACGCGCTAAGATAGCTGCCGGAACTAATCCACCACGACTAACAGCAATAATACCTTTCCATTGGTTAGCAGGTAATAAGCGTTCTGAAAGTTGGCGACCGTAGGATTGTAACATTTCCCAAGTGACATTGAATTTTTTCTTTTCAGCAATCAGTTCTGCTTTGTGTTGTTTTTTTGCTTGGATTTCTTGTTCTGTTAATAAAGTTTGTTCTGTTGACATGTGTAACCTGCAATTTTAATCGAATGTACGAATAAATAAATATTAATGGACTAAAAATAGATGTAAAATTGCACCTTATTATAGAGTGATTAGTTAAAAAAAACCACTCATTAATTTATTACTTACTTAATAATTGAGGTTATATTATGCTTTCTACCTTAACACCTAAATTTGTTTGGCAGATTTTTAATGATATTTGTAAAATCCCCCACCCATCTCACCATGAACAAATGATCACCAAATATATTGTCGATTTTGCCAATACTCATCATATCGATTGCAAACTTGATAAAGTGGGTAATATTTTATTAACAAAGCCTGCGACCAAAGGCATGGAAGCGTGCCCGTCGATTGCATTACAGGCACATATGGATATGGTGCCACAAAAAAACGAAGGCACTAGTCACAATTTTTTAACCGACCCAATACAAGCTTATGTCGATGGCGAATGGGTAAAAGCCAAAGGTACAACATTAGGTGCAGATAACGGAGTTGGACTTGCATCTGCGCTTGCTGTTTTAATTGATCCAGCAGTTGAACATGGACCAATTGAAGTATTGGTAACTGTATCAGAAGAAACGGGTATGCATGGCGCCTTTGGTTTACAACCAGATTGGCTAAAAAGCCAATATTTAATTAACACAGATTCTGAAGACGAAGGTGAAATATTTACTGGATGTGCTGGTGGTGTTGACTTTACATCGACTTTTTCTATTACTTATGCAGTAATACCTGAAAAACATGATTGTTATATGAGCATTTCGCTTAAAGGGTTAAAAGGTGGCCATTCAGGTTGTGATATTCACCTTGGTCGTGGTAATGCAATTAAATTAATGGCTCGCTTTTTAGCGCAATATGCGCAAGATGTCTCATTTAGATTAGCCGATATCAAAGGTGGATCATTACGTAATGCTATTCCAAGAGAAGCCTTTGCTGAAATTACGCTAAACAAACAGGATTTACCTAAATTAGAGGCTATTATCAAGCAATATAAAACTATTTTACATAATGAGTTAGGGCATGTAGAACCCGCTATTGAAATAACATTATCAGAGGTTGAATCCAATAAAGTAAAACGCATATTAACCACTGAACATCAAGATAAGATCATTAATTGGTTAAATACAGCACCTAATGGTGTGGTTAGAATGAGTGATCAGCTTCATGGTGTGGTTGAAACATCACTTAATTTAGGTATTGTCAGTATTGAAGATAACCAATTTAATACCCATTTTTTAATTCGTTCTCAAGTCGATAGTGCTAAGGATGCTGTTGTATCAACATTGATATCACTTAGCCAACTCGTGAATGCCAATTATGAAATAAGTGGTGGTTATTCAGGATGGGAACCTAATTTAGATTCACAATTACTAAAACTGGCCAAAGATAAATATCACGAAATTTTTTCTCAGCAAGCGAAAATAATGGTGATTCATGCTGGGCTTGAATGCGGTCTATTTAAGCAAAGTTATCCACATATGGATATGATTTCAATTGGGCCAACGATTGTTTCGCCACATTCTCCAGATGAAAAGGTCAATATTCAAAGTGTTTATCGTTATTGGGAATTATTAGTAGCGATATTAAAATCAGCAAGTCTTTTAAAATAATCTACCGCGTTGCCTGCCGATCTTTATCGGTAGGTATCTAAAGTTGTTTGCTTGTATTTACTCAAGAAAATAAAATCATAAATTAGATTTATTTAAAATAGTAAGAAAAAATCCCTAAAAAAAACAAAAATGAAATTAAATTCATAAAAAGTGAATAAAAATTCATTTTGACACTTGTAATAGCCTTATAAATAACCTACTATATACAAATAATTGTATAAAAAATAGATAAGGATAGGTATGTTAAAGGCCATTATTGTAGGAGCAAGTGGTTATGCCGGTGCAAAATTAGCTTATTATTTACATAAGCATCCGCATATAGAACTTATTGCTTTAACAGTATCAGAAAACAGCCAAGATGGTGGTAAGCTTATTTCTGATTACGATTTACATCCCCAGTTAAAAGGTGTTGTTGATTTACCACTTATAGCCACTGCAGATTATTCGGCTTATATTAATGATGTCGATATCGTTTTTTTAGCTACTGAACATGCCGTTAGTCACGATATCGCCCCTTACTTTTTAGAACATGGCTGTACCGTTTTTGATTTATCTGGTGCGTTTAGAGTCAATTCCACCACTTTTTATACTGATTATTATGGCTTTACCCACCAACATCCAAAATGGTTAGACAAGGCCGTTTATGGCTTAGCTGAATGGAATAGTGAACAAATCAAAAGTGCTCAACTTATTGCAGTACCAGGGTGTTATCCTACCGCTTCGCAATTACCTCTTAAACCATTAATTAAAGAAGAATTACTAGACAATTCACAATGGCCTGTCATTAATGCCGTCAGTGGTGTGAGTGGTGCTGGGCGAAAACCTTCGCATAATAATATATTTTGCGAAGTGAGCTTACATGCTTATGGGTTATTTACTCATCGCCATCAACCCGAAATTGCGACACATTTAGGGCAAGAAGTGATCTTTACACCTCATTTAGGTAGTTTTAAACAAGGTATTCATGCCACTATAACTTGCCGAGTAAAAGAAGGCGTAACATCACAAGATATTCTTACGGCTTTAAATAAATATTACCAAAAGAAACCTTTAATCAGAGTCTATCAAAAAGATTGGCCGGCATTAAAATCTGTCATTGGTTTGCCTTATTGCGATATTGGCTTTGTATTAAAAGATCGCCATTTAATATTAATTTCTGTTGAAGACAACTTATTAAAAGGCGCAGCAGCACAAGCAGTGCAGTGTATGAACATTCGATATGGATTTGATGAAACCACATCATTATTATAAAAATGGATGAAATTATATTTAAATTCTGTACAAAAATTTGAACAAATTAGCAGTAGGTTAAATTCATAGGAAACTAAAATGAAACCATTAATTATAAAACTTGGTGGCGTATTACTTGATAACAAAGATGCCCTAAGTAAGTTATTTGTTGTTATTAGTGAATATAAAAAGAATTTTCAGCGGTCATTAATTATTGTGCATGGTGGTGGTACAGTGGTCGATTCATTAATGGATAGACTCTCTTTACCTGTGGTACGTCGAAATGGACTACGAGTCACCCCTGCTGACCAAATCGACGTTATTGTCGGTAGCCTTGCTGGCAGTGCCAATACCACTTTATTATCAGAAGCTAAAAAACAGCAAATAGCCAGTGTAGGACTCTGCTTAGCTGATGGTAATAGTGTAGAAGTCAAACAAATTTCGGAAGATCTTGGTTATGTTGGCGAAGCCAAAACCGGCGATCCTACATTAATAAACCTACTTGTTAATGCTGGTTACTTACCCATTGTCAGCTCGATTGGTATCACTGAAGAAGGGCAAATGATGAATGTCAATGCTGATCATGCTGCGGTCGCGCTAGCTAAAACCTTAAATGCTGACTTGATATTGCTATCTGATGTGGTTGGCGTACTTGACGAAAACAAGCAACGCATTGAATCACTAACGCAATCACAAGCCGATCAGCTGATTGCCAAAGGTATTATTACAGAGGGTATGGTCGTAAAAGTCAATTCCGCTTTTGAAGCTGCCAAAGCTTTAGGACGACCGATTGCAATTGCTAGTTGGAAAGAGTCTGACCAACTGATTCAATTATTTAACGGCCAATCAGGTACAACAGGCACAAGAATTATTGCTTAAATATTAAGCTGATATTATATTAAACTGGTTAGCTATATTTAACAATTTAAAGTAAAGGTCTCTAACTCATTTTTTACCGTAAGTTAATTTAGAAAGGGTGTAGCATGAAAAAAAGTGGAACAAAAAAGGTTGTATTGGCTTATTCAGGCGGTTTGGATACATCGGCGATTATTCCTTGGTTAAAAGAAAATTATGGCGGGTGTGAAGTTTATGCATTCGTTGCTAATGTAGGTCAAGATCCAAAAGAATTAAAAGATGTAGAAAAAAAAGCCAAAGCATCGGGTGCAGTTGCTTGTAAAGTTGTTGATTTACGAGAAGAATTTGTTAAAGACTATGTATATCCCGTCTTAAAAACAGGGGCTTTATACGAAGGTACTTATTATCTTGGTACCTCGATGGCTCGTCCAATTATTGCTAAAGCACAAGTGGAATATGCGCTAGAGGTTGGCGCTGATACATTATGCCATGGTGCAACGGGTAAAGGTAATGACCAAGTACGTTTTGAAACCACTTATACTGCACTCGCGCCACAACTTAAAGTGATTGCACCTTGGCGTGAATGGGATCTACGTTCACGTGAAGCATTAATTGATTATTTAAAAGTTCGTAAAATTCCAACTACTGCAACCGTTGAAAAAATTTATAGTCGTGACGAAAATGCATGGCATATCTCAACAGAAGGCGGCGTGTTAGAAAGCACATGGAACCAAGCTAATGCTGATTGCTGGGCTTGGACTGTTTCGCCAGAAGAAGCGCCAGACAAACCAGAATTAGTGACCATTGGCATTGAAAAAGGTGAAGTGATTTCAGTCAATGGTAAAAAATTATCACCTTACAACTGTGTTGCAACATTAAATAAAATTGGTGCAAAACATGGTGTTGGACGAGTTGATATTATTGAAAATCGCCTAGTTGGCATTAAATCACGGGGTTGTTATGAAACGCCTGGCGGCACAATCATGATGACAGCATTACGCGGTTTAGAACAATTAATCTTAGATCGTGACAGCTTTAAATGGCGCGAACAACTTGGTTTAGAAATGGCATACGTTGTTTACGATGGACGCTGGTTTGCTCCATATCGTCGATCAATTCAAGCCGCAGCCGAAGTTTTAGCGCAAGATATGACAGGCGAAGTAGTGGTTAAACTTTATAAAGGTAATGCGACTGCGGTACAAAAGCAATCACCAAATAGCTTATACAGCGAAGAGTTTGCCACATTTGGTGAAGATGAAGTTTATGATCATAGCCATGCTGGTGGGTTTATTCGTCTATTCTCGTTATCATCACGTATACGTGCATTAAATGAAGAAAAGCAAAAACAACCTGCAAAAAAAGCTAAAACAGCTAAATCCGCCACTAACACAAAAACAGCAGCTAAAAAATCAACAACAAAAACGAAAAAGTAAACGCTAATGCGCAAATAAAAAAGTGATAATAATAAATATATACAGGTTAAACCCTGTATATATTATTTTTATTCTTGATAAAATTTAAATTATTTAAGCAATTATTGAAGATAATATTGAGGTAATTATGGCATTATGGGGAGGACGTTTTAGTCAAGCAGCAGATCAACGATTTAAGCATTTTAATGATTCATTACGCTTTGACTATCGTCTTGCAGAGCAAGATATCATGGGTTCAATTGCTTGGTCAAAAGCATTGGTGACGGTTAACGTTATATCTTATGATGAACAAAAAAAATTAGAAAAAGCCTTAAATGAATTACTGATTTCGGTTCAACAAGATCCCAAACAGATTTTACAAAGTGATGCCGAAGATATACACAGTTGGGTTGAACAAAAACTGATCGAAAAAATTGGCGATTTAGGTAAAAAATTACATACAGGCCGAAGCCGTAACGACCAATCAACGACCGATTTAAAACTATGGTGTAAAGATCAGATTCCTTATTTAATTAGTACGATTAATCACTTGCGACAATCTCTGGTTATAACTGCCGAACAGCATCAAAATGCGATTATGCCCGGTTACACCCACTTGCAACGTGCTCAACCAATTACTTTTGCTCACTGGTGCTTAGCTTATTTTGAAATGCTTAGCCGTGATGTCAGTCGCTTACAAGATACACTAAAACGCTTAGACGTTAGCCCATTAGGTTCAGGTGCATTAGCCGGAACCGCCTATCCAATGGATCGTGAGCAATTGGCGCATTGGTTAGGGTTTGCTCGAGCAACTAATAATAGTTTAGATTCGGTGTCTGATCGTGATCATATTGTTGAATTATTAAATAACGCCTCAATAGGCATGGTACATCTATCGCGTTTTGCTGAAGATCTTATTATTTTCAACAGTGGCGAAGCCAACTTTGTTGAGTTATCAGATCGCGTTACGTCAGGTTCTTCACTCATGCCACAAAAAAAGAATCCCGATGCATTAGAACTGATTCGCGGCAAAGTAGGGCGGGTTACGGGTGCTCTAATGGGAACACTCATGACTATCAAAGGTTTACCGCTTGCTTATAATAAAGATCTACAAGAAGACAAAGAACACCTATTTGATGCGCTCGACACTTGGCAAGAATGTTTAGATATGGCCACACTAGTGTTAGAAGATATCAACATTAACTATACAAACTGCCAAGAAGCCGCTAAACAAGGTTATTCAAATGCAACCGAACTTGCTGATTATTTAGTTGCCAAAGGCATACCATTCCGCGAAGCTCATCACATTGTTGGCGAAGCCGTTGTTGATGCGATAGCAAAGCAAAAAGCACTCGAAGAACTCTCGCTTGCAGAACTACAAAAATTCAGCCCCGTGATCAATAATGATGTCTATCCAATATTATCGGTAGAATCATGCTTAGCTAAACGTTGTGCTAAAGGTGGCGTTGCACCACAGCAGGTGAAATCAGCGATTGAAGTTGCCAAGCAACAACTTTCATAATCACCTATATCAATCTAATTACAACCATGCCGGCATTCGCCGGTTTTTTATACTAAAACATATAGTTTTCTGAAACTTTTTTACAAAAAATATGATTGTATATCTGTCCATACAGTGTAAAAATAGAATTCTTTTTTTGAATGGATCAAAGTGAATCGTAATGAATAAAAGTTATAACTTTAGTGCAGGTCCTGCAAAATTGCCTGCTGATGTATTAAAGCAAGTTCAAATTGAATTATTAAATTGGCGTAACACAGGCGCATCAGTTATGGAATTAAGCCATAGAGGTAAAGATTTTGATGCATGTGCTATTGAAGCCTCTAACGACCTGCGTGCAATTTTAAACATCCCTAATAATTATAAAATCCTTTATTGCCAAGGTGGTGCTAGAGCACAATTTGCCGCAGTTCCATTGAACATCTTAGGTAAGAGAACTAGTGCAGACTATATCAACAGCGGTTATTGGAGCCAATGCGCAGCCAAAGAAGCTAGCAAATATTGCCAAATTAATGAACAAAATGTTGTTATCAAACAAGATGGACTAACAGCTATCAAACCTATGTCAGAATGGCAATTAAATGATAATGCCGCCTATGTACACTATTGCCCAAACGAAACAATCGACGGGATTCAAATCTTTGAAGAGCCCAACTTTGACAATAAAACCGTGGTTGCTGACTTATCATCATGCATATTATCACAACCTATTGATGTAAGCCGATATGGCATTATTTATGCTGGTGCACAAAAAAATATTGGTCCATCAGGCATTACCATTGTTATTGTGCGTGAAGATCTTATTGGTTATGCGCAAAAAATCCTACCATCAGTATTAGATTACAAAATTTTATTGGACAACGATTCCATGTTTAACACGCCACCTACATTTGCATGGTATATGTCAGGCTTAGTATTTAAATGGATAAAAAGCCTTGGTGGACTAAAAGCAATGCAGCAACGAAACCAAGCCAAAGCACAATTGCTATACCAATTTATCGATCAATCCGATTTTTATCGAAATACTGTCTCAACAGTGAATCGATCAATTATGAATGTCACTTTCTTATCGCCAAATGAAGAACTAGATAAAAAATTTGTAAGCGAAGCAACTCAAGCTAACATTATTGGCATCAAAGGTCACCGTATTGCCGGTGGAATGCGTGCATCCATTTATAACGCGATGGATCAAGAAGGCGTGAATTATTTAATTGATTTTATGCGGCAATTTGAAAAACAAAATGGTTAAATTAACTCAAGATATTACAATTCATTAATACCAATAAAAGGGAGGCAAAGCTCCCTTTCTTATTTAACTAGCCTTATTTACAACTATAAACATCACCAACCATAACCGCATCTGTTGGCGCAATATCCGAAATATATTGCATAGAGGTATCTTGTGCGTTATAAATCACATTCCCCCCCATTGCAGCAGCCTTATTCATCAGCTCAGAAGCTGCATCGCGAATTAGCTCGCTATGAGTTTTAAGGCCAGAAAAGAAACTACTGCGACGCCCCTCCACTTTACCCAATAACTGACAAGAAGCCGCAGGCTTAGTATCAATAAACTGAACTTGACTACCAGCAGAAGTCGGTTGATATTTAGAGCCACTACAAGCACCTAAAAGCAAGGTTGCAAACATCGCAACACTAATAAATAATAATTTCTTGAGAGACATAACATTTCCTCAACCAATAAATAATAAACCAAATTATTGTATCAGTTTAATTAAACAAAAAATATAAGTAATTAAACTCGCATAAAATCCAATAAATTACAGATTAAGAAATAATCAAACCAACCTATTTTATTAATTAACTATAGCAAATTTGATTCAACTCTATTATAATCATAACCCTACTAACTCAGTAGCACATCCAAATGGCCCCTTAGCTCAGTTGGTCAGAGCAGTCGACTCATAATCGATTGGTCACTGGTTCAAGTCCAGTAGGGGCCACCATCAATCATGATTTTAATGTTTAATAAATTTTTAATTTTTTAAGGGTTAATATCATGAAAAAAAATGCAACAGTGATCACTATAGCCGATACTAAAGGCGGTTCTACCAAATCTACTACAGCAGTTAATATTGCTGCTTTTATAGCTCATTCTGGGTTAAAAACACTATTACTGGATTTTGACTTAGAGCAGCCTACAGCTTGTTCATATTTTCCATTGCAAAAAGAAGCTCCATATGGCGTTTATGAGTTTCTTATAATGCATGAAACAGATTTAGATAAACTAATATCTGCGACAACAACACAAAATTTAGATGTTATGTCATCAAACAGCGTTAGACAAGAAATCGTTTCACATTTAAACGCTTCGGCGGATGGTATTATCCGTCTAAAATCATGCTTAAAACTTCTCAAAAGTGAGTATGATGTGATAGTCATTGATACGGTCGGAACAATTGATCCAACTGTTAACATGGCAGTACTTGCTTCTGATGTGGTTTTATCTCCGCTAGATCCTTCCATGCCAGGCGTTCGAGAATATCTACGGGGTACTATTTCTAATTTATTTAGAAGTTTGATTCCTTTCACTGACTACGGAATAGAATTACCTCCCGTTTATACGTTTTTTAATCGAGTAGAAGAAAATAATGATTGTCATCGTATAAAAGAACTTTTTAATCAACAAATCAATGCTCTGCCACCATTACCTTTTAAAATTACTGTTTTAGATAAAGATATTAAAAAGAAAAATAGTTACAAAGTTGCCGCATCCCTCGGTATTGCAGCATTTCAACATTATACCGAACCAACAAATAAAGTAGCACATCCGTACAAAATAACAAAAGCCCAGGCTCAAAGTATCAAAGACGATATTTATTATTTGTGTCAACACCTATTGCCCAGGTACCAGCCACAATTTGATGCATTCATGAAAACCGAAATTGCTCATTAATCATTTTTATTTCTGTTCACAATAAATAACAAGGTGATTATATGAATAAGCAATTTTATTCTAATGATACTGAGCGATCAGTATTAGGTGCATTATTAATCGATAATAGCTGTATTGATGATACATTTGAAATAAATGTGGATGATTTTTATATACCACAACACAAATTGATCTTTAATGCTACAGTTTCTTTAATTCAAGAAGGTAAGCATGCTGATATTCTGACTGTATCTCAGGCTCTTTCCGAAGAACAACTAAAAAATTGCGGAGGGTTAGCATATTTAGCTGAGTTGAGTAGAGATACACCGCGAGCAACAAATTTTAAACACTACGCATCAATTTTACGCAATTATACAAAAGCTCGTAGTGCAAATAATATTGCAAAGACATTGATAAAAAATCTCACAAAAGCGTCATTTAGTAATTCAGACAGCAGTAATCAGATTATAGCACAAACTGAATCAGAACTATTTCAACTTGGGCACGATGTAGAAAATCAAAATGAACAACGTATACCTGAATTATTGACTAATGTCATGAATTTCTTAGAAACAGAACACAACCCATTTATTCCAACAGGTTTTAAAAATTTAGATTATAAAATAGGTGGATTAGAACCAAAAGAAATAACAATTGTTGCAGCAAGACCATCTATGGGGAAAACAGCATTTCTTATTTCATTGATTTACAATCACATAATAGCTCTTAATGATAATCCTAATTTACCTATACAACCTGTTTTTGTTTTTAGTTTAGAAATGGATGCACAATCGTTGATGTTGCGATTATTAGCTACATTAGCTCATGTACCATTTATCGATATAAAGAATAAAAATCTTGACGATAGTGATTATGGAAAAATTTCTGCAGCGATTGCAATGTTATTGAAGTTAAAAAAGTTTCTTATTATTGATGATAATGCGTATTTAACTCCAGCTATTTTTAGGCGTAAAGTTCAGCGTTATACACGTTTATATGGTCAACCAATATTTGTTGCAGTTGATTATGTGCAGTTAATGTCATCAGGTGAAAAAAACAGTGAAAATCGTGCTGTTGAAGTGGGCAATATTAGTAGACAGCTAAAAATTCATTGTAAAGATTTCAATATTCCCTTAGTTCTGCTTTCACAATTAAACCGATCAGTTGAATCTCGTTCTGATAAACATCCTCTTTTGTCTGATTTGAGAGAATCAGGCGGTCTTGAGCAAGATGCTACAACAGTAATATTGTTATATCGAGATGAAGTCTATAACGAAAACAGTGAAGCTAGAGGGACTGGTGAATTAATTGTGGCCAAAGCTCGTAATGCTGCTACAGGTAAAGTAGCAGTCAAATTTGATGGGCCATACATGCATTATCAAAATTTAGTTTAAGGAAAATATTAATATTATGGTAGAACAAAAATCATCTGTTGATGTTATGCGTGAACGTATGTCTACAGGTTTCCCAGACGGTGATAGGGCAACAACTAAAATTACATTGAATGAAATGCCTATGCGGGTCAATCTTGACGAATTAAGACCTAGTCAGGTATTACCACGCCTGAAAAAAAATGAATCATATGAAGATATTAAAGAATCTATTCGAAAAAAAGGACTTGATCATGCTCCTGCAATTACAAAAATACCAGGAGAAGAGGGCTATGTAATTTCAGATGGGGGAAATACACGATTACAAATTTTGAAAGAGCTGTATGAAGAAACTGGTGATAAACGTTTTTATACAATTAATTGTATTTTCAGGCCTTGGGGCGGAGAGCTGAAATCTATTGTTGGACATTTAACTGAAAATGGCCTTCGTAGTGATTATACATTTATAGAAAAAGCATTGGGTGTTTCAAAGAGTAAAGTTTTGTATGAAGAAGAAGTAGGTAAACAACTATCTTCACGAGAGTTAAGTGAACGGTTAAAAAATAGCGGATATCCTATTTCTTATGTATTAATCACAAAAATGCTTAATACAGTTGATTATTTGTATCCTCATATCCCTGAGATTTTGAAATTAGGATTGAGTCGAAATCAAATTGAAAAAATTCTAATGTTAAGAAGTATATGTTGGGATTTATATAAACGTTCAGAAAAATATGATGACGACAATGCTTTTGTTGAAGGTTTTAATTTAGTATTAAGTGAATTTGATTATGAGCCAGAATTATTTAGTTATGAACGTTTACAAGACGAGATGTTTGGTTATTTTGCGAAATTGTTGGGAATTAGCTATCAGCTTTTTGAATTTGAATTAGAGGAAAAAAACCATAAAGGGATAAAGAAAAACTTGCCGCCAATTGATGTTAGCCAAAATGAGGCCAATGCTGGACAAGGTGGGGAAGATAAATTGGAAGTTGTTCCAACATTAAAAGGTCAATTGCAACAGGATATTTCATCAGAAACTAATGTTAATAGCCAACAATCAACTAAAGTTGACCCAATTTCATTAAAAAGAGAGATAAATCCAACAATCATATCCGATGATGAGCCTGAATTGGAAACTGCTGTAAGTTCCTCTTATACTGTTTTACCTAGTGGTGAGATTACTGTACATGACGGGGCTGATGTTAAATTAGTGATGGAAGACATAATTAAAAGTACTGATTTAACTAAAATTAATCCACATGCTTATAGTCTCAGTGCTAATTTAAATACATATGGGAAAACGGAAAGAACACCTATTTTAGATATTTGGAAACTGCCTGAAGAGGCCACTAATTATGAATATGTTTTTCGAGATATTGCAGGGCATGTACTTGATATTTTTGATGAGCTAGGCATCAATAACCAATCTTTTGCATTTTCAATTGACGATAAAGATAAATCAAAATTACCCATTATTGCATTTAATCCTCTCACTACAGAAGATGAAGTAGATAGCAAAAAACGCACCGCATATAAACTATTATTATCATTACTTACAAAACAGACAGAGGAATTGATTAGTATGCATTATTTAATCACTGAATTCAATGATTTTTTAGTGATTAAATTTTTACGAATTATTCGATTGTTCCGAGTTTATAACGAGTTTTTAAATCAACAACATTAAATATAGGAAATATAGGGCATATCATGGTAAGTGTCAGTAATAATATAAATTTGGCGATCCTGAACATGGTTCATAATTTTATTAATGAAGGAAAGATTCACTCATTAATTGAAATGGGATTTACAATTGAACACTTAAAACAAATGAAAGAATTGAGTTATTCACAAGTTACTTATATTGCAAACTCACCCGTACTATTGATTCAAGTTACCATAGATACAAAATTATTTGATGTTGTACTTGCAAGAGCAAGAGAATTTGAAGAAAGAAGCCATATTATTGACAAAGCACATTCACTTGGCGCATCTATAGAAATTTTAAATAAATATTTTGGGTTATCAACATCTGATATTAGTTGTTCCAGAAAACTAAAGGATTTAACTGTATCAAAGGGGCGTTTTAGGAAACCCGACGAAGCCGAAAAAATAGTTATTTGGGAACAATGGCAGCTTAAAAAAAATGAAAATCCAGATATTGTAATAAACGATGATTTGAATCGTTTATTAGTTTATATGGATATTACTCAACATGTTTCGATGATGAGCGATGATAATACTGAGCCTTTAACATTAACATCGGTAATTAAAGAGCTAGAGCCATTAATTAATTCAAATAGTTTGTAAATATTATGGTAGATTTTGAAAATCAAATTAGCGTATTACGTAATGCATTAGTTGAGCAGAAAACAAATAGCATTTCTTCTGATGAAAAGATTGCCATGTTTTTTGCAGGTCATCAATATGACTCAATGCCTCGTGCATTATTAGAAGATGATTCTATTACATCATTAGATAAATATGCTTGGCAACGGTTGTATATTGAATTACAAAAATACAGGCACAATAACTACTTTCCAACTTACGATAATTTACAAAAGTTGTGGGGGAACCTAGGCGGTACATTGTCTAGAAAAACTGTACGAGAAATACTTTCTAGATTAGTTTTATCAGGCTGGTTGTCATTTAGAATGATTAGAAGTAGTAATGGTCAAATTATGGGTAATATTTATATTCTTCATAATACAGCACTGCCTCTTGAAAAGATTATTGATGACAGTGTTATACACATTTTAACATCATTGTTAAATAAAAGTAGCATTACAAAATCATTAGCGATGTTGGCATATAATCTAATCAAGACATATGTCAATAAAAGCACTCAATCTGACAAAAACATTTTCTTGCACATTAACGATTCAAAAAATGAAAGCAATATAAATTACAAATTTAATAATATTGCATCATCGTTACTCACTCACTTACAAAATTTATTAAGTTCCCAAAAGGAACTAAGTGAAAAAGCACCAAGTTCCCAAAAGGAACTAAGTGAAAAACAACTAAGTTCCAAAAGTGAACTAAGCCTAAACTCACTAAGTTCCAAAAAGAAACCACCTAAAAAATCATTATGTTATGATTCCTCTAGTAGTACTACTAGTAGTAGTTTATATAGTAGTACTACTACTAATAGTAATGTTTTGTTAGATTTAAATGTTCCAGACAATATTAAAGCTAATCTTGGTATTCAAGGATTGAATGATGTTATCAGTGCGATAAATAAAAATAGTTTAGACATACAAATTGCCAATAGTGTATTAAAAACTATCTCGATGAAAGATATCACTAAAATTAAAAATATGACTGCTTATCTTGTAACAAATATACAAAAAGCCGCTCGAGGTGAATATAACCTCATTTCAACGAGTAATCAGACCACAGCAGATGAGGATTCTAGCAAACAGGAAATTTCAAGAATCTTAACTGTTGAGAAGAAGATGATTAGCAAAGAAAAAATAGAACAACTCTTGAATCCATTAAAAAACATGTTATGTGAGGCTAATCCTTAATGTGAACTAAGTAGTTAATTTGCTGTTACGGGGGGTAACAGTGAACTGAGTAGTTAATTTACTGTTACGGGGGGTAACAGCTAGCTGAGTGGTTAATTTACTGTTACGGGGGGCAACAGCTAGCTGAGTAGTTAATC
>NZ_WTEV01000006.1:0-81868 GCF_009795885.1 Gilliamella sp. Pas-s25 | reverse complement strand
AGCTAAGTAGTTAATTTACTGTTACGGGGGGTAACAGCTAGCTGAGTGGTTAATTTACTGTTACGGGGGGCAACAGCTAGCTGAGTGGTTAATTTACTGTTACTCAAAATTTATTTTATTTAGATAGGAGTATTCCCATGGAAACAATTGAAAACAATCAAGTTGGTGTTTTACGAAGTGATATTAAAATAGAGCTTCATACTGTTCCAGCAATTCAAATCTGGTATGGCAGAAAAAAAACTGATGATAAGCATCAAATTCAAAGTATGACAAGGGCTATTGCTTATTTAAAAGTCATTGAAATAGCAACACGTCTTGATGATCCCTACGCAGATATCAGATTGACTAAATTCTATGAGCATATTACTAAAATTGAAAAATTATTAGATGTTGAGAATTATCGTATTGATGAAACACTTAAATCAGTCCCACCAGGTTTTAAAATAAGTGATGCGACATCAGTTAAACCCGTTGATCTGAACCTATTTATTAATGTTCCAAGTGGTTATCAGTTAGTATTTTTACTGTGTAAATTTGATTTATTTGTCCGAAAAGTTCAGCTAGCTAAACATATTTCATTAATCAAAAATAGTGATGCATCAGATAGGCAGAATATGATTGCTCATGAATTACGTTCGTTAATTACTTATATTACTAAATATAAACGCACTGGTGTAACACGAAAAGATTTTGTCGATAATACCCCGTTAGCAACTAAAGCTATTGAGCAATTAGGGATTGTACCAGAAGAAATACTAAATGCAGATAAAATGCGAGACAGAACAGTATCAATAACTAATAAGGTGAACTAATGAATGAGTTTTATAAAGATGAATATGCAAATACACTCTCTTCAACAGATTATCAATTTGCAAAACAACATCTATCCCTAAAAGGCCTTTTAAAGCCTTTTAAAGGTAAGGGGGAATATGAAACTATTTTACAAGAAATTGAGTCATACCTTTCTAGATTAGAAAACATTGCAGAAAGACTCATCAATGACACAAGAGATAAATTACCCATTAAGTATTTACCTTTTTATTTGAAAAAAAGACGCTTATCAAATGGTTCAGTATATTTAAGTTGGAAGTATAAGAAAATAGTCATTGTTGATGGTAAAACTAGTCGTACCGAGATTGAGGGAAAACGATTGATATTAGATGCGTTGGAACAAAACAATTTGAGTTATGAGGATAAAAATTTTATCAGACAACTAGAAATTGATCGCTTAACGTTAAATTTTCAAATGAGGGTATGTATTCGAATCAGACACTTAATTAATGAAATGTTGCCCAAGTTTGATGAGCTTAACATACCAACTAAATAAATAGCACTTGGTTGGAAAACTGCTGAAATACGTCACAACGACCGAAATTATATTGAGGAGTAAATTATGAAATATTTTACTTATGACCATCACGGTGATGGTTTTGAATATCACAACACAGAAGAAGAAGCAAAAAGCTATGCTCAACAATGTTTGGATTTTTACTTACAAAACGACGATGAAAACAATGTAGATATTTGTTGGGGTGAGATAAAAGAAGATGTGCATTCAAATGATGGAGTGCTTGAGTTAAAAGCAAGCAAGGAGTGATTATGATTGCATTCAAGTTTAAACGACGCAACGCAAGCTGTAAATTTTAGATTAGAAAAACGAATTGAAAAAATACAGCATCAAATTAATGAGAATTTAAAAGAATTGGAGCAAGAAAATGGCTAGAGGAATAAACAAGGTAATTTTAGTTGGCAATCTGGGGCAAGATCCTGAGGTTCGTTATATGCCTAATGGTAATGCTGTTGCTAATTTTAGTATCGCAACATCAGAATCGTGGAAAGATAAACAAACAGGTGAAAACCGTGATCGTACTGAATGGCATCGTGTTGTTATTTTTGGTAAATTAGCTGAAATTGCAGGAGAATACTGTAAAAAAGGTTCCCAAGTTTACCTTGAGGGGCAATTACAAACTCGAAAATGGCAAGATAAGTCTGGACAAGATCGTTATACTACAGAAGTGGTAATCAATCCAATCGGCGGTACTTTACAAATGTTAGGTTCACGGGATGGTTCACAAAATTGGGGACAAAGTGCTAACAATTCTTCATCTGCACCAGTGCCACAATCAACAACGCAAAATGCACCAACTACAGAACAAGCTACAGCTATGCCTGAGGAGCCACCAATGGACTTTGATGACGATATCCCATTCTAGAGTTTACTTTATAAATATTAAATAGATAATCTAGCTAAAAGTAGTTAGGCTATCTATTTTTCGAGGGTTATTTTTAAAATTCTTAATATTTCTTTTTTAGGTTTATTTTGCATTTCGTTGTATCTCATTTTTAATGATAATGCTTGAGTTGCTAATATGACTATGTGGGGAACTGACTCTGATTTTTCGTAATTTTGATATGTTCTTGTTGTCACGTTTAATTGTTCTGCTGCAATCTCTTGACACCAACCGAAACCTCTTCTCCAAATTTTTAATTCATATCCGTTCATATCGTCATTCTCTAATTTAAAAATACGAAAATTTTTCGTATTTTGGTTTGAAATTTTATTCATATTTATAACTGAATAAATCAGAAAATAAAATGATATATTGAATAATTTAAAAAAATTAATAATAATAAATTATAAGTATGTAGAAAGGTAGAAGATAATATGCACTTATATAAAGTTTTGCCTAATAGTACAATATTTCATGTCATTGAACGGAATCAATATGAAAAAGATACACAAAGTAAATTTCCTTTCGTTCAACAAAATGACAAAGGTGAAGCTTGCTATTTTGCTATTTGTCCTGCTTGTGATAATCCTATACAAATTATAAATCTATATCACAGCTCAGATAAATTATTGAAACCTTATGGAAAGCATTATCACAAACCAGTTAGTGGAGCTAATAATAACATTGTACAATTAGGTTATTTTAATCCAGATAATTATAAACAATGTCCATTTGCAGCCCATAACGCTAACAAACGCTATAAATCTTCTGATAGAAAATCAAAGCTAGATGAAACATCCAGAAAAATATTAACAATCTTGGGCCAACATTTAGATCGAATTATTTATCTTATCCAAAAAGATATTGGTTTTCACATAGGCAAGAATTTACTTACTAATATGTTACAAAATTATATTAACTTTGAAGGGTATCTTTATTGCGGAGCTACAATTCTTAATATCCCTTGGATATTTGCTTATATGGCTAAAAACCATTCTTTATTCGGTAAAAAAATAATTGACAGTACATTAAAGGACACAATTCTAGAAAAGACTAATAAATTTATAAAAATGGAAGAAGGATATTTCATTTTTTCTAGTAAAATTTTTACAGAATTAAATTTCTATTTTACAAATCATATTCCGCTTAGTGCTAATAATAAAAAAGAGTCTATCGATTTAGTCATTACTTATCGAGTTTCAAATAGTGAATTTCGTGAACCGCAAGAAATTTACCGAAAAACTATCGAAATGAATCATGTTCATTTTAGTAATTTGATAAATCTGGATAAATGGCATAAAAATTCTTTTAGTGATTATTGTATAGAACAGGCAAATGAATTGATATCACCTATACTTATAAGATAAATTTAATATAGGTGATGTTTGTCGCAAAATTTACTAATTTAAAACTTATTGGATAAGTGGTAGCGATTTTCTACTAATATCCAAAATTGGACGTTTATTTGAGGTATATAGTTGTTTTGCTCTGCGATTTTTAAGCAATTAAGAATAGTAAAAAGCCCGATTTGAAACTCATGTTTGGTATCTTTAACTTTAAATAAAATAGGATTATCGCAATTGTCACAAATGCAGTTTGTAATAATAGCAGGGTTTTTCATACAAATTTTTTTATGAGCATTGTAACAGTCATCATTTTTATAATATTCATTTAACGTATTAGTCCATTTATCGTCTTTAGGAATATATCCGAGTTGCATTGCTAGTTGTGCAAAATAGATAATATTAAAAAGTCCAATACAAAAATTGAATTTGCCGTTTGACATGTTAAATATTAGCGTTTCGTGGTTTTTATAATCTAAAAATGAATGATTAACGGGAATAGCCATATCTATCATTATTTACTCCAATAATTGTTTATTGAACTTTAATTATAATTATGCTGTATATGTTTTTTATTATTAAATCAATATTCCATTTAGCAATATTGATTTAACTATCCCATATTTATTTCAATTAATTAATATTCAGTTATCAAAAACAATAAGAGAATGAATGTTAATGAAATTATTTATTTGTGAAAAACCTAGTCAAGCTAAAGATATCCAGAAACATATTGGAGCTACAGTTAATGATAACGGTTTTTATCGTAGCTCCGATGGAAAAATATGTATTACATGGTGTGTCGGTCATTTGCTGGAACTAGCAGAACCACATGTTTATGACGAAAAATTTAAAAAGTGGAGCATAGACGATTTGCCTATTTTACCTGAAAAGTGGGTTTATAATGTTGCTCAAAAAACGTCAAAACAATTTAAAGTGGTTCAAGGATTAGTAAAAAAAGCTAATGTTATTATTATTGCCACCGACCCAGATCGGGAAGGGGAAGCTATTGCCTGGTCTCTGTTAGAACGTTTTAACTGGAAATGTGAAACTAAAAGATTATGGTTTTCAGCACTTGATGATACATCAATAAAAAAAGCCCTTGCTAGTCTTAAGGCAGCTAGTGAAACTTATCCGTTATATTTAGCAGCCCAAGCTCGAGCAAAAGCTGATTGGTTGGTTGGATTAAATAGTACCAGACTATTTACTTTATTAGGTAGAGATTTGGGTTACGGAGTTTTATCTGTGGGTCGTGTTCAGACACCAGTCCTAAAGCTAATTGTTGATAGAGATAGAGAAATTAAAAATTTCATACCCAAACCTTATTTTTCTGTAAATATTCAGTTATCTAAGACATCCCAGACATTTAATGCCACTTGGATTCCAGAAGAAAATATAGACGAAGCTGGACGATGTCTTAATGAATCTTTTGCAAGACAAATAGCACAAAAGCTACAGCATTCAAGAGAAGCAAAAGTTATTGATGTTAACACTGAACGGGTTAAATTCTCTCCTCCTTTAGCATTTAGTTTAAGTGACTTGCAGAAAGCGTGCTCTAAAAAGTACGGTATGTCTATGCCTCAAGTACTTAATATTGCTCAATCACTTTATGAAACACATAAAATTACAACTTACCCAAGAACTGATTGTGGATATTTGCCTGAATCAATGTTTAATGAGTCTGAAACCATAGTTTCTGTCATTATGAAAAATGATCCTGAAATGGCAAAATTTATGCCACAGATTAATTTAGCTTATAAATCTCGACTTTGGAATGATAAAAAAGTAACCGCACACCATGGAATTATCCCAACGTCAAAGATTATTGAATTGTCTCAACTTAGTACAGATGAATTCAAGGTTTATGATTTGATTAGACGAAACTATTTAGCTAATTTTATGGTGCATAATGAAGTAGATAAAACAGTAGTTAATTTAATTAGTTCTGAGCAGAAATTTCAAGCAAAAGGTACAGTATTAGTTGAGCTGGGATGGAAAGTATTATTTACAAGAGACAACATTGAAAATGCTGAAGATGTTGATGATAAACAAAAACTTCCACTTTTATCTAACAATGATATTTGCACTATTTCTAAAGTTGACTTTAGATCGTTACAAACTAAGCCACCGACACATTTCGATGACGGTAGTCTGCTTGATGCAATGAAACAAATTGCCAAATATGTAGAAAATCCTCAATTAAAAAAAATGTTAAAGGAGACATCGGGGATCGGTACTGAAGCAACAAGAGCTGGAATTGTAGAAACATTAGAAAAACGTAATTACATTGAACGAAAAAAGAAAGCTATCTTAGCAACTGATATTGCCTACGCACTGATAGACACATTACCTCCCGTATTAAAAGATCCTGGTATGACAGCCTTGTGGGAGCAAGAATTAGAAAATATTGCAACAGGTCAACAGCAACAAAGCGAGTTTATGCGTAAACAGTATATTTTTATTAACCAACTAATTCAAACGTATAAAGGAGCTGAGTTACCTAAAAATATCACATCTAAAAAAGTCTCAAAAACAAAATTATACGATTGCCCTGAATGTAAAATTGGCGCACTTATCAAAAGAGAAGGTAAAAGTCAAAAAGGTAAATATATTTGGTTTGGTTGCTCTCGTTACAAAGATGGATGCAAATTTACCTGCTTTGGGGACAAGAAAGGTAATCCAGTTTTTGAGAAGAAAGGGGGATGAGATTAGGCTCAATATTGAAAAATTAAACGAATTATGACAGAATCAAAACTTACTCCGTTGTTTTTGTGGTTTTGCGGTCATAAAATCACTAATTTGTTTTAGATTAATTTTTAACCCTTATTAATCTGAAATGTCCCAAGTCCATAATTTATGGCTGCTTGTAACAACTCTGTGTAAGTTACAACTATACTGCGGTTGGATAGAGCTGTATGTGTATCAGAGCTGATTCAATTCACATCAATTTTGAAATAATATACAACAAGGAGCAAGGTGGTTCTTGTTCCTGTCTTTATGTCCGAACTCAGGGTAAATACCATTGTAAATTGTAGCTTGTAGCAAGAAAAACAGTGGTATTTACCTTGTTTGTTCTATAACGACTAATAACAACACCAAAACTGAATGGTAAAAAATCAGTAGCCCTTAGTGCGTTAACGCGTGCCTGATAAGACTGTTTAAAGCAGGCTTGTTTATTCGGTTCATCTCAGCTAACTAAATAGCGAATCGAGAATGTGTATGAAACTGCATGATTTTTGAGGGGAGAGTGCATTTTATCACTTTTTATTGAGTTGTCTTTAACTCTAATTATATTAATTACATATATACTTGGAAACAAAAGCCCATTTTGATAATTTTGATAAATGGGTTTTTTGTTGTACTCAGCATTGATTTATTTGTTTACTCAGTCATCATTGCATTTTACCTTTTTACTTTCTATATTAATCTAAAGGTAAATACAATGAAAATCGCTATCTCTATGTTAGCATTGCTTCCAATATTTGTATTAACAGCATGTACAAATAACTCTAAAACTATTAGTTCTAAGTCTAAAATAGAATCTAAACCTACACCAGTTTTGCAGACAGATCGATATACCATTGTTGAACTAGATGATCCAATTCATAAATATGTTTTAGATCAAATTATTAATATTTCACTACCTAAAAATTTAAATTTAACAGTTAAAGATGGAATGGAATATGCTTTAAAACAATCGGGTTATTCTCTTTGCACTAACTCAGATATCAATGTTCTTTATGAAAGTACTTTACCTAAAGTTCAATATAAAATGGGGCCAATTTTATTAAATGATGCACTACATGTTATGGCTGGCCCTGCTTGGAATTTAGATGTTAATGACGTTGAACGAGAAATCTGTTTCCATCTAAAAAAAGGATATTCTCGAAAACAACAACCTATTTCCTCAGTTAAACAGGAACCTCAATTTGAAACTTATCAAGTACCTCCTCAAATGATAGAAACAAAAGAACTAAAAAATGTTGAAACAAAAGGAGGCAAAAAATGAAGGATACGCTAATAAATAAATTAAATATAAACCAACCCATTGCAATAACTAAAAAAATGGTCGTTTTAATATGTGGTGTATTTGTAATCTTGTTTATATTAGTAGCAATAGCATTGCATTTATCTCTCCTTAACATGAATCAAGCATCTAATAACTATAAAGAACTGGAAGATAAAATAAACACGAATAATGTAAGTATAAATAGTATTAACACATTGGAAAAAAAATTAGATGAAATTCAGTTGGAACAGAAAAAAATCAATGTTGATTATGATAATTTAAATACACGCTCTGCACGAAGTCAACAGGACATAACGTCATTACAACTAATTCTAAATGATAAAAATCTCGATAGTAAATTAGATAATTTTGAAACAGCTATAGCAAATATTGAAGTTGAGTTAGAAGCAGTTAAGAATGTTCAAAAAATGCAACAAGAGTCATTAGATGGCGTTGTGGCATCTTTCAGTCAATTTAAAGATCAGATTATACAAAAAATTACAGTAATGCTATCAAATAACAATAGCAAGTCAACCAATACAACAAGAAGTAATATAAAGGCTAAAACTGCAACTGCAACGGCAGTAAATTTTAAATATCAATTATCTAGCATTGAATTTAGAGCTGGTGAATTAGTTGCTGTATTCCTACCTAAAAATGCAACATCACTATCTGCGTTGAAATTTGTAAATGAAGGTGAGTTTATAGATGATTCTTGGAAAGTTGCAAAAATTGATAAAAACTCTGTGAAATTAATAAATAGTAAGCAACAAACTTATACTCTAACAATAGATAAGGAGTAAATATGATACTAAAAAAACAAATATGTTTGTTATTGCTATTAAGTTTTATTTCTTGGGATTTATTAGCTAATTCTCAACAGGTTTCCAAGGATCTTGATACCACTGAATCGGTTGAAAAATCTGATGAAGAATCTCGGAATACGCAAGAAGAAAGAATTAAAGAGAAAGCATCTTTTTGGGGATTGACAGTCACAGAATGGCAAAAATATGAAAAACTCATTAATGAAGGCGGACGGCGTTATTGGTCTCCTAATCTTGACCCTCTAACCACTCTTGGCGTTGAATCTGAAACTCAAGAAGAACGAGAGCATTACGCAAAATTATTAGCCCAAAAAGAATTTGAACGTACGACTAAAGAACTTGAATTTCAACGGATTTATAATCGTATGTTTAAACAACTTTATACAAACATATTACCTGTTGAGTTGGATGATAATCCTAATTTTGTAGCACCTCTAAATTATGAGGGGGACAGAATGATTTTATTTATTGATATTAATGATAATGTAAGAAGTGAAACATTATTAGGTAAAGTATTAAAAACAAATAAAGAAATGGATATTTATTTGCTGAATACCAAACATGATGATCTAGCTGCCCAAAAGTGGGCTAGTTTAAATCATCTCCCAATTGATAAAGTAAAAAGTGGCGAAATTACATTAAATCACAATAGCGGTCAGTGGGAACAAATCGGAAAAAATACCTTGCCAATTTTAGTACAAAATCAGGGTGGCAAATGGAGACAAATTGAATTGGGTGATTTGTAATGATTATAAACAAAAGAGCATTAATTTTTATTATCTCTATAACAGCTCATTCTGCAATAGCTGATTTGAATGTAATCAGTGATTATGGCGGTAATTCGATGGGTGTGTATTATGAAATGTTAGATCCTCAAGATGAATATAGTGAGCAACAACAGCAATTTTTAGCCCCTGAAAACATGAAAATTGATGAGGGAACCTATTTACCAGTGCATAGTGAAAAACTTTCTCCAGGTATTTTTGAATCATATTCAATTGATTATCCGACATTGCAACCTTTTATCATCATAGGCGCTGATGAACTTTCTATTGAATGGTTGAAAGCTCGAAATAATGATTTAGAGACAATAAATGGTATTGTTGCCGTTGCTGTAAACATAGACAATGTCAATCAGATTAAAACATTAAAATCTCTTACTAATATTCCTATATATGCAATGTCTGGCGATGAACTCGCAGAGAAGTTTCAAATAACATCATATCCGGCGCTAGTTACTGCGAAAAGTATTGAACAATGATGGGAATAACATCATGAGTAATGAGCACAATATTGAGGCCATATTTAGACCCGCTTCCGAGTTGTATAGCGCTGTAACATCAATAAGTTGTGCATTTATTTGCCTTGTTGCACCCTGGTCTGTAGCATTGTCAACTTCTGTTAATGTTGGTGTTGCATGTGCTTTTTTATTGTTTGGCATTTACAGAGCTAAGCAAGGTATTACCATTATTCGATATAAGCGGAATATAAAACGTTTACCATATTATTCTCTGACTAGTGAACAAATTCCTGTTAGCCAAAAATTTCTTTTTCTAGGGAGAGGGTTTAAATGGGAACAAAAACATTTACAACGAATTATATTGTGCCGTCGAGAGGAATATAAACGTTTTGTTCAACCATCAGCTATATACCGGGCTGCTAGGCAATGGGAACAAAAACATGAAAGAAGTCTTATAGCAAAGTGTACTAGTTCAAATCGTTGGTTTAATCCAGTAAAACCATTACCACCCGTTGGCGGAAACCCATTCTTACACGGTGTCGAAATTAATGAGGTCGATATTATGATGCCATTTGTTGATCGTGGAGGTCATACGTTAGTTTTGGGAACAACAGGTGTTGGAAAAACAAGATTGTTAGAAGTGCTTGTTACACAGGATATTGCAAGAGGAGATCCAGTTATTGTCATTGATCCTAAAGGAGATGCTGACTTATTAAAAAGAATGTATGCAGAAGCTAAACGTAATGGTAGACAAGACGAATTTTACATATTTCATTTGGGTTACCCTGAAATTTCAGCTAGATATAATGCTATCGGTCGTTTTAGTCGAATTACTGAAGTTGCGCAGCGTGTTTCAGCTCCACTGGCGGGAGAAGGCAATTCCGCAGCATTTAAAGAGTTTGCATGGCGATTTGTTAATATCGTTACAAAAGCGTTAATTGAGCTTGGTCGTCGTCCCGATTACATTCAAATCAATCGTTATACAAACAATATGGATACCTTATTTTTAGAATATGCTCAGCACTATTTTGATAAGCACGATCCAAAAGCTTGGATCACTATTAGCGAAATGGCAACAAAAGTTAATGACAAAAATGTTTCATTAGCAATGCGTGGAAGAGACAAGCTGGTCGTTGCTCTTTATGATTATATTACTGCAAAAAAAATTCGTGATGATGTTCTAGAAGGTTTACGTTCAGCTATTCAATACGATAAAACGTATTTTGATAAAATTGTTGCCTCATTAATGCCATTTTTAGAGAAGTTAACAACAGGAAAAACAGCACAATTATTAGCACCCGATTATTTGGATATCAATGATGAAAGGCCAATTTTCGACTGGGAACAGGTGATTCGAAAAAAAGGGATCGTTTATATTGGACTTGATGCTCTATCAGATGCGGTTGTCGGTGCCGCAGTTGGAAACTCAATGCTAGCAGATCTGGTATCAATAGCGGGTTATATTTATAAACATGGTGTTGATGATGGTTTACCTGGTGAGAATAGATCCAAAATTAACATCTGTTTGCATACTGATGAAGTGAATGAAATCATGGGAGATGAGTTTATTCCACTCGTAAATAAGGCTAGAGGGGCAGGAATAAATGTTAATGCATACTCACAAACGATTTCAGATATCGAAGTCAAAGTTGGGAGTGCCGCTAAAGCAGGGCAAGTGCAAGGTAATTTCAATAATATAATTATGTTACGTGTTCGTGAAACCAAAACAGCAGAACTTATTACATCACAACTTCCTAAAGTTGATATCTACAAAAATACGGTAGTATCAGGTGCAAGCGATACACCGAGTCCAGATACAAAAACGGATTTTACATCGAGTACACAGGACAGAATTAGTACTGAATCAATGCCATTACTTGAGCCATCGGAACTAATACAGTTACCAAGAGGACAAGCGTTTGTCCTGACTAACGGTGGTGTTTTATATAAAGTTCGCATGCCTCTTCCGTCTCAAGAGCAAGATATTATGATGCCTGATTCCATTAATACACTTTCTAAAGAGATGGCAAAAAGTTATTCAACAGGTGAACAATGGTGGGTAAATTCAAATTCAGTATGGGAAAAGCCTGAAATAGATAATGATTCAGATTGTCCTGAGGAAAATGAATTACCAGTTCATCTAGCATTGGACATTGATGATGATGAAAAAGCTTTTTTACATACTTTACAAGAGGAGAAAGATGAATAATGGCCAATGTTGAATCTGATTCAAATTCAAATAAGCCCAAAAAAAAGGGATTTATTTCATCTATAGTTTCTACACTTTTTTTTTCACTTCTTATAAGCATTGTTATTGAATGCATTGGTATAACGTTTTTTTGGACTGAACTCGGTGATAGTCATAGCGAAGAAATGCTCAATGTTGAGTTTAGTTATCTTGAACAAGACTTTGTCAATAGCTTTATTCTGTCTGAGCCTGTAGTTTTTGCTGAAAATATTATTACCAATATATATGAACTCATTGCTGTTAAAACGGGATTGATTGAAATAGTAGATGGAACTGTGAATGATGAAAGCTCGACTGTTTATAAATATATTAATTCGGTTGGTGTTTATGTAAAAGCCATTATTAATATTATATTGGTTTTTTTTGTTCGCTTAGTTATTTTGATTCTTTCAATACCGATTTTTATTCTTGCAGCTATTGTTGGTTGTGTAGACGGCCTGGTTCGGCGAGACATTCGGCGATTTGGAGCAGGTCGTGAATCGAGTTTTCTATATTATCATTCTAAAGCATGGATAAAACCTTTGTTAATTTTATCATGGCTTATCTATTTATCAGTTCCTTTCACAATTCACCCAAATGCCGTTTTTATTCCCATGGCCTTTTTATTTGGTCTCAGTATTAGTATTACGTTCGGTTCATTTAAGAAATATTTGTAAGCCAATTTTTTTTAAAAAATCAAAAAAGATTTAATTGATGTTTTTCGCATATTAATCATTATAGTAGAAATCCAGTTTAAAACTGGAGAAAAAATATGCGAAAGCATCCTAACATAATTCTTTCAATAGTTGGTTTATCTTTATTGTTAAGCTCTAATTTGAGTGTCGCAAATGAAAAAGAAGAACTCGCATTAGTGTTAAAACAACTTAAACAAGTTAAGCAATCTTTACTAAAAAGTGAGATTGTTTCAGGAACCGAGCAATCAGAACGTTATCATTTTAATTATAAAGCAATACAAAATGATATTGATCAAGTTATGCACGGTATCGAAAGCTATATATCCCCGACAAGATCACAACCTCGTTCACTTAACTTTCCAGTGATTGAAGGCGAATATCAAAATGAATGATATCAAAGAAAAAACCTATAACGCATTTAAAGATGGTGCAACATTCACGATGGATGACTCATTTAATTTTTTCGGTGCGATATGTTTTGCTGTAGGGCTATTTTTAATTGCTATCATTATTTTATGTCTTTTGAAGGGGCTTGGTGATGAAAGTGCCAAAGTTGATGATTTGCCGTCAATTATTATTCGTGCAGTTGTTGTTGTCTTAATTCTGATGTCTTTCATTTATTTTCAGTAAAAATTTTTAAGGAGAAAAAATTCATGTTCAAAAAAGCAAAAAAATTATTTCAAGTAAAAAATAATAAGATGTCTATAAACCTAATATTACTGTCTTTAGCGTTATGGGGACGAAATGCATTGGCAAAAATGCCAACTATAGATGACCCAACACAAGGGAAAAAAAGCGGATTTTTAGCAAATATGCAAGCATATATATATGACGGTTTCGTTTTTGGCGGATTGATTATTGTTGGTGGTGTTTTTATTGTCGCAGCAAAAAATATCATCGTTGAGTATAACAATATCGGTGAAGGGAAAGGTTCGTGGGCAAAACTAGGCACTTTAGTTGTTATAGGTATTGTATTAGTTGTTGCGTGTATTTGGCTTGCAACATTGGCGGCTGAAACACTGCAAGATTAATAGAAAGGTAAATAAGATGAAAGAGAATGACATTGATATGCTTCCTGACCGTCTCAACCGTATGCCTGTAGTCTATAAGGGCATGACAGTCCGTGAAATATCGTTGATGGTAGGGGTTGGTGCAATTATTGGTGGTTTGTTCGGAATTATCTTATTTATCTTATTTGGTCGCTGGGTGTTAATTCCCTCAGCGATCGTTTTTATGCCATTGCCAACCCTTTTTTTCGGTGGAAATAAGGTTACTAAATTAAAGCGAGGTAAACCAGAAACCTGGTTTGCACGGTCTATTGATTTGTTTTTCGCCAAAAAAGGATTCAATGGAAATAATCTAATTTTTAATGATCAAGAATTTATCGTTAGACGAAAAAAACTAAAAAATAATAAGGTAAAACAAAAATGAAATATTTACATGCACTTACGGGGCGAGATAAACACATCCAATCATTGAGATTTGTGATTATTGTATTGCTTGTAATTATTTTAGCTATGGCTTGGGGATGGCGGTCAGCACCAAAGGATTTAACTATTCATATTCCACCTGATACAAGATCTGGTAGCACTCGGCTTTGGTCAGATATCGATCCAAGTAACATTTATGGATTTGCATTTTATATTTTTCAGCAACTACATAACTGGCCAACAAACGGCGAAGTTGATTATAAACGTAACATTAATACTCTTACTCCGTTTTTAACTCCTCAATGTAAATCACAGTTATTGAATGAATATGAGGAAAGAAGGCAGGGTGGTGAACTAAGAGAACGGGCTCGAAACATTGCTGAAATAGATGGAAGAGGCATTAATTCAGGAATTAAAAATTACGAAACAAATCAACTGGAGCCTCGAGTGAAAATTTTATCAGATAAAGCATGGATTGTGACATTCGATTTATACATTGATGAATATTACAAAGGGGAAGCGGTTAAACGAGCAATGGTTCGTTATCCACTTAGTGTTGTTAAGAGTGATTCAAATCCAGAAGAAAATCCCTGGGGTTTAAAGCTTAATTGCTATGCAAGTCAACCGTTAAGACTCACTTCGTCTACAGGAGAACACAATGAATAATAAGATGATTATAAAACTTTCTCAACTAATCATAACATTATTTATTTTTGTATCGTCATTCAATAATGCTATTGCTGTTGAATTAATTACATGGGACAGAACACCTATTAAAATTAGTATTAATCAAAATGATGAAAGAATGGTAATTTTAGAAAGAAATATATCAGTCGGATTACCTGCATCATTACAAGATAAGCTTCGAGTACAAAGCCTAGGAGGTGTTATATATTTAAAAAGCAATGCGCCATTTACTGAAACTCGATTAATGCTAAAAGATCTTGAAACAGGTGAAATTATTTTAGTTGATCTGACGGGAAATGGACCATCCAAAAAGAAATTAGAAACAATTAAAATCACGACCGATAATGAAAGTGAAGCTAATTTAAAAAAAGCAGAAGAAAATTATACAACTGTGCATGATGAGCAGGTATTACCAACTCCCGTTTTGCTTACTCGATATGCTGCACAAAATTATTATGCTCCATTGCGTGCAATTGAAAAAGTACCTGGTATTAAACAAATTTCTATGTCATTACCCCCATTATTAACCAGACTTGTACCCCAGCTTCCAATTACTGCAGAACCCAAATCAGTCTGGCGTCTAAAAAACTATGAGGTTGTCGCAATCAAATTAGTTAATCATAGCAAAGGTTATGTCAATTTAGATGCAAGGTTGTTACAAGGTAATTTTTATTCAGCAACATTTCAACACAATACATTGGGTCCGAAAGGTGAACCTACTGATACGACGATGCTTTACATTGTTACTAAAGGTAAAGTAATCAATGCATTTTTACCTGAATTAAGTAAAGGTAGAGAGGAATAATATGGCAACAATCAAAGGTAATAAATTGTTACCAATTATCGTTGGTGGCGTAATCCTAGTTGGAATTTTTATTGTAGTCATTGCAAATAAAAATAAAAAAAATGAATTTTCATCAGGTGATGAAATAGTTGAAATAGCTGATTTAAATGAAGAAGATTTATCTGTGCTCGGCATTACGGGTGATACGGAAAAAGATACCGTTCAGACGTTAGTGACGCTAGTTAAGACTCTAAAAAAGGATCAAGCGGATATAGTAAGTGAACTGAAAAAGTTAAAATCCGAAAATGAAAATTTGAAAAAGACAAGAGTACCACAGTATAAGATAGAGCCACCATCAAATGATTCAAAATCTAATGAGCCTACTGAGCTAGAAAAAAAAGTTTCAATTCTAACAGATAAGCTTAATAAATTAGCATCAAACTTCCCTATATCTAGTTCTAGTGAAACAACTGATTCAAAACAATCAAAACCAGTTTCAATCCCAATAGGAAGAGGGCAAACAAGTAAAGTTGATATGACTAATGATGATGAAATTCAATGGATTAATCCAGCTGACCAAATTGTTGTTAATAGCAATAAAGGTAAAAATACGACGGGATTTCAGTTTCCGACTAGCTTTGGTAGCGATCCTATTCGTTCAAAACTAAAAGACCATAAAGATAGTATCAATCAGCCAATTGGTGAACGAAAAAATGAAAAAGATCGTCAACCATTTTATACAGTACCCGCCAATTCAACGTTAACAGGCTCTGTTTCAATGACATCATTGCTAGGTCGAGTTCCCATTGATGGTGTTGTATCTGATCCGTACCCGTTTAAAGCTGTTATTGGTCGAGATAATTTAATCTCAAATGGAATTGAATTACCGCATATTGAAGGAGCTATTGTCTCTGGAACTGCATCTGGTGATTACGTTCTATCTTGTGTAAGGGGCAACGTTAAATCAATTACATTTGTTTTTGATGATGGGCGAATTATAACGATCCCTGATTCCTCAAAAAATAGCAAAGATGAAAGTATTGGATGGTTATCTGACGAATACGGTATTCCCTGTGTTTCGGGAGAAATCAAATCTAATGCGAGCCAATATTTATCAACTGTAATAGGTCTAGGTACAGCAGCAGCTGCTGCAGATGCAATGGCACAACAAAATACTACTGTTGTAACAGATGGCTCAAATGTTACCAATGCCGTTACTGGTAATAATGGTCAATACGTTTTAGGGAAAGGACTGAGTGGTGGAATTAATCAAACAATCGACTGGTTAAATAAACGCTATGGTCAAACTTTTGATGCTGTTTATGTCCCTCCTGGTAAAGAAATTGCCATTCACATTAGCAAGGAGCTGCAAATTGATTATTTATTTGAGGGCAGACTTGTTGATTATGAGATGAATACTAAAAAAATGGGAGGGCTTGATTAATGAAACAGAAAAAAAAATTAACAATATTTTTATTAACTTTTGGCACAGCTCTATTTTTATTATCTGGTTGTAGTACTTCAAAAGAAAAAATGTTTCCACATAGTAGTGAGACGATGAGTGATATTTACAATAAAAAATCGGGAGGGGGAGCTTCTCAATCTCAATTGTTTGATAATCGACTTAAACTTAGGCGAGAAGTTGATAATTTAACGCAAAATGTTGAAGTGGTAACGCATACACGAACAGCAGAACAAGAAATTAATAATCTTTTTCAACGATTACCAAACCCCGATTTAGTCATGTATGTCTATCCTCATTTGACCGACGGAAAAGTTCCAGTTCCTGGTTATTCAACAGTATTTCCATTTTATGCGGAAGTGCAATATGCGATGCCTGGAGAAAGGGTGGAGAATTACTAATGAAGTTATTTGGTAAGAAAAAAGTTTCACAAAAAGAAGTTCAAGAAAGTAAAAGACCAACACGCAAAGGAAATTTGACTCATAGTCATAAAAAAAACTTTCTTTATGCCAATAATGGAAAAAAATCAATTATTGATTTTTTGCCTTGGATTGAATTTGATGAAGAGCATAATTCAATTTTATTAGAAGATGGTCGATCTGTCGGTGCTGTTTTTGAGATTACACCCTATGGAACTGAAGCAAAACCAACATCAAAACTACGAGCTATTAGTGATATTGTAGCAAATAGTATTGAGGATTCTTTTGATGAACGAGATATGAATCCGTGGGTTATACAATATTTTTGTCAAGATGAAGATAATTTACAAGATTATATCTCTTTATTAAAACAATATCCTAGACCTCACGCTCAGGGCACTGAATTTACAAAAAAATGGCTAGATATTATGGAATATCATTTAGATAGTATCACTAAAAGTGATGGCCTTTTTTTTGATAACACAGTGACAAAAACACCGTGGAGAGGAAAGGTTCGGAAAACGAGGTTAGTTGTATATCGGTATATCGGACCAAAAGAACGTGAAGATTTAAATGCACAAGAAAAGCTAGATATTGTTTGTAACAATTTGATACTTGCATTAAAAGGGGCTGGAATTGCTGTCAAGAGATTGGGGAAAAATGAGGTTTCTAGGTGGTTAGCTCAAATATTTAATCCTTCACCTGTTCAAGGTAAAAAAAATTTTATTAAACAGTTAATGGATGACCAAAAACAGGCTGATGAACTGCCGATCATTAATGATTTTGCCGAAAGCCTTTTCTACAGTGAACCAGAGATTAAAGAGGGTTACTGGCATTTTGATAATATTCCGCATGCTGTTGTTATGGTGGATCGATTAAAAACACCACCCAAAATTGGTCATATTACAGGCGAAACAAGTAAGGCCGATGGAATAAATGCGCTTTTTGATGTATTGCCTGAATCAACAATGATGAGTTTAACAATTGTAACTCATCCACAGGACAGGTTAGAAGAACATATCAATTTTGTTCGAGGTAAAGCCATTGGTGAGAATGCTGAATCGTTGTCTGTCAAGGAGGATTGTGATGAAGCGATGGAGTATATCAGGCAACGAGAAAAAATGTATTACAGCTCTATTGCATTTTTTGTGAAAGATTCAAGTATCGGTGGATTGAAACGTAAAATACAGGGGCTGAGTTCAGTACTTAATAATAATGGGCTTGTCACAGTAGCTGAAGCTAATGAAGTTGCTCCAGCATCGTCATTTTTAAGATGGTTACCTATGAATTATAACCCTCAAAATGACATAAAACGACTGTATGTTAAATTTAATTGGTGCAAGCATTTAGCTAATTTATTACCTGTTTTGGGTCGAAGTAGTGGAACAGGTCATCCTGGTGTGACATTTTTTAACCGCGGTGGGGAACCATTGAGTTACGATCCAATGATCGATAAAGCACAAAATGGTCATAAACTTATTTTAGGGCCGACAGGGGCTGGTAAATCAGCAACACTGAATATCGAAATAGCACAGCTTGTTGCTATGTATCGGCCGAGAACAATTATTGTCGAAACAGGTAATTCTTTTGGTCTTCTTGTTGATTTTATGGAGCGACTTGGGGTCAGTGTTCATCGAGTAAGTTTAAAGCCTGGTAGCGGTGTAGTGCTTAATCCTTTAGCTGATTCTCATTTAATTTTACAAAATAAGGATATTCAGTTTGAAATTGATGAAAACAATTTGAGCGATGACATTGTTAATGAAGCACTAGAACAAAATGAGGAAGATGAAGAAGATGATGCACAACGAGATGTACTCGGTGAAATAGAAATTTCTATACGTCTAATGATTACTGGAGGGGAAGAACGGGAAGATGAATTACTTCGTCGTTCAGATAGAGCAATGATTAGACAAGCCATAGTTATGGCTGCTCAAGTTGCTTATGATGAAAGACGGCAAGCTATTCCCAGTGATGTTCAAGATGCATTATTTTCTTTAAGTAAAGATAATCAGTTACCCGAAGCTCGACGTGCAAAAGCATATGAAATGGGTGAATCATTAAGTATGTTCACTCAAGGATTTGAAGGTGAAATATTTAATAAACAAGGCACGCCATGGCCAGATGTTGATGTCATTCATGTTGATTTGGCAACTTTTGCTAGAGAGGGGTATGAAGCTCAATTATCAATTGCGTATATTTCTCTTATTAATCATATCAACAATATGGGCGAACAATATCAGCATCAATCCAGAGCTATCGTTAATATCACAGATGAGTCACATATTATTACCGTAAAACCACTAACAGCAGCATACTTAACAAAAGCGTCGAAAATGTGGCGTAAACTGGGAGTATGGCTCTGGTTAGCCACCCAAAATATGGAAGATTTTCCCGATGCGGCTTCAAAACTATTATCAATGATTGAGTGGTGGGAAATGTTAGTAACAGAATCATCTGAAGCAGAGAAAATACGTCGTTTTAAAGCATTAACGGATGAACAAATTTCAATGATCACTTCTGCTTGTAAAGCTGCTTGCCAGTACACGGAAGGAGTTGTGTTATCAAAAAATATGGAATGCCTTTTCCGAATTGTTCCCCCAAGCCTTTTCTTAGCTCTAGCTATGACAGAAAAGGATGAAAAAGCGGAGAGAATGAAACTGATGAATGAGTTTAATATCAGTGAGCTTGATGCAGCCATTAAAGTATCTGAAAAATTAGATGAAGCTCGAGGTATTACACGAAAATATGAGGATTCATAATGAATGATAATAATTTTTTATTTAATGCTACTTCATTAAAAAAATCAAATATTAATATTGATCACAGTAAAGATTTTGAACAATTCTGTTCTGAATTATTAGGAAAAATTGGGGCAATAATTTCGACCAAATTACGTTTATGTCGCATACCTACAGATGATCATACAGAATTTGGAATACTGTATAAGCAATATGCTTTAATTGCTTTTGAAGGTAAAAAATCAGCGTGTTTAATTGAGGTGTCATGCAATCCTAATTTAAACAAAATTCATTGGCCACAATTAGCTGATATTGAAACAGGGAAACGGCTATGCATTAATGTTGTTGATTGGATAGATGCCTTTTTACTGATTAAAAATTTGATGGGCTTAACAAGAGGTGACTGATGCATGAAACGTATATTAGGACTGATTGTATTTGTAAGTTTTCAAAGTATTGGGGCAGATATTCATAGTATTGATGTTTTTGTGAATCATGAGCAAGCAAGTCGAGTTAAAAATTGTCATGATAATTGTCAAATATATGATCTAGATAGCACAGAAGTGCTTTTAAATTCATTTTTTGGTGAGTTACCGAGTGATATTGATGATGCTTATTCAGTTGTTGAAAAAAAATTAAATTTACCAGAATGGAAAACGCATGAAGCTCAAATAATTGAAGCTCAAAAAACAATTACAAAAGCATTTTATCTCGGTGTTAAAAAATATCCTGCGATTGTTATTAATGAAAAAAATGTGATTTACGGAATAACAGATGTTGCACGTGCAGTTAATGATTTTATGAGTAATGAGGATAAACGATGATAAAAAAAATAAAATGTAGCTTACTTGGACTCATAATTACTATGCCGAGTTTTGCCACATCTATTAGTACTCAACAAATAGTTCAATCAGCTCTCTCGACTAGTTGTACTGAATATAAAATTGCTGGAACCTGTTTTTGGCTGTTTTGTTCTTACGGTTGCAAAATTCGTACATCTGTAAAAGTAAAGCACTATATCCCCGATGTTGTTATGTCCGCATATGAACAGCCGTTTGAAAATCCTTGGACTGAAATTAATGCTATTACCTCATCAGGAAGTTCATTAGTTGGGGCAAATATTCAAGGAGGGGGAGATACAAATAATCGTCAAGCAAATAATCGAACAAAAATTCGTTTTAAAGATGTTCAAGCAATCGGCCACCCTGGTGGGGCTGTTTTCTCTCAAATGCTATCGGGTATGGGCTACTATTGTAATAATGGGGTAACGCCATTTTATCCTTATTTTGTGAGTGAACTTGATTTTATTGCATGGCGATTAGCACTTGTTGAATCTGTATACCCAGAGGCATTAATACCAGGTAAAAGGGAAATTGGTTCATCCGATATGTGGGGAAACATTTATCCAAGAGCTGGGGCTGTTACTCAAAATGACGACTTCAAGGCAGGAGCGGTGGTAGTTCAACGAGGTGCTGATGTATTAACAAATAGTAATTCATTGCATGTCGTTCAAAATTACACTAAGCGTAAAAAAGATGGATTTTGGCCACCAGCTCCAGTTAAAGAAAATACAAACAATCATAAATGGCAAGAATTGGCTCCAACATTAAATATGTCATGCGGTATCTTTCCAAATATTAATGATACAGCAAGCGTTGATGGAGCCTATGTTTATGCTTTGTGGAGACCTTATGCATGTTGTAAGAGACGTGGGCAAAAATTTTTATACAGTATCGATTTTGGGGGATGATCATGGCAAAGAAAACAACAATGACTATAACAGCATTATTATTAACAATTAGCTCATATAGTTATGCTAATTCAACTGGTGGGATATCTGATAGCCTTTATTACCGTATAGGTGGTGGATCGGTAAAAGGATCTACATATACATTTGATAAACCAAAATCAATTATGAATATGGGCAAATGGAACTCTAGTCTGATGTGCGGTAATTTTGATATTAGCTCAACGATTTCAAATCAGCTTAATGGTGTGACAGAGGGGTTTAACAATATTATGAGTGAGGTCATTAACAATGCTAAAGGCGCTGTGGCGAGTTTGCCAGCATTGGTTATTCAACGTGCTAATCCTCAGCTTTATGATTTGTTGACAAACGGTGTGTTACAAGCAAAGTTAGATTATTCCGATATTAAGACTAGTTGTAAACAACTTGCTGAAAAAATGACTGATTACACAGATTCTGCAAGTTTGGTTCAAGCCGCTAAAGCCGAAAATATGGCAGAGATGTTAAATGGAAAGAAAGTCGATGCTATTCGAGTTGATAAACAAATTGATAGCGATGCAGGTAAAAATGGCATTTCATGGATCGGAGGGGTAAAAAAGGGGGGAAAAGGGCAAGCTCCGATTAATATAACAAGTGATGTTGCTTTAGCTGGCTATAACTCATTAATAAATCGAAACGTTACGGATACAACACCCGTTAGTGATGCACAAAATAAAGGGGGGGTTTATAAAACATGGAATAAACCTAGTGACGCCCAAGTGTGGCTAACTGATGTGGTTGGTGAGCGCACCATGATAACTGATAGTGAAAATCAAAACGGCAATGAGACAGGTAAGCCAGGAACTGGTTTAAGCCCTAAAACCGAAGAATACTACGAATTTTATTATAAAAAGTTGGTTGATTTAGTAAATGGTACAAAGCCGCTTAGCAAAGCGGAATTAGAGGCACTAGAAGGTAGCTCTGTAAGTGTCACTCGAAGTGTCATTGAAACATTGAGAGACGATAATGAGCGTGTTGTACTAGTGAAACGTTTAGCGAGTGAAATGGCGCTGTCTAGAACTATTGAAGAAGCGATGATGGCACGGCGTATCATGTTGGCAGGCCGTAAAGAGCCAAATGTTGCTAAAAATGAACCAGTTCAGTCTAAAATATTGGATCAAATAGATGAACTGGATATGGAACTGAATCAAATTAAATTAGAGTACGATATGCGTAAATCTATTGCTGGGAATACGTTATTAGTCATACAAGAACGAAAACTTCAGCGACAACAAGGGGTTATTTTGCATATTGATAATCATGAATCTTTTGACGCCAATAAATAAAGAGCTAAATATGAATAAGAAAAAAGTTATTAAATTTGTCGTTTCTCTTGTTTTTTTACTTGGATTGCTTTGTTGCATATTATCTGTTTTTTCATTTGAGACAGAACATAAAGTTGCTTCTATTAATGAATTTTTGAACGGTAATTATTGTTTTTTTCTGGTAATGCGTTTAGTCATTTACTGTTTTGTTGGTTTTGTTTTATTCAAATTCAAAATTACGATAAAGGCCAAAGTTAAAACAGAAAAACAAAATGATTACAACAAGTTATTTTTCAGAACTAGCATTATATGCGTTGTTTTAATTTGTTTTAACGAAACAATGCTTTTTATGCATTTGATGGGATAATTAAAATGTCTGCAATGAGTTTTTTTGACTATGTGACATTGTCACTAGCATGGCTGATTAATAACGGGATATGGAACATTATATCAACATCTGGTATTTTCATTCTGCCATTCATATTTAAAATGTTTAGTATTCTGATAAATGTCAGAGAAGACGGTGAGTTAAAAGGTAAGCATGCAAACGTTATTGTTACTCGATTAGAAACTTACGTTTATATTAGCATGGTTGTCATTTTCTTTGCATGTTATCCATCAATTCCTCTTGACATTCGAGTGTTACATTATGAGCATAATGGATATTCAGCAGTTATCGATAAAGGAAAAATCACTCGACAGAAAATGGAATGTTCATACGCTGAAATATCTCCAGAATCGTCATCATTTAAAAAAAATAACATTCTGCTGAATGGACAACAAATTTATGTCCCAATTTGGTGGTACTTTGTGCATTCTTTATCTTCTGGTGTTACACAATCAGTGGTCACGACATTACCTTGCAATACTGATTTAAGAGAAGTTCGTTCAACAATCTCAGAATTAGCTGTAACAGATCCGATTTTGAAAAAAGAAGCGAATGAGTTTTATTCATTCTGTTTTAACCCATCTTTTAATAAATTAAGTACTGAGTTGCCTAAATTACCAGATGATTTAATCAATGATGTAACATGGCTTGGATCATCATATTATTTAAATACATCAGGATATTATGATTCTTTTAGATCTCAGAATCCTCAAAAAGATTGGCCCTATGACGAACAGCGAGATGTTGGGTTAACACCAGGCGATGGTAATACTGGCTATCCTTCATGTAAAGCATGGTGGAGCGAAAGTAAAGTTGGGTTAAAAAAGAAAATTATTGATAACATTAATAAACAAATTAAGATTGAATCTAATGAGAAAACAAGAACGGGTAATTTAAATCCTAACATAAATAAATTTTCGTTCTGGGAGTGGGTGACTAAAAGCAAAGAAGAGTTAGATGAAATTGTTTTACGTTCAGTTTTATCACCCAAAAAGATGTTGGCAACCGCTGATTATATGTTTATTGATTATGGAAATAAAGATCCTTCAGCATCTCAACAAATTGGTAGTGCAATTGCATCCACGGGTATATTTTTTAAGTCTATGACAACGTTCATTGAAATTGATGCATTGAGACAAGCAGCCCCGATGATACAGTCAGTATTATTGATGTCCGTAATTATTTTATTGCCCATTATCATAGTGATTGGCGGGTTTGAACCTAAAACGATAATTACACTAACATTTGTCATGTTTTCATTGATATTTTTAACCTTTGTCTGGGAACTTGCTCGTTTTCTAGACTCTAGGCTGATTAATATTATGTATGAAAATAATGCTGTTCATTTTCTGAGGGATAGGTGGTCAACTGATAAGTCTTTAATTGATATCATAACATCAATAATATTTATTGGTTTTCCGGTGATTTTGTTAGCAAGTTTTTCGTGGGCTGGAGTAAAAACAGGGAATGCAATAAATAATTTTATGGATAAAAATTCCGATAAAATGCAACAGGCAGGAAAAGAAGGAATGAGTGAGGTTAAACAAGGTGGTAAAAAGGCAACTAAAATAATAACGAAAGGTAAAAGTAAATAATTAATAGCATCAAAATAACTGGCATTAAATACTAAATGTCAGTTATTTAAAATAATTACCATTTCATCCTGCCATCTCTTGTATAAGCATGACCGTCATCATCGTAATATGCTGTTTCATTTCTTCTTTTTTCTTCTGATGATGTTTCCAAAAAGCATGGTAATACGTAGAGTATGCCTTTGAATATGAACAATATGAATTTTATAGAAACTGATAAAATTTTTATAAACAATTCAAATCCGTCGCTATTAAACAGCATTTTATGGTTTGTGTCAGATTGTATTGGTTTATCTTTATTTTCCATTTTTATGTCTCTGGTTAAAATTTATCCTTTATATATAAAATATATTTTGCTTTGTGTCAATGCTAAATACTTAAATGGCAAAAACAAAGGGTAAAAGGGTAAGGAAAAAAGGTAAAGGTTATTAATGGTAATGGGCCATAATGGGAATGGCCCTACCTTGAAAAGGCTGAAAAGGCTAAAAGTAAAAAGGGCATAACATAACTAGTTGTTGATTTTAAATTTAATATTGAATTTAGTGAATAATTTGCATTATAATGAAACTAGTTTTAGTTACTTTATTAGTAACAAACAACGAGAAGATGATCATTAATTCTCAGACGCTGCCAATAAAATGGGGCGTTCCTTTCTTAAGGTGATCACATCCTAACAGCCAACAAACTCACTACTTTCGTAGGTTGGTAACATCTATTTGATGTTGAGTTATTTTAGACTATCACATTCATATATTGAGGAATACTCAATGTCTTATGCAATTACTTTTGACTTCGATACTAGTAGATTAGAGCACTATTATCCTGGTGTATATACTAATGCTTATAAAGAAGTTAGAGATGAGTTAAAAAAGCTTGGTTTTGAATGGAAGCAAGGATCTGTGTATTTTGGTAATAGTAGTATTAATGCAGTAACTTGTGTTTTAGCCGTTCAACAATTGGGACAAAAGTTTAGTTGGTTTACACCTTCATTGAAAGATATTCGAATGCTAAGAATTGAGGAATACAATGACTTACTTCCAGCATTGGTGCAACAACGAGAACTAACTCATGCCTCATTAGAAAAAAATGAGATCCAAAATAAAACAAGAAAATTATTTTAATAAGTAATTAATTGTTTTTATCACTTACCCATAGGGGAATATTTTCTCCTGTGGAAAGTATTCTCCTTCTTATTCAACTTTTAATTAGGAGAATATCCATGACTAACGAATACATACTTCTTTCAACAGAATATTTCCTTGCTTTAATCAATTGTGAAGCAACTATACCTGATAATGTATCATTAAGTTCAATCATTCAAGAATACTTACATAAGTCTTAATTTTAATGTCAACCAGGAGGGGGATTTTCACTCCTCTTGAGTGATATCTCCTGATTTTGTTTGAGGAGGTTTATTATTATGAGATGGTATTTTGAGCATAATATTCATACTAAATCTGAGTTAATTAATTTATTAATTGCTCCTGTTTATAGTGAACATTATGAAGAAAAAACATTGCAATTTCATGTTTGTAATGACTATATTCATGGAGTAACCATATTATGGTCATTAATTGAATTTAATGTCATAAACGATTATCGAAACATTTTACTGGCGGGTAAATACCGTTACATAAAATGTAATTTGATTAAAAAAATTGACGAGGCTTGGAGCTATTCATATTATTGTGAATTATCTTTTCCTCCTTATTATTCATGTCCACTTAATTACCTTGAATTAGCTAATTTTGAAGTAAATCAAGAATGGCGAACTCAAGTTAGAAATTATCATCAACTACAAAAATAGTTTTCCTATTTCTATTTAAACCAGCTTACTTTATTACGCATAAAGTAGTTGGTTTTTATTTTTACTTTTTATACTGGAGCATTAATATGATTTCAATACCTGGTGAATTAGTCATTACAACCAGAACGGGTAAATATGGCAATTTCAATGTTGCCAAGCTTTTTACGTCCATTGGTGAATTTTCTTTAAAAGATAATAAATTATTGGATCAGTATGAAGCTGGAAAATATGAAGGGTCGTTTGTGATTAAACAAATCAAATCTTCTTCATATAGTTATGGCAATCGTGTTGTTATTGAATGTTGTGCGTATATTGAAGATATGGATCTGGTTAATTCATCCAAATTAGATGAAGCAGATTCGGAAAAAATACATGTATCAGAAGACCCTATTTGTCAGACTGAGTCATCTGAAGTTCAGAAAGTTAATACTGAACATCAACATGAAGAAACTATGGCTACCTCAGGTTCAGGTGATGCTGAACTGTTTGGTATTTTATGGCCGATAGGTGATCAAGTTAAACTAGATTCAACGGAGGATCGCTTAAAAATACGTTCCCAGAAAAAACGTTTAATCGAACTTGGTTACCATTTTGACTATAAAAGCCAATGTTGGAATAAATTGCCAGAACAATTTTAACTTAACTTATCTATCTCTGGGGAGAAACAGGTCTCTCTAGAGATCGTTTCTCCTTATATTGATTTAAGGAGAAACTTTAATGAGTAACATTCTTACATTACAAGATATTCCAGATTTGAAATGTGATTGTTGTATTGCGAATAATGACTCCGAACTGATTTTTTTATCTGTATGGGGGAAAGATACAGCAATGCAGGAACTCTTTGCAAAACTTACGATTGGCGAAACAACTACACATGGTTTAACGGATATTAAGTTAAATCATCATCGGGTGTTTTTAGCTGAAGGAAAGTATTATGCAAAGCGCACATTGAAAGTAACTAAAACGTTATTTGGTTCGTTGATTCATGCTTTTATTTTTGATAAACGCATTATTGAGCCAAACCGTGATTCAAATTCAATGATCTCTATTTATAAGATAGAAGATGTTTCCACTAGACATAATCGTTACTTTGATGCAATTAAAACACTTTCATCTGTACCCATTTTAGAACATTGGGCTGACAAAATTGTATCGATTGCTAAACAACAAGGAATGATTAAAGAACATAAAGCAATTGTTGGTGATATTGATGCAACAACAATTATTGTAAACGACACAATATTAACTCAAATCATGAGCCAAAAAATTTGTGATGGTATTTTAACTTTATCATAATCATAGGGAGTATTTATGGTTACACTTGTATCACCGAGAGTGGCGCATAATTTTGCTAAAAATGGCTATTATCCAACGGATGATGCTACAACAAATGCAATTATTAGCCATTTTGTAAGAACTGATAATACTGCTATTCGAGTTTTAGATCCTTGCGTTGGTGAAGCTCGAGCAGCAAGTAATATTGCGTATTCACTTAGTCATAAAGCAAAACTATATGGTATTGAATACAATCGACATCGAGCAGAACTAGCTCAAAAATATTGTGATGTTTTGTTAAGAAGTGACTTATTTGATACCGTTATTTCACCTAATTCCTTTGGTTTATTATTCTTAAATCCGCCATACGGAGATTTAACTAGTGAACATAATGGAGCAATTAAAAATTATCAGAAAGACTACAAACGACTAGAGAAAATATTCTATCGTTTTACGATTCCGTCGCTTCAGTATAACGGTATTTTAGTATTAATAATTCCGTTTACTCAGCTTGATGAGATGCTTTCAAATTGGATTGCAAATCAGTTCACTGATATTTCAATATTTACAGCTTGTGATAAACAATTCAAGCAAATTGTTATTTTTGGAAGAAAAGTTCGACAAAATGATATATCACTTCAGGAAAAAAATGATGTGAAGGCGAAATTTAAGGCTATTTTTGAAGGAGAAATTGCTCCTGATGAGATAGCTGTTACAAATAAGCCAATGTATCAAATTCCTGAGCTAGAAAGTGAAATTAAGTCTTTCTATAAATTATCATTTACCGATGAAGAGTTAGGTCAGGAAATTAAAAAGATAGGTGGATTATGGAATGACTTTAATCTTTTTTTCAAAAAATGTTGTGAACGCAAACGCAAACCGTTGTGTAAAATGTCGGATTGGCATTTATCGTTAGCACTAGCTGCTGGTGAAATCAATGGTATTGTAAAGTCTAACACAGGTAAAACATATATTATTAAAGGTGATACTTATAAATCAAAGTCGAAAAATGTTGAAAATACGTTGGATGATAATGGATTTATTATTGAATCAAAAACAATTTTGACTGATAAATTTGTTCCTTCAATTCAGGCATGGGATTTCACTCCAAATTCTGAAACATTTGGTTCGTTATTTCTGATTTCGAACCGAGATAATGAAGCTGATGAATTGTGTGAAAATGATGGATGTCTTGAAAATAATCAATACAATTTGGTTATCACTGGAGAGATTTATTTTACACAAGGAGTTAAGTCCTTAACAGATAGTGATTTTAATATGGCACTTGCTGTTTCAAAAGCTCTCAGTCGTTATGAAAAAGGTGATTGGGGTAATGATATGGATGATAGTGACAAAAAATTAAATGATCGAGTTTTAAGGCAAGGACAAAAAAATGATCGCTTATTTGCAAGTTATAAGCTTTCTGATGATATAAAACTATGGATTATTACTGAATGGCATGGTGAGCGAGGTTTTATAACTACGTTAATGCTGCCAAATGAATATTAAATCTATATTAATTTAAACATTAACCCATAAGGGATACAATCCCTTGTGGAGCTTGTATCCCTTTTTATTTAAGGATTAAAAATGGAACAAGTAACATCAAATATACAAATTGATTTAAATAGTTTTATTAACGAGTTTAAAGATTCACTATTGAATAGTTTGAATGCATCTAATCCTCCAGTTTACAGTGAGGATGATATGTCATTTGAACGACAATCAATTATGGAACAGTTAAAACGTAAACCATTTAGTGAACAAGCTAATGTTGTACAGGCTGTTACAAAATTGTTATTAGATCAGAATGAACCTGCAGCAATTATCAATGCTGAAATGGGAACAGGAAAGACAATGATGGCAATTGCTGTGGCAGCAGTACTTCACTATGAAGCCCAGTATCGACGTAATCTGATAATTTCGCCACCTCATCTTGTATATAAATGGCGACGAGAAATTTTAGAAACGATACCAGGTGCAAGAGTATGGGTTTTAAATGGCTCAGATACACTTGTGAAGCTATTAAAATTGAGGCAAGAGCTTAAGTTAGGTATTACATCTAATGTGCCTGAATTTTACGTTTTAGGACGTGTTCGAATGCGGATGGGATACCACTGGAAACATGCACTGAAATCAAAACCTATTTACCAAAAGCAAAATATTCATGAACGTGGGGAAGTTAAAACAAAATACATAAAAAAAGACTGTGCTGCTTGTCCCGACTGTTATAATTTTTGTCGTGATGACGAGGGGGAGTTAATTCTTTTTAGCGATTTTGTTTTGAAAGAACATCGAACAACTTGTGTGAATTGTGGCAGTGCTTTATGGACTTTGATTAGACCATTAAATAACTCGAATTCTAGTTTTAGAGACAGAGTTAAAAAATCGATGTGTCAAATTCCGACAATTGGGCCAGTGAAAGCTGAATCTCTAATTAATAAATTTGGTGACGATTTTCTATCTGATCTGCTTGCGGATAATGCATCAGATTTTGTTAATCTTATGAATGAAAATGGTGAGTTTATTTTCACTGACAGACAAGCAATAAGAATGGAAAAAGCTTTAGCTAAACTTGAATTTGGTTTTGGCGAAGGTGCTTATCAAGCTACCGAATTTATCAAAAGATATTTACCACAAGGATTTTTTGATTTATTGATTGTTGATGAAGGTCATGAGTATAAAAATCAAGGCTCTGCACAAGGGCAGGCGATGGGTGTGCTTGCCAGCCAAGTTAAAAAGATTTTACTTTTAACTGGTACTTTGATGGGAGGTTATGCAGATGACCTATTTTTTTTACTTTTCCGTGTATTAACGTCTAAGATGATTGAAGACGGTTATAAACCGAATAGCAGAGGTTCACTTGGTACTGCAGCAATGGAGTTTATGCGAGATCATGGAATCATTAAAGACCTATATACGGAAAGGCATGGAAATAGTCATAAAACAGCCAAAGGTAATCAGATTTCTCATCGAACACAAAAAGCTCCAGGTTTTGGGCCAAAGGGTATTTTACGATATGTATTACCGTATACAGTATTTCTAAAGCTTAAAGATATTGGTGATAATATTCTCCCGAATTATACTGAAGAGTATATTGATATTAAAATGTCATATGAGCAAAGAAGTTATTACGATGATTTATCGAATAAACTTAAGAGTGAGTTGAGAAGTGCATTAGTGAAAAGAGATACAACATTACTTGGTGTTGTACTCAATACCTTACTTGCATGGCCTGATTGCTGTTTTAGAGCAGAAACAGTCACTCATCCAAGAACACGAGATAAGCTGGCTTTTGTGCCATCTGTATTTAGTGGTGATGAGGGTGATAGTTTTATTGAATGTTCGCCAAAAGAGCAATCTTTAGTTGAACATTGTTTAGCTGAAAAAACAGATTGTCGTAAAGTATTAGTATATGCAACTTATACTGGTACTCGAGACATAACTGGACGGCTTAAGCTTATTTTAGAACAAGCTGGTTTAAAAACAGCTATATTAAAATCAAATGTGTCGCCAGAAAAGAGGGAGGATTGGATCTTAGACAAAGTGGATAAAGATTATGATATTGTCATAACAAATCCAGAACTTGTTAAGACTGGTCTTGATTTACTTGATTTTCCAACCATTATTTTCTTGCAAACTGGTTTTAATGTTTACACATTGCAACAAGCAGCAAAACGTTCGTTCAGAATTGGCCAGAAAAATGATGTAAAAGTGATTTATTTGGGCTATGAAAATTCAGCACAAACAAGCTGTTTAAAATTAATGGCAAAAAAAATAGCGGTTTCACAAAGTACTTCAGGGGATATGCCTGAATCGGGATTAGATATACTTAATTCTGATGATGAATCCATTGAAGTGGCTTTAGCAAAACAGCTAATTGCCGTATAAAAATAAGTGATATAAAGTAAAAGCTGGCACGTTATGTGTCAGTTTTTTTTAATTATAAATCCAAATGGCATTATAAGTGCAATAATATTATTGCCTAAATAATTATAGGAGCAAATAATGATGGATATGGCTTGCATTCGAGAACAAGAAAAAAGAAAACAATTAAAGGAGAAAGAGAAGATAGTTATTATAACCACATGCGAACGATTAATTGAAAAAGGATTTGATTTAAAATATAAAAATAATGAAAAATTCGATATTAACAAGTTACTGTCTTTGCATTCTCAACTATTCGATAAGAATAATACCGAAGATATTTTTTTAACAGTTATTGATGTGGAGCATCAAGAGGGCTTTCTTTCATTTAAAGCAAATAGTATCAATTGTTTGCATGTTATCAATAAGTACAGTGATAATTTAGATTTTGAAATGTTTGAAATATCAAGATTTATTCAAACTTACATATTAAATTAATATGGAGTTGCTGATATTGTAAATTAATCTGAGTTGCAATTATCAAAACAAATCTCTTTTAACTGAGTTTCAGTGAAATTATTTTGTTCAGAATCTGCAAAATCCGAAATAGTAAAATTACAAACTTCCCCCCATGTTACTAGGCACTCAACACACGTTATTGGGTATTGGTTTTCAGCGATTTTTAGAGAATCCCCAATTACTTCATTTTTTTCATTTCTTTTTATTGTATAGCTATTGCAGAGCGTGCCATCACTAGTTGCTATATGTGTTAATGTTCGTTGTAGAACTAGCCCTTTTTGTGTTTTAATTTGTTCGATTGTTGTAATTGTTTTTTTTATTGTTTCCATTATTAGCCTCAACCCCTATTTTTAAATCTATTGCGTGAGTCCAATCTGCACTGAATAAAATCAGTCGTAAAAAAGCAAGTTTCCTTGCTTTCTTATTGTGAATGATTTAACTAGTTAAGAGACAGATATTATCAATAATTTCACCATCAATACTTAATACAGCTTCGGAATACAAATCAAAATAGGCATTATGGCCTAATTCTTTTAAATGCTCCAAAAAGCAAATCAAAAAACATTGTGTATAATCTCCTGATGATAAAATTTCTTTATAAGATGAATTGAAACGGCTAGCAATTTTATGATTGAAATCATTTAAATTATTACATTGCCATTGTTTCATTAACCAATCTTCCATTTTTGATAGATAGAGATTAAATTCAACGCCTTCTCCATCAGAGAATGAATTAATCAAATCATATCGTTTAATATTAGATAATATATCGTCATCAATTTTTATAATGTCATCTCTAAGATAGAGTCGTTTACTAGTATCATTATCAAGTTTATTTTCACTATACATAAGTGTTCTCCTATAGTTTAATTGATGGAGAACACTCCATTAGGAGTATTCTCCTAATGGAATGTGTAGAGTTTTTATAAAGCTAATTCATAACGAGTTAGATCAATGAGTTTAGCTATTTCAATATTACGAACAATAGGTAATTTACGTTTCAGATATTCGATGAAATTAGTTGTTGGGTTTAACTGCCAATGAACTAATACTACATTTACTAAGCCACTAATTACTATGTTCTGGGTAGAATTGTCTACTATTGATGCACGTTTAACTTTACATGGACGATTATTAATTTCACCATCCATCCAAATATCACTAAGAAGGTGAGTAATTTCATTTTCAGCCTCAATAATTGAATTGAAACTACGCTCAGAAGTGATAATTTCGACCTGATTATTGTCAGTGAAAGTGATCTCTAGTTTAAATCCATAATTACTTGTAAATAAGTCTTTAATGTAATTAATTGTCATGATAATTCTCCAAAATTAAGTCAATAAAAAGGAGAATTTATGCCCGATAGGGATAAAATTCCCCTATGGGTGAGTAAAAGATAGTTTATAAGAACTCAACATCAAATAGATGTTACCAACCTGCAAGAAACAGTGAGTTTGTTGGTTGTTAGGATGTGATCACCTTAAGAAAGGAACGCCCCATTATTGGCAGCGTCTGAGAATTAATGATCATCTTCTCGTTGTTTGCTACAAAAAGTAGCTGAAAACAGGATAATTATACTAATTAAGTAAAAAATCGCAATAAGATCTTTTGATTAATGTTTATTTTGTTATATTAAATGTGGTTTACCGAGTTTATATTGAAAGACTACAGATATCTAAAAAATAATAGTGATTATGTTTCATTTAATAAAAAAATTAATTGTTAAAAATAAACAAGAAGACAACGAAACTAATGATATCACCACTTTAACCACTTTATCGGGGTTAGATGGGTGGTATATTCCAACATCCGCAAAAAAATTGCTTGATACGCCTTCCCGAAAAAAGTTGGTCTCACTAATTTGGCAACGAGTATCAATTGATCAACAAAGGTTTAATAAATTATATATGGATGTTATCAATAATTATGTTGAAATAGTGCAATTACTGCCAGCTTCGGAAGCACACCATCACTCGTATACAGGTGGAATGATTGATCACGGACTTGAGGTGGCAAATTATGCATTGAAGTTGAGGCAATCTTACTTACTTGGAGCTAACGCAGAAGATATTCCAAGACAAGCTCAGGCTTGGAGTGCCGCAGTTGTATACGGTGCATTGTTACATGACATAGGTAAAGTTGTTGTAGATGTTCATGTTGAAATGAACGATGGCAAAATCTGGTATCCGTGGAAAAGCAATTTAGATTTACCGTATCGGTTTAATTATAAAAAAGATAGGGATTATTCTCTTCATCCGAGTGCTGCAGCATTGATGATTAAACGAATTTTACCAGATGAAAGTATCACTTGGTTATCACAATTCCCTGAATTGTTTAAATCTTTTTTAAGTTTATGTTCAGGTCATACTGAAAAAGCTGGCGTATTATCCGAAATTATACAAAAAGCAGATATGTTTTCTGTATCGAATAACTTGGGGGGTGATCCAACAAAAATATTAAGTAAGCCAGTATCACTAATGAGTAAAATGATTGTTTCAATAAGATATTTAATTGAATCGGAGTTAATTTTAAATGGTCCAAAAGCCTGTGATGGTTGGTTTGATGGAAAAGATGTTTGGGTTATTAGCAAATCATTTACCGATAAAATGAAAGCTAATTTGCTACAAAACGGTATAACTGATATACCGACTGATAATGCAAAAATATTTAATATACTAAAAGAGCACGGGATAGCAATAGCAAATGAAGATGAAGATAAAACCATTTGGACATGTAAAATTGAATCTGAGGAGAGTGGTTGGATTGCTGAAAAATTAACACTTATCCGTATACCCGCCAATGTCGCTTTTCATAATATTACTAATGCACCAGAACCATTTAAAGGTTCAATCACTCCACTGTTGATAGAAGCTGAAAATTCTGAACATACTGAAAAAAATGATATTATGATACCCGATAATATTCCTGCCATTCCTGCCGAGGAAGTTGAAGAAGAGCCTAAATTAAACATTATATCTGAGTCTGTAGATGACAAAGCTTCTATAATGCAAAATACAATATTTAATCTATTTTCTAATCAACAGACAAATATTGAGATATCTGAAGTAGATATGGCTGATAATCACGATGATTGCGACAATTCCAAAGAGAACCGTCAGATAAAAGGGAATGATTCAAAAAATAATAATATTTCTATTTCAAATGAGTGTATTTCTAACACATTAGATAATGATGATATCTATAATCACCCATTTTTTAAATGGGTTAGAAGTCAAATTATTGATAAAAAATTACCAGTTAATAACCAAAATGCATGCATTCATACTGTTGACCATAAAATATTTATGGTAACTCCCAAAATTTTTAAAAAATACAGTTTACATATAAATGGTAATGATGATGATAGTAACTGGAAACAATATCAACGTGAATTTCAAGCTTTAAAAATTCATACAAAATTTAGTGATGAAGGATTTAACATCTGGAAATGCATCATTTCTGGAAAAAGAAAGAGTCATACTTTTATTAAGGGTTATTTAATTGATAACAAACCATTATTTGCTATTGAGAATAATTTCCCTGATAACCCTCATTTAACTTTAATCCATGATATTAATATTTACAAAAACAATTAATAAGGAGTTTTTATGAAAACAAAAACAGAAACACAAGGAAAAATGTCTTGGCAAAAATTGTTAATTGCATATCTAGACTTTAAGTCATTGCGTGAACAAAGTAGTTACAATTATCAAAGATATATTGAATCATTTACTCGATTTTTTTATAGCGAGTTTACAGATATTGATTCCATCACTCATGAAAAGGTATCTAATTTTAGAAACCACATTTTGTGTGTAAGACAATGTAAAAATGTAACGTGGAATAGCTATTGTCGGCATTTTAAAGCATTGATGAAGTTTGGAATTGAAAATAGTTTAGTTGCTCAAAAAAAAATCCGTTTGATAGTATGTTAATCAAATCGGGGAAGAAAGCAAAAAAGACTGTATCACAAACAAATATTGATATTTGTTTAAATTTTCTAAAACAAAAGCAGCTAAAAGAATCAATAAAAGATTTTTGTTATCCAGCACAGTTTTGGATAACTTTAATTAAAGTCTTGCAATATACAGGAATACGACGTAATCAATTGTTGCATATTCGTATTTGTGATGTTAATGATAAAGATAAGAAGCTATTTTTAAGAGAAGAAGGCTCTAAAACTCACAGCGAACGAGAAATTCCGCTCATTGATGATGTATTCAATGATATTGTTGAATTAAAAAAACAATTGAAAATGTTGAATAAGAAACCGACTATGCAATTATTTAATATTTATCATTTTAAAAATAATAAATGTGATTTTTATAAAGAAATGAATTTTAATAGAATAGATTCTTTTTTTCAGCAGTTATCAAAAGCTTGTTGCGTAAGAGTTAGTCCACACCGATTTAGACATACATTAGCAACAAACTTGATGAGGCATCCAGACAGAAATGTGACGTTGGTAAAAGAACTATTAGGGCATTCATCTTTGTCAACGACATTAGAATATATTGTGACAGATCATGAACAATTAAGATCTTGCTTAGATGCTCATTTTAACCAATTAAAATAATGGAGTAATTATATAAATAGTGGTTTGTTGATTATTAAAATTATTTAAAATAACTTACTGCTATTTATTTAATTGAAAGTAATAATATGAAAAACTAGCCAGAAATGTATTAATAGTTATAAAATGCTGAATAATTATTGATGTTGACAAAAATTTTAATTTATTTATTATTTATAAACAATATCTATCCCTCTATACTGAGCTTAGTTAAATATTAAAATCAGTTATTTGATGTAGTCGACTCATAATCGATTGGTCACTGGTTCAAGTCCAGTAGGGGCCACCATTAAATGTTTTATCACTTTTCATTTTAGTAAATAAAATCATTAAATTATATAAAATAAACCGTGTTTATTGTTCATTTTCATTCGTGTTAATTTGGCTGTTATTACCAATTTTAGTAATATGTTTAGTAATACAAATCATGGGTAATAAAAGATGTATTACTAAAAATTAGGTGATATATGGCTAGAGTAGTAAAACCATTAACTGATAAACAAATTCAGTCATCTAAACCTCAAGTAATTGTCTGATGGTAAGGGCCTTTTTTTATTAATAATGCCAACTGGTGCTAAATTATGGCCTTTAATTACATTGTAAATACCGCAAACTTAGTACAAGATTCAAGTAGAAAATCATGCTGCTTGTTTTAGTGTTTTATACTCAATCGGCATCATATTATTTAGTGCTTCATGAGGTCTTTCGGTGTTATAACTGGTTAGCCATTCTTCAGCTATCTTTCTTACTTGTTCTAGATTATTAAATAGATATAAATCTAATAGTTCTGTGCGATAGGTGCGATTAAATTGTTCAATATACCCACTTTGATATGGGCTGCCGAGCTCAATATAATCTATGGTTATACCATGTGACTTTGCCCATTTAATAAACGTATTTCCGGTGAATTCCGGTCCATAATCTACTCATATTTTGAGTGGATAACCATGATATTCAGCCAGTTTATCCAGATAACGGATAATTATCCCTGCCGGTAAGCTTACTGCAATATTAATGCCTAGCCCTCACGATTAAAGTCATCGAATAGCTACGATTTGATGTTCAGTCATTTTTTTCATAATTAAATCCTCTTTACTTTTATCATAGAGAATTTTCTACTTTTTTGCTGTACTATTTTAGGGGATAGTTACATAACAATAACAGTAAAAAGTACACACCAGAGATTCTTGCCTAATATGTGCAAATGCCATTCGACACAAAGATCGTGTAAAAACAATGCGAAGATTCATACATATTAACATTTTGTTTTTTGAAAAAATAATTCTAATCTTATCTCACTCATACTTCGTACCTTTAAATAATACACTAAACCGACCACTTCCTAACAACGCCAAACTAAAGGCACTTAGTGCCATAAAAGCAGGATACTCCCAACCGCCACCGGCATTACTAAATGACCAACCATTTACTGAATGAATGAAACTAATGACAATCATTTGAATAACAGCGAGTGAGCTGATCATACGAGTTAGCACCCCTAACAGTAATAACACACCACCACCAATTTCAAAAGCAATTGTTAAATAACCTACAAATCCCGGCAAACCCAGTGATTCAAAATACTGAGCTGTGCCATTAGGGGTAAAAACAAGGAGTTTAGTTAATCCATGCGCCAAAAACATAACGCCTAACGCTATACGTAATAAAAGCGATGCAATATCAGTTTGATATGGTTTCATATTGTTGTTCCTATAGGTAAATAAATTGACGTTGTTCGATAGTTATATATTTATATTAATGGTTATTTATTTAAGTATAAATAGGGTAATATGTGATTTATTGTCTCATAAAATGGAATAATTGGGTGGAGTTAGATGAATAGGTCAAATAAATTATTAGAAATGACAGTATTTGTAACCGTTGTTGATTGTAATAGCTTTGTTGAGGCTGCAAATAAATTGAATATGTCTAAGCAGGCTGTGTCGCGTTATATTCAATCGTTAGAAGATCGTTTGCAAGTGCGATTGTTGCAACGAACTACGCGGAAAATGGTCATTACTTACGAAGGACAAACGTTTTACTTGCAAGCAAAAGCTATTATTAATGCAACCATAGAGGCAGAAAACGCAATAAGCTTGAATAAAGTAAGTCCCCAAGGTATGCTCCGCATTAATGTACCTGTTAGTTTTGGTATTTTATATTTAGCGCCTTTATGGCAAAAATTTATCGATAAATACCCAAATATAGAGTTAGATATTACACTGTCTGATCGTGTGGTTGACTTACTTGAAGAGGGGTATGATCTTGCTGTTCGAATTAGTCGATTAGAAAACTCATCGCTAATTAGTCGAAAATTGGCAACCACACAAATTATCGCTGCAGCTTCACCAGATTATGTCGCCAAATATGGCATGCCCAATCATCCTGAGGAATTATTAAATCATAAAATTATTATGTATAGCCAATGGGCTAAAAAAGAACAATGGCATTTTTACAAAGATAATACTTATGACTCAGTTAATTTAAAAGCGAATATTTATTGTAATAATGGCGATACTTGTCGCCAAATTATGCTACAAAATGGCGGTATTTCACTACAACCCGATTTTATTATTGGTCAAGATATTAAAATGAAGAGGTTGGTTCGTGTTTTGCTAGATTATAATGTCGAGGATTTGAATATTTATGCTATTTACCCAAGCCGTAAATTGTTACCACTTAGAACACGTTGTTTAATCGATTTTTTAATCGGTGAACTTAAAGATTACCGAAGGTTAGTTTGTTGAGAAATGGGGTACGTATTGTTTGAAATACTTTGTAATATACATATAATGTATCAAAAACTGCATTAAATAGCCTTTTATTATTTTGGTAATAAATTGGGACAACAAATTTAAAAAAATAAATTTAATAAGGAATATAAAATGAGTCTATTTTCCCGTCTATTTAGCCGTTGGGATAATAAAAGTAGGCAATCGGATGACATTTTAGTTGCAAATTCTTCTATTGAAAATCCTCTATCTTTGGTAGTGCTATTCAATGACAATCTCTCTTTTAATCGACATAAATTATTAAAAACATTACGCAAAGTCGATTCGTCAATGAAAAACATCCGTTTACCATCATCCATTGAACAAATAACTGATGGCGTTGATACCCTTGTGGCATGGGGGCAGCATATTATCAAAATTGTTGGTTTTAATGCCCCTTGTCCTTCCGAAATTTTACAGCCTTGTATTGAAAATAGTCAAAACACGCAAGAGTTTAAGCAACAAGTTTCTCATCACCAAAGCCATATAATTTTATACTATGTTGGATTTGAAAATGATTTAGTTGAGCAATATGTTGCTTTAACACAGTTTGCTGTTGGATTTGAACATTGCGATATGAGCGCGCTTATTAATGCAAAGGCTCATCAAATTTTAGCAACACATGTTGCTAGCGCACTAGCAAATGAACAACAAGGTGTCTATTTGTTACGTAATTGTTTACCACTATTTTTTATTGGATTTGTGAAATTTAATGTTGACCATTTTGATGGCGTATGGATGCGTACTTATGGTGCAGATGCTTTTGGTTTGCCCGATTTGGCTATATTAGCCAATGGTTATGAAGATAGCGAGAAGTATATGAACATGTTCAATAATTTATTGCTTTATTTGCGGGATAGTGGGGCAGCGATACAAGCAGGTCATACTACAGAAGATACCGAAGGCAAAAAGATGTTATTACGTAGCCCATCAGCACAAGAATCTTTTTTACAAAATGGTGGAATAGTGTTGGTGATGGAATATCTTGTTGAGTAATCTTCAGCAATAAATCAGATTTATTGATATAACGATTAACATCCTCTTTATAATCATCAATTTTAGAAAAATTTAATATTAAGGAAGAATAAATGAATATTTTTTCACGTCTATTTGGTAAAAAGTCACAGCCACAACAAGCTAGCGGAACACTAGTTGAAAACCCAGATATTAAGGAAGCATTAGCATTAGGCGTTGTGTTTAAAGGGCAATTTTGTTTTGATGAAGATAATTTATTAAATAAATTACGCAATATAGATTCATCAATGAAAGACATTCAATGTCAACAGCCATTTGGACAGTTAGATGATGGATGTTATATCTTAGTTGGTTGGGGAAAACATGTGATTAAGCTATTTGGAATCAATGCCCCATATCCTGCTGAGGTTTTAGAAACTTGTGTTGCACCTGCACATTATAATCAGGATATCAAAGCGCAAATTCGCAATAATGATAGCCATTTAATTTTATATTATGTTGGGTATGAGCAAGATGTGCTTGAGCAATACCTAGCTTTAACCCGTTTAGCCGCTGGTTTGGAGGAGTTTAACGCTTTAGCTGTGATTAATGGAAATGGGCATTCTTCGCTACCAATAAATACTATTCGTGGATTGGTTACAGATAAAGGTGGGATTGATAGTTTACGTCATTGCTTACCCTCGTTCTTTTGCGGATTTGTGAAATATGAAGTAGAAGGTGTCAAAGGGGTATGGATGCGTACTTATGGTGCGGATGTTTTTGGCTTACCTGATTTTGCTGTATTAGCCAATAGCCATGATGAGGGAGAATATTATTTTGAAATGTTTGGCAATATTCTAGAGTATCTACGTGATAGCGGTGCAACAATGAGGCCAGGCGATACCATGGAGGTGGGCGATAATAAAATGATGTCATTACGCGCTCCACAAGATGATGAATACTTTTTGAAAGATCAAGGTCATGTTTTGGTAGTTGAAATAAATAGCAATAATGCAACTGCATAAATACTTAACTTGCCAGCAAAATTAATATTAATCTAATAAAATAAACGTCTATTTTTAAATAGTGCGTTTATTTTTTTATGTTCATTTTATCACTTATTTACTTATCGATCGTGCTAACCCATTATCAAAAATTTATTTTTTCATTATGAGTACAATATCGCCAGAATTCAGCCTTACCTTTTCGCCATTATATTGGTACTCAGACCACAGGGAAGGGTTATCCGATTCACAGTCATTAATGATTCGATATTCACTATAACCTGTATTACTGCCCAAGATAGGTATAATCTCACCAACAGATCTTTCAATATCATGTTCAGACAAGTAGGTAATTAATTTTTTTACTAATGCTAGTTTGTGTTTTAACTCTGGATTATCTTTATATGATGATTCAATAAAATCAATAATATCTAACATTTATAACCTTTATAAAAATGTAAAACCAAAAAAATGATTTGGGTCAAAAAGTAAATTACCACAGTCTTGACCATTGAAGTAATTTATACTCATTGAGGAAAAGGGTATTGATGAGTATGTTATATCGGTGATAATTACGGCTTGCTCGGTTTTGAATAATTGTGAATAAATTGACATTAATGAAAAATGGTCATCGTCATCTAAAGTAAACCATGCTTTAATTTCTGTTAATTCATTATATTGTATAATGCCTGTTTCATTTAAATATAACTCAAAAATAACTTTATCAATAATAAAATATAATCTATCATAAAGCGGGTGAAAAATCGGTAGAGTAGCATAATCAATATAGCCAGCGATCATTACATCCTTTAGTTCACCGCGCATTAATCTATCAAAAAATCCCTGCATGATTAACCTTTTTTACTTTGTACAATTAACTTAAAAAACGATTCTGTTGTAATCAGCATATCAAGAAAGTTTTTTATATTAAAATCAATATTTACGCCATTCATTTTTTCACCTATATTTGTTTAAGTATGTATGGGCAGCTTCTGCCAAAGCCTCAAACTCCACGTACAGCGCCCCAATTGTGGCGATGATTGGGTTTTGTTTTCCTATCTTATCGTTTAAATACTTGAACACTAACATGCAGTTGCTCTAAATAATCAAAGTTATTGTATGTAAATGTTGTCACACTCAACTTGCATCATTAACTACTTCAAACATTATCTAAAAGACATCTATTATTTGATAAATAGAACTCACCGATTTCTTGCACATCTTTATCGTCACTTTGTAAAGCTAAAATCGCCAATTTTTTTGATAACTTCTGGCTAAATGAATTGAATAAATACATCAATATACCAAATGTTTCATAATCCTGTTGCTCTAAAGTAGGTGTAATATAATTCCAAATATGTTTTTCTAGCCACTGTGTATTGATACTTAAAATAATCTCTTGGCATAGTTTTGTATTGCCATCTAAATATTGCATAATGTTGATAATTTCAGGTAATAAGCTTATTTTGATTGCTTCTGGAAATTGTTTGATCAAGTGTAATAACAAGGGATCAAACTTTTGGGTTAAATGTGTTTTAATTAATTCAACGGCTTTAGGCTGATTAGCTAATAAATAGAGTTTATTTAATAAATTATCCTGTAGATTAATGCAGTCGGTTAAAAACTGATTTATATCATTAAATGAGTGCATATTTTGGGTTACCTGTTTTATCTATGATGTTGCTCAAGGTTTTATCTGGCAAAACCATATCCAATTATCATGATGAAAATAGAATGCAATATTGTTATCAGGGCAGATAAGTAGGCTATCATCATGAATATTATCTATACAATGGGTTGATATTTCCATCCCATTGGTATAGGCATCATAATAATATCCTGATTTAATGGTATAGTGCTTTATAATTTGAGTAAATTTTTCAAAAGCATTGTTATCAATTCTTACACAATGGTGATTCAAATGTTTATCAAGATGTTTGATGTTATTGGCAAATTTCTGCCACTTTCCATTAATTAGAAAGTGATATCGTTGTTTTTTATCTTTCTTTATAAAGTTGTTTATAAAAAAATTTAGATGATTCATAGTATATTGAATATCAAGTTATGATTTGACCTTTATATATTGCCATTCTATCTTAAAAAATACCTTTTAATTGTGTTTTTGATATTTTGATCTGTTTAGCGATGACTTCTACGTAGAATGAATCACTTTGAATAATGTAATGCCAATACTCACCGCGATCATATTGTCGCCAATTAGGGAAATGAGATTGTCGTTCATTGACTAATTGCTCAAGCCATGATGATTCAGGGATAACCCAATAACAAGAATTAACATCATCGCTATCACAATGGCTGTAGTAAGCGCACTGTTTGTTTCGTTCAAAGCGCATTGCCCAAACATTAGAAAACTGGAATATACCCGTAAATTTAGAATACTTTGCAGGTTTATACCATATTTTACAATAGGCGGTTAACGTATCGCCTTTGGAATTTATGACAATGTCATCGTTGGGAGCTTGCCAAAAAGGAAGTTCAATAGGATAGGCATGATCTTTGGCTTGTGAGCATTGATAAGTGATATCATGATTGGTTAAAATTGTTTGAATATGCTCATCAACGTGGCAATTAAGGTATTCATTTCCCGTTATCATAAAGGTAAGAATATAAGATGGGCTAAGAACAATATCAAAACTGCGATCGATTTTGTCATAAACCACTATAGTAAAATCATCTAACTTAGCTTTAGCGATACTGCTATCATTTTTGTAGGTGAATGTACTGTCAAAGGCTTGCGCAAGCTTGGCTAATAGTTGCTCAAATGAGCAATCCTCATCAATTAACAATCTTAACCATTTTTGGGGCGTATTCATCTGTTCCTGCTTAGCACTATTACTCTGCGATTAATTTAAGGCTGAACCGGTAACAATATTTGCCAGTTTGCCAATAATATTTATCAATTTTAATCTTTTTGGGGATGAATTGTTAGACTAATCTTATTTTTTTATTATCTGAATAATTTTATTAAACGATGATTTTAAATTGAAGATAACACCGAAAGTTAATTGATAGTTTTGCTATTTACTTATTTGTTAATGCTATCTATGTATAGATTGCCATAGTTAGGATTTTTGTTTATGTTAAATCTAAATCAATATATAACAAATATGCGAGGATATTGATATTATAACGTTTTCTCAAATTAGCATTTAATTAATCGTGCAACTATTTAAAAAATAGCAGTGCGACGCGTAAGTCGCACTGTTATTGCTTATATTATTGTTAGTGTCGTTGAATCGATTTAAATTTTTCTGTCGTTTGTTTTAATGCAATTTCTGTTGGTAAACGCTCCATCGAGCTTGCACCATAAAATCCATTACAATCAGGGCAATTTTTTAAGATATATTCAGCATCTTCTGGAGTAGCAATAGGGCCACCATGGCATAAAATAATAATGTCTGGACGAATTGCTTTAGCCGCTTTTGCCCATTGATTGATTAACGGCACACAGTCAGCTAGTTTCAATGCCGTTTCTGCACCAATACTTCCACCTGTCGTTAATCCCATATGAGGCACTAAAATATCTGCACCTGCTTTAGCCATATCGATCGCATTTTGTTCGCTAAATACATAAGGTGTTGTAAGCAGATCTTTTGCATGTGCTTTGCGAATCATTTCAACTTCTAAAGCGTATCCCATCCCTGTTTCTTCTAGGTTTGCTCTGAAGTTACCATCAATAAGCCCAACAGTTGGAAAGTTTTGTACGCCAGCAAATCCCGTTTCCTTTAATTGATCTAAAAATTGGTCAAATTGACAAAATGGATCCGTGCCATTTACACCTGCTAGCACTGGCGTATTTTTGACTACAGGCAATACTTCTTTAGCCATATCCATTACAATTTCGTTAGCATTGCCATAAGCAAGTAATCCAGCTAATGAACCCCTACCAGCCATACGGTAACGTCCAGAATTATAAATAACAATAAGATCGATACCACCTGCTTCTTCACATTTTGCTGATAACCCTGTACCCGCACCACCACCAATAATCGGTTGACCTTTAGCAATCATATCGTGGAATTTTTTTAACAATTGAGCTCGTTGACTACCCATTATATTCTCCAAATATCTATTTCATTATCTTTGTAAATTCTTTGATGATCAGATCACAAAACTGCGGTGAGTTTATATGATAGGGGGTTTTTATTAACTTTCTTTTTTCAGTTTGGATAAAGGTTTTTTCAAATTCATCAATAAATGCTTGATTAGCTTTTGGTGACCAAAAAGCACCATTTTCAATATCTAGAGCCGAAAATCCACCTTCAGGAATAATAAAAGTGACATAACCTTGGCATTGGTTAAGTTTATTTGCTATCCAATTAGCCATTTTTTTGTTTTCTTCTGGCGTTGTTCGCATTAAGGTCACTTGTGGATTATGTGGATAAAACAGACGATCTTTATATTTTTGTGGGATAGTATCAGGGCTAGCAAAATTTACCATATCAATTGCGCCGCACGATCCAATATAAGGTATTTGGCTTCTGGCAATGGCACCAAAACGATCTTCATCACAAGCTAAAACGCCATTGAATAAATAATCACAGACTTCAGTTGTTGTAATATCAAGCACACCATGGAGTAAATGGCTATCAGCGAGTTTTTCCATCGCTTTGCCACCACTGCCTGTAGCATGAAAAACCAAGCAATCATATTGATCGTGTAATTTAGCTGATACCGATTGAACACATGTCGTTGTAACACCAAACATAGTCAATCCAATTGCAGGCTTATCTTCAATCGTATTTTTGGTTTTAAATAGAACCGAGCCAGCAATAAAATTAGCCGCATTGGTTAAAACTTTTCTTGATATAACATTAATTCCAGCAATATCAGTAACCGAATACATCATTGCAATATCACTTGCACCGATATAACCCGAAATATCGCCAGATGCCATTGTTGATACCATGAGTTTAGGAATTCCAACAGGGAGTGATTGCATAGCAGGAGTAATTAATGCTGTTCCACCTGAACCACCTAAACCTAGTATGGCTTCTACATCATTTTGAGCCATCAAAAATAATTTGAACGCATCAGCCATTGCAACAATTGCCTTGCCTCTATCGCCACAAAAAACAACTTGTTTACCGTTTGGATGGTAACTAGCAACAGTTTCTGCGGAGATAGCAGCTAAATGTTTATATTGGTGAGGTTGTGTAGAAATATCGACAATCTTACAGTTAAGGTTTTTCAAATCGAGAAGATTTTTGATATAAACAATTTCTTCCCTTTTGGTATCTAATGTTGTAACTAAATAAATTGTACGAGTTGATGCCATTTATTACTCCTAAATAAGCTAATTAGGGAAATATTTGTAACAAAAGGATGATGAATTGTCATACATTATATATCAAAAATGAGATTTAAGTCTCATTTTTTTTGTGGAAAGATAAATTTTAACTAATTTATTAAAATACGGTATCATGTTTACGATTACTACAAATTAAATATATACTCAATGATTCAAAAGACTTTAATATCTTCCTCAGCATATACTGGTGTAAAAAAACGAACTTATGAACGTTTAATTAATACTGCATTAGAAGCATTAGAACAGGGTTGTGAACTGACTATAACTGAACTAGCTGATAAATCTGGTATATCCCGAGCAACAGCCTACCGCTATTTTCCAACACAAAGTGCTCTAATTACAGCCGTAGTTGAAAGTTCATTAGAACCTATTTTTAGTTGGCGATCAAAAAAACAAAATGCAGACGAACGTATTCATGATTTTTTAGCTTTCGCCTTTCCACAAATGTTAAAACATGAAGGGGCATTACGCGCAGCACTAAGGGTTTCATTACAACAATGGGCAACAGAACGAGCGTCATTATCACCACTAACCGAAAAATTTGTACGAGGTAATCGCAAAGAAATCCTTTCAACAGTATTGTTACCACTCAAAGCTGAACTTCCAGATGAACTTTATGATAAAGTAATTTATTCTATTTCAATCATTTATGGATCTGAAATATTTATGGTCCTTAAAGACATCTGGAGGCTTGATGACCAGTCTGTAATATCGTTATCGCAATGGATAGCTAAAGCAATCATTAATCAAGCCAAACAAGATGCGTCGAAAATTTGATTGGCTACTGAAATAACTCAGCCCCACAATTTTGCTTAGTGGTATTGAATGGGTTGTTTACATTGTTCATCGTGAACTAAAAGTAAACAGGTATTACTTGATAATACCGCTTGTTGCAAGCGCTGTTTATCTTGTTCATTAAGATCGTTAATGCAAGCAACGATATAACTACAGGTATTGCTTCGTAAAGCCTTTTCTATCGTCGATATTAAATTTTCACTTTTTAAATTACTTAAATGGATAACTTTTTGTTTGTCGAGTCCAGCAGTATTGATCCATGCACGTTTTAACATTGGGCGATTTGATAACCATAATTGCCATTTTTTGGCTTTATTCAATGATTTTAATAAAGGTCGCTGTTGTTGCAGCAGTTGTTGGAACGGTGATTCAAAGTGAATAGCCATAAGTTGTTGTGATGAATGTTCAATTAACATAATAACCTCGATACTGTTTGTATATACAGTGTATATTAATACAGTATTTTGGCGTTGTAAACTTTATTTACGATCATTTTTTGTATTATTTATAAATAGTACAACTTTAAGGACGCAACCATTGATATGACAAGATTCCTAAAAAAGTTGTTAAAACTGATCCAACAACATGTATCAATATGGTTGCTAATCCCCAAGATATTCGACCTTCTTGTAAAAAGTTAACAATTTCAGCTGAAAAAGTTGAAAAGGTTGACAGACCACCACAAAAACCCGTTATCACAAGTAATCGCCATTCGGCTGAAAGATTAGAGTGATTAAAGAAAGCAATAGCAAAGCCAATAATATAACCTGCAACTAAATTAGACAGTAGTGTGCCTAGTGGAATTGCAAAAGCAATAATATTCAATTTAAGCGATAAAAACCAACGCAATAAACCACCCGCCACAGAGCCAACTGAAATGGCTAAAATAAGTTTCAACATAGATAATCCTTAATTAGCAAAAGAGAAATCTAACCGTATTAAGATAAAATGCAACCTTTTACTTACAATAATTAATACTTTAAGGTAAACATCACATTAATTACCAAAAAATTTAGTCATGATTATAACGATAGAAGATAGAAACGAATATCGTTTTATCCAAGTTTTATTTTGGGTTTTTATTGAATAATAATAAATAAAGACAGGACTTAATATTATTTGCCTATACAATTAATTTAATCATTAGGAAATTATGATTTGATTAGGCTAAAATAGCCATTAAAAATTGATATAGCAAAGGGGGAAATATTGTGTTTACAGGAATTGTACAAGGAGTGGGTCAAATTATTGATATTAAAGATCAAGATAAATTAATAACATATAAAGTCAAATTACCGCATCACTTAACCGATAAAATTGAAATTGGTGCTTCAATTGCCAATGATGGCTGTTGTTTAACTGTGACAGGCTTTGATAAAGATGTCGTGTCTTTTGATATTATGGCAGAAACCCTAGCATTGACCACATTAGGTGATAAAAAAATTAATGATTACGTCAATATCGAGCGTAGCGCCAAATATGGTGACGAAATTGGTGGACATGTGATGTCTGGGCATATCTCTTGCACCGCAACCATTATTGATATTCAAAAAACCGCAACAAACTGCCATATGGCGTTAAAGTTGCCGCCACAATTTAGCAAATATGTATTATATAAAGGCTTTATTGGAATCGACGGCGCTAGTTTGACCGTTGGCGAAGTTAACGATAATTGCTTCGATATCCATTTAATTCCTGAAACACTTGCAATTACCACATTAGACGCTAAAAAAGTCGGAGATAAAGTCAATATTGAAATTGACTCACAAACTCAAGCCATTGTTGATACTGTTGAACGAGTATTAGCCGCAAAAGAATGATAATATTAATCGAATTTGTGTCAGATTTAAGCTAATTTGTGCTGATTATAGATTGAAAATTCCTTATGATGGATTTTATTTAATAGTCAAAAGAGGTTAACATGCGTATTTTGTACAAAGCGAAAGCCATTATTTATAGTACATTATTATTGAGCACAAGTTGCAGTTATGCGGCACAATTACAATTAACTAGCACTGATCTTATCGATAAAGGGTTTACAGCTCGGTTTATATCCAATCAATTTGGTTGCCAAGGCGAAAATATATCTCCGCAAATTTCATGGCAAAATCTACCCAAAGCGACAAAAAGTTTAGTATTAACTATGTATGATCCTGATGCACCAACGGGTTCTGGCTGGTGGCATTGGGTGATTGTTAATATTCCTGTACAAACGCCGTTTATTAAACAATCAGCAGGAAATAATCCCAATTTATTACCTAAAGGAAGTAGGTTAGTACGTAATGATTTTGGCGTAATAAATTACGGCGGTCCATGTCCTGCGCTAAATTCGACTCATCGATATCAATTTACACTTTATGCACTAGACATTGATCACATTGAGGTTGATGAACAAACCACACCAGCTCTAATTGGTTTTATTGCTAATTCGCATCAAATAGCGAAGGCAGATATGATTTACTCCTACTCACGTTGATATTGGTTAATAGGCTATTAGGATTATGGATTTTGCTTCAATTGGTCGAGTGACTTATATAACACAACGTTGTAATCAAACCCTAAAGCAGATTCACAGCAATGATCCTATGATTGTCTATGTCATAAATGGCGAAAAACAGATTGAATGTGAGGGCGAATATTTTAAGGTAAAAACAGGTCAATTAGTCCTAATTCCAGCAGGTAATTTAATGAATATAAATAATTTTTATATTGATGATAAGGATTATCAAGCCATCTGTTATTCTTGGCATGCACAGTTAATAGACCAATTTGCTTTATCTCATCTTTATCAGAGTAGTCAAGTTCTTAAAAAAATTAAAGTTGAAACAATATTACCTGAAACTTTTATTACTCGAGTGATACAGATTAAAACAGAATTATTGACACATAACCAATGCAATTCTAATCTTGTTAAACATTTATTTATTGAATTATTAATCAGATTATCTGCATTTGGTGTGTATTTTCCCCTGAATAATAACCCAAAAATTAGCCAAAAAATTCGCGAAATTATTAACCAGCAGCCAGACAAAAAGTGGCAGGCAGCAGAAATTGCTAAACAATTTGCTATGAGCGAATCAACTTTAAGGCGACATCTTGCTTTAGAAGGATATAATTTATCTAAAATTATCTTAGATATAAGAATGAATTTTGGTTTAATGCTGTTGCAAACTACCCAAAAAACGATCCTACAAATTGCCCAAGAAGTGGGATATGAATCAGGCTCTCGTTTTACTTTTTACTTTAAACAACGTTTTGGATTTTCACCAAAGAGGCTACGTTAGTCAATTTTTTATCGCTAACATTTAATTTTATTTATTCAATTATTTTTATGCATGTCCATTAACATGGTTTCTCAAACTACTGTATATAGCGCTAGCAATTCCTACAGATTGTCAATTATTTTATCATAGTAATCAAATTTGATGATATAAAGTTTACAATTGATAAGCCAATTGATACGATCTATATCTAGTTATTTTTTATATATTCAATAATTATGCTTTATCTTATTTTGGTAACGATTATTTGGTCATTTTCATTTAGTTTTATTGCGGTTTATTTAAGTGGACAAGTGGATTCTTGGTTTGCTGTTGTGATGCGAGTGCTACTTGCCTTTATGACTTTTATTCCATTTTTACGTTTTAAAAATATTCGTTTTAAGCAGATGTTGCTTTTAATGGGAGTGGGGGCATGTCAATTAGGGATTATGTACTTTTTTTATTATAATTCTTTTCAATATATTTTGGTGCCTGAAGTCCTGTTATTTACTATTTTTACTCCAATTTATGTCACAGTTATTTATGATTTATTGCAGCATCATCCATTAAGGCTTAGCTATCTTTTAATGGCAATTATTGCGGTAATTGGCGCAGCTATTATTCGCTATGATCATATTAGTGCTAATTTTATTATTGGTTTTTTATTGATCCAGGGTGCTAATATCGTTTTTGCATTAGGTCAAGTAGGATATAAAAGGATTATGGAAGTTTATCCAATGCCCCAACATCAAGCTTTTGCATGGGTTTATTTAGGCGCTGTGGTTGTTGCTATTTTAGGCTGGCTGCTGTTTGGTGATGCATCAAAATTACCAACAACTAGTTTGCAATGGGGAATTATTATTTGGCTTGGAATTGTTGCTTCTGGTGTGTGTTACTTTTTATGGAATTATGGTGCAACCAAAGTGGATTCGGGCACTTTGGCTATTATGAATAACATGGTAATTCCAACAGGGATTTTGGTGAATGTGGTGATTTGGCATAAATCAATAGACTGGGGACGCTTTATAATAGGTAGTATAGTCATTATGTTGGCACTATTGCTACACTACAAAGTTAAAAATCGCTCATTAAGTTAAGAACAATAATCTGTAGGAGTTATTCGCGTTATTGACAGTAATTTGAGAAATGACCGTCACAAATGGACATAAAAAACAGAACTAACGCCAAATCAAAGATTGGCGATATGACGCTTATATCATAAAGAAAAATAATCGCCACTGATTTGGCTAAACGTTTTGGTGAGTCGTCCGACCATTTGTAACCTGCTTAAAAAGCCTGATTGAAGCTATTTGCCTACTTAACTGGTAGCAACAAACGTTATAAAACCATTAACTATTGAATTAACCATATGATTAAAATTGAAAAATAGATTAAAGATAAATTAAGACGGCAAGCCAAACATTCATTTTTCAGGTGATATGTTTTGTAAAAAATATTCAGGATTCTATACCGTTTGGTGATTAATTAAGACTCTGCAGTATCGCATTTGTTAGATTCAAAAGATAGAAAATGATTTATTCACTTTTATAATATGGTTAAACCAAATAAGTTGATTTTAAGTAAAACGCATTATGCATTGTTAGCGGATGATTTCAATTATGAAGTGTAAGCAATCTGGTGTTTTCCTACAAATAAGTGTTTAAGGTAAATGTGTCATAATTGATAAAATTAACGGTGTTGTAATAGAAGATAACGTCGTTGATATTAATAAGCTTGAAGCAATAGGGCCTTGCAACACTTCAAACTGCCTTGCCATCATATAACAATTTATCGCAATTGAAACTGAACTGAGTAATACCACAACTTGCAATTCTAAAGTTGGTAGTCCAATGAGTTTACCTAAAATATAAGTAACAATAGGTAACACTGTCAATTTTAATGTGCAGATAGCTGTTGTAATTAAAAGTTTATCGCGAATTTTATATTCAGCCAATCCCATTCCTAAAACAATTAATGAAAGAGGTGCGGTCATCTCACTCACCATTTTGGTTGATTTATCGATAAAGTTAGGTAACGGTAAACCAATAAAATTCACTACAATGCCTGTAAAAATTCCAATAATAATGGGATTTTTTGAAACATTTTTAAAGGCTTTAACAATCCCTTTAGTTGAAAATTTTCCCATTTGCACAAATTCAATAGAAACCGTCGCAAGCGTCCATAAAATTAATGCATTAAAGATAACGACAATGGCAACAATGGGGATGGCATCATCGCCTAATAACATTTTAATAATAGGAATACCAACAAACACTGTATTGGTGTAAATACTACCCATAGCAAATATTGTACTTTCTGAGCCATTTAACTTAAATATTTTTGATGCAATTAAGCAGCCAATTGCAAAGACGATAAAGGATCCACCAAAAAAGACGAATAACAGTTTTATATCGATTTGCGAATGTTCAGAAAAATGGCTCATGATCTGAAACAGCATGATGGGAAATGCAATATAAAAGGTAAATTTGGTTAAGCTATCGGTGACTGTTTTTTGCCAACGACCTAGTTTAACCGCTAAAAAACCCAATAAAATTAGCATAAAAAGGGGCAGGGTAGATAAAAACTGCGCCCATAATGTAGTAAAAAATTCCATCGTTATTATTTTATTAATGATTGCGTATGAAGTACCATTCTAAGTCAGTTGAGCGTTTTGAATCAAATTGATAGCCTTCTAGATTAAAACTTTTAATATCGTCACTCTTTTCAATGCAATTTTTTATAATGTATCGACTCATCAGTCCGCGTGCTTTTTTAGCATAAAAACTGATAACTTTATAAGTATCTTTGCTTTGATCTAAAAAGATGGGCTGAATAATAGTTGCGTTTAATTGTTTTGGTTTGATCGCTTTGAAATATTCGTTTGAGGCTAAATTGATTAATGTGCGATGTGATGATTTGGCTAATTCGCTATTAAGGTGTTGAGTTAATTTATCGCCCCAAAATTGATAAAGGTTAGTATTATCGCCATTTTTTAAGCGGATCCCCATTTCTAAACGATAAGGTTGAATTAGGTCAAGTGGTCTTAAAATACCATAAAGACCTGATAATATTCTTAAATGAGATTGTGCAAACTGTAGATCTTTATCAGTAAAATCTTCAACATGTAATCCTTCGTAAACATCACCTTTAAAAGCAAGTATGGCTTGTCTTGCATTTTCAAGATTAAAATCACTATGCCAATTTTTGAATCGTTCATAATTGAGTTCGGCTAATTTTTCGCTAATAGACATTAAATTAGCCAAATTCTCAATACTTAATTTTTGGCAATCTTCAATGAGTATTTTAGTTGAGTTAATAAATTGAGGTAATGTATGATTTTGGGTTAATAATGGTGATTGGTAATCCAAAGTTTTTGCTGGAGAAATAATTGTTATCATAACGTATATAGCCTATTGTATTTTGCAATAAATAGGTTTATTTTACATCTAATTCAATCCAAAGGAGTAGCAAAATGAACATCGATAAAAAAGAAATACATGATATTAAATCTTGGGCTTCTGTTCGTGAAACCTCGATTGAAATTGCAGAGGCGATTTTTGAGCTAGCTAACCATGATGAAAAACTTGCCGAACAAATTTGGTCGGAAGGTAGTGATGAAGTGTTGAAACTCGCGTTTTCTAAAACCAAAGCCGATAAGTTGTTCTGGGGTGAGCAAACTATTGAGCGTAAAAATGTTTAAATCTTTATGAATTTAACTTTCTTAGGGACAAGTGCTGGTTCCCCAACAGCAGAGCGCAATGTAAGTAGTATGGTACTTGATCTTAGACAAGAGAGGGGTAAGTTATGGCTTTTTGATTGTGGCGAGACAACTCAGATGCAAATGCAAAAAGCCAAATGTAGCCTCGCTAAACTTGAGATCATTTTTTTAACGCATTTACATGGTGATCATGTATTTGGGCTACCGGGTGTTTTAACGTCTCGTTCTTTGATGCAAAATCAATCACCTTTAACATTGATTGCTCCGAAAGGAATTAAACAGCTTGTCGAAACAGTTATTGAAATTAGCTATTCTTGGTTAACCTATCCGCTCAATATTATTGAACTTGAAGAAAATGGCATTGTTTTTGAAGATAATCAGTTTCAAGTTGAAGCTAAACTGCTAAAACATCGTGTGCCGTGTTTTGGTTATCGTATTATTGAAAAAGATCTACCAGCTCAGCTTGATATCGATAAATTAAAGCAAGCTAATATTCAGGCTGGTTCTTATTATAGTGATCTAAAAAAAGGTAAAACGGTAACTTTAGATGATGGGCGCATTATTCGTGGAGTTGATTATCAAAGTAAAGTAAAAAAAGGCAAAAAGCTGGCTATTTTAGGTGATACCATACCTTGTCAAGCATCGATTGAGCTTGCTAATGATGTGGATTTGCTTGTTCATGAAGCAACACAAGAAAACGCACTAAAAGATAAAGCACTCGAACGTGGGCATTCTACAACCATTCATGCCGCAACCATTGCCAAACAAGCCAAGGCCAAGCGGCTTATTATGACTCATATAAGCCCTAGATATAGTTTGAATGATAATAAAAAGTTAGTTAATGAAGCAAAAAGTGTCTTTGTTAATACTGAAATCGCTACCGATTTTGCATCCTTTCACGTTTAATTAATCAAATTTTTTTATTAAACTTCGCCGAAGTTATCGGCGAAGTGAGATAATTGACTAAAGACAAAAATCCTTAATTAGCCTTTCTATAGCTACTTTGGTTGGTTTTAAAAAGTCCATGGAAATAAACTCATCCGGTTGATGTGCTTGTTCGATTGATCCCGGCCCTAATACAATGGTCGGCGAGATTTGATTTAAGTATGGTGCTTCGGTGCTATAGTTAACCGTTTCGGCACTATGACCGACTAATTTTTCAATGTGTTGTAATGCTGGATGATCTTTTTTACATTCATATCCCGGAATTGGAGTAACCTCGTATTTTATCTCGATTCGATTTGGGTATTTATCCATAACGGGTTGTAGTACTTCACAAAGCGCATGATAAAGTGAATCAACATCGTTATCGGGCAATGCACGAATATCAATCACTAGCTCACAACAACCACAAATACGGTTGGCAGCATCGCCTCCGTGAATAACACCTAAATTTAGGGTAGGGTAAGGAACGCTAAATCCGTCATTATGATATTGTTCTTTAAATTTTTGTTTTAGTACTAACAAGCGTTCAATGACTAAATTCATCACTTCGATAGCGTTAATACCTTTATCGGGATCGCTCGAATGTCCTGATTTACCAATCACTTTAATGGAATTAGAGATAAATCCTTTATGTGCACGAATTGGGATTAACGATGTTGGTTCACCAATGATAGTGCAGTCAGGTTGTAGTTTGGTATTCTTGGCAAAAAATGTCGCACCAGCCATTGATGTTTCTTCATCGGCAGTGGCAAGGATATAAATGGGTTTAGTTAACTTTTTAAGATCAATGTCACGTAGAGCATCTAAAATAAAGGCAAAAAATCCTTTCATATCAGCGGTACCAAGCCCATACAGCTTATTATTTTCTTCGGTTAGTTTAAAAGGATCTTTAGTCCACTGCCCATCGTCAAACGGGACAGTATCACTGTGTCCACTTAACAATAACCCGCCTTGTGTTTTATTTTCGCTATTTGAATAAGTAGCTAACATATTATATTTATGGCGAGTATTAGGAACGGGTTGGATATCAATAACAAAACCTAAATCTTCAAACCAACTTGCTAACTTATCGATAAGTGGTTTATTAGAATAATCTAATTGCTCGTTAGTAACGTTACTAATTGTTGGTGTTGAAATTAATTCATTATATAGTGTTAAAAAAGATGGTAGCGTCATAAATGCACCTTTAAATGACAAATCGAAGATATACTTTTAATAATGTTATAAGCATACCATTTACATTATTTTTTGCATACAACTAACCACTTTGTTTCAATTAATGTTTTATGTTTTGATAGTATTCAATATGTACATTAACTAATGTATAGTTAGCTGATTATGAGTTAAATTGACTGCTAAATTTGTTGAATGTGGTGTTTTTTATGACTTTTATTCATGTTTTAGATAAGCATTTTATATAATAGGAGGAAGGGGAATGATTATATGAAAAATAAACAAAACAATATCATAAAAGTACGGCAAACATTACCTGATAATGTAAGCTTTATTGCAGAAGAAATTGATTATTTAGATTGTCAAAAAAAAGATATTTCTAAAAAATTGACAGCCTATGAAGCTTATAAAATGATGACATCTTATCAACCTAGATGGCTAAAAATACTCTTTAAAATAAGGGATTGTTTAGTGAAATTAATCGGTGTCAAAGCGATTAATGGATTTGATAGTTCTGCGGAAAATAAGCATCAACCAGACGAAAGCAATATGGCCGATTTTTTTACTATAACAGAGGAAACCAACGATAAACTGACATTAGTTGTAAAAGATTGCCATTTAGATGTATGTGTTTGTATTCGTGTTGTAGATAAAGGTAATGACATAAGTAAAAATACAGTATATTTAATTGCATCAGTTAAAAATCACAATATCTGGGGGAAATTATATATGTTACCCGTTGCTATTTTACATCCTTATATTGTTAATAAATTATTTGAAAATATAAAATAATAAGTCATTTATTATAAATAACTTATCAAGTTGTAATGAGCATATCAGCTTTATTGCATAATATAGTGATGTTATTAATTTCAAATCTATAAATAAAATATAAAACCATCCTGCTTAATTTTTTAGCTTTTATTGCGATTGTTTTATGAACAGATATTATTTGCCATAAACATTTGATACTATTTAAACGATGCAATTAATTAGGCCATAACGATTTGTTATCTCGTTAAAAATTATTATGAATCGTTTTAAAAAAATAAGGTGTTATATGAAAAATATAAGCAGGAAATGGATTGTTATTGCAGTTGTTATTATTTCTATTATTTTTATTTTATGGCAACAATTGAAGACAGATGGCTATGGTTCAGATTTTATTAGTGGCAACGGACGTATTGAAGCGACTGAAATCAATATTTCAGCTAAATTAGCTGGTAGAATAGAAAAAATTAATGTTGATGAGGGCGATTTTGTTAAAGCTGGTCAAGCTTTAGTTGTCATGCAAACGGATACCTTACAAGCACAACTTAACGAAGCCCAAGCACAACATCGACAAGCGGTCAGTAATGAGGCAAGTGCTAAAGCGCAAGTAGCATTAAAAATGAGCGATAAAGTTGCGGCACAAGCAGGTGTAAGCCAAAAAGAAAGTGACTTAGATATCGCCTCAAAACATCTACAACGAACTACCGCCCTATATCAAAAAGGCGCAATATCAATTCAACAATTTGATGATGATACTGCTAAAGTAAACAATGCTAAAGCAGCATTAGATTCTGCAAAATCACAAGTTACTGCTGCTGATGCGGCGATTGCTGTAGCCGAAGCGGGTGTTGATAGCGCCACATCGGCAATCAATGTTGCCAGCGCTAATATTAGAAGAATTCAAGCTGATATCGATGATAGTACTTTAATAGCGCCTGTTGATGGTCGTATTCAATATCGTATTGCTCAGTTAGGTGAAGTCTTACCGTCGGGCGGTAAAGTACTAAATTTAGTTAATTTGTATGATGTTTATCTAACTTTCTTTTTACCTGAAACTGTCGCGGGTAAGGTGGCTATTGGTGATGAAGTCAGACTTATTTTAGATGCGTTACCAGATAAAGCGATTTCAGCTAAAATTTCGTTTGTTTCAAGCGTTGCCCAATTTACGCCAAAAACCGTTGAAACAAAAGATGAGCGTCAAAAATTGATGTTTAGAGTTAAAGCACAATTAAGCCCTGAATTATTAAAATGCTATATTACTCAAGTTAAAACAGGTTTACCTGGTGTGGCTTGGGTTAAGCTTGATCCTAAAACGCCATGGCCAGCTGGCTTATCTGATATTGCAAAATGTCCAACCGAATAATTGGAGATAGCAGATGTCAGATTCAGACAATAAGAATTTAGTTTTATTAAACCAAGCTAAATCCATTGATGATGCAGTGGTAAAAGTAAGCAATGTCACGCTGTATTACAAAAAAAACTGTGCGCTCAATAATATTAGTTTAGCCATTCCACCGCGATGCATGGTGGGTTTTATTGGGCCTGATGGTGTGGGAAAATCGAGTTTATTATCGCTGATTGCTGGCGCGCATGTTATTCAAGAAGGCTTAGTGTATGTTTTGGATGGTGATATGAAAGACAAATCACATCGCAAAAACGTCTGTACACGTATTGCCTATATGCCACAAGGATTAGGCAAAAATCTTTATCCGACTTTATCTGTTGAAGAAAATTTGCAATTTTTTGCTCGTTTGTTTGGTAATGATGCGGTTGAGCGTCGTCGCCGTATTGATGAATTAACGCGTAGTACTGGATTATATCCATTTTTATCAAGACCGGCAGGGCGACTGTCCGGTGGTATGAAACAAAAAGTTAGCTTATGTTCGGCGTTAATTCACGATCCTGATTTGTTAATTCTTGATGAACCCACAACGGGGGTCGATCCACTTTCCAGAGCCCAATTTTGGCAGTTAATCAACAAAATCCGTAAACAACGACCACAAATGAGTGTGGTTGTGGCAACTGCCTACATGGATGAAGCCCAAAACTTTGATTGGTTGGTTGCGATGTATGGCGGTAAGATTCTCGAAACTGGCACACCAAAATCATTACTAGCTAAAACAGGAAAAGATAATTTAGATGATGCATTTATTCAGCTCATGCCAGAAAGCGCTAGACAAGGTTATCAAACTGTCGATATTCCACCTTTAGATCTTAATAAAGATTTGCAAATAGCTATAGAAGCAAAAGATTTAACTAAACAATTTGGTAATTTTATTGCAGTTGATCATGTTAATTTTTCAATTAAACAAGGTGAAATATTTGGCTTTTTAGGCTCAAATGGTTGTGGTAAATCAACCACCATGAAAATGTTAACGGGTTTATTACCGATTTCATCAGGAGAAGCATGGTTATTTGGTAAACCAGTTGATGCCAGTGATATTAATGTTAGGCGTCATTTAGGATATATGTCTCAAGCATTTTCTTTATATAGTGAGTTAACAGTCAAACAAAATTTAGTTCTACATGCGCGTCTGTTTGGTATTGAAGAAAGCAAAATATCCGCTCGCGTTGAAGAATTACTGAAACGTTTTGGTTTAGAACAAGACGCACAAAATCTGCCCGATAGTTTACCTTTAGGGGTAAAGCAACGGCTTTCATTGTCAGTTGCCGTTGTGCATAATCCGCAAATTCTTATCCTTGATGAACCAACATCAGGTGTTGACCCCATTGCTCGCGATGATTTTTGGCGTTTAATTATCGAACTTTCTAGAAAAGATAAAGTAACGGTATTCATCACAACTCACTTTATGAATGAAGCCGCAAGATGCGATCGAATTTCATTAATGCATGCAGGTAAAGTATTAGCAAGTGATACGCCAGATAACATTATCAGCTCCAAAAATGCTAAAACATTAGAGGCGGCCTTTATTCGTTATCTTGTTGATGCAGGGGCTGATGATAGTCATGCAGAAGAACGCTCTGTTGAACCGCCAAAAGAAATACTCAATCAAGCAACAAAAACACTACCAAATCATCACCTTCAAGGATTTAATTTTACCCGTATGATAGGTTGTCTATGGCGTGAGACTCTTGAATTATCTCGTGATCCTTTGCGAGCATTATTAGCGTTATTAGGCTCAGCAATTTTAATGTTGGTTATGGGATATGGCATTACGATGGATGTTGAAGATCTGCGTTTTGCTGTGCTTGATCGCGATCAAAGTGTAATCAGCCAAAATTATACTCTAAATTTGTCGGGCTCTAAACGTTATTTTATTGAAAGGGCACCTATCACTGATTATAACGATATGGATGCGCGGTTGCGCAGTAATGACATTGCTTTAGGGATTGAAATTCCACCAAATTTTGGTCGTGACATACAACGAGGCGATCCCGTTGATATTGCCATTTGGATTGATGGGGCAATGCCACTACGTGCCGAAACAATCAAAGGCTATGTGCAAGGCATGCATCTTGCTTGGTTAAGTGAAAAAGTAAAAGAAGTAACAGGAAAATCCTCAACTAGCTTGGCAAATATAGAAACAAGATACCGTTATAATCCTGATATTAAAAGCTTACCTTCTATGGTGCCGGCGGTAATACCTATTTTATTATTAATGATTCCATCAATGCTGGCAGCTTTATCGGTCGTGCGTGAAAAAGAGATGGGTTCGATTATCAATTTATATGTAACACCAGTAACTAAAGCTGAGTTTTTGCTAGGCAAACAAGTGCCTTATATCATTATTTCTATGTTTAGCTTTTTATTATTGTTATTTATGGCAATCACCATTTTTGCTGTGCCTGTAAAAGGAAGTTTGTTTACTTTGTGCCTAGCTGCATTTGCTTACTGCATTCTTTCAACGGGTTTTGGCTTGTTGGCTTCGACTGTCACCCGTAGCCAAATTGCCGTTATCTTTTTAACTTGCGTAGGGACAATGTTACCAGCAATTCAATTTTCAGGATTGCTCAACCCTGTCGCATCTCTAGAAGGCGGTGGCCGTTATATTGGCGAGGTTTATCCAACAACGCATATGCTAATTATTGCTCGTGGTGTGTTTAATAAAGCGCTTGGTTTTATCGATCTGCATAATTCAATATTTGCTTTATTGATCACAATCCCTATTGTATTGGGTGCCAGTATTTTTCTCCTTAAAAAGCAAGAGGGATAGATATTATGCAAAGTTTAATTAATATTTATCGCTTAGGGATTAAAGAGTTATGGGGTTTATTGCGTGATCCTATCATGTTGCTATTAATTGCCTATTGCTTTACCTTTGATATTTATATTGCTGCAACGGCAACTTCTGACTCGTTACATCATGCCTCGATTGCCGTTGTTGACGAAGATAACTCACCCTTATCAAGACAAATTATTACAGCCTTTTATCCGCCAATGTTTAATACTCCTGTTAAATTATATTCAATGGATGATGTCGATCGTGGTATGGATACAGATAATTATACGTTTGCTTTAAATATTCCGCCTAATTTTCAGCGTGATGTGCTAAATAATCAAAGTCCTGAAATTCAACTCAATATTGATGCAACAAGGATGGGGCAAGCGTTTGTCGGAAATGGTTATATAACGCAAATTATTACTGGTGAAGTGACTGAATATGTCAATCGTCACAATAAGTTAACAAATTTGCCCGTTAATATACAAGTACATACCGCCTTTAATCCTAATTTAACGCGATCTTGGTTTGGTTCTGTCATGGAAATTATCAATATTGTGACAACATTATCTATTATCTTAACTGGTGCCGCCTTAATGAAAGAACGCGAACATGGTACGATTGACCATCTTCTTGCCATGCCTGTTACTTCTTTTGAAATTATGATATCCAAAGTATGGTCAATGGGACTTGTGGTATTAATATCAACTTGGGTAGCGTTGTTACTTGTTGTTCATAGTTGGCTAAATGTACCAATTGCAGGTTCGGTAGCTTTATTTTTGATTGGTGCAGCGCTACATCTTTTTGTGACAACGTCACTTGGTATCTTTATGGCAACAGTAGCAAAATCCACTGCTCAATTCGCAATGTTACTTATTTTAATTTTGTTACCATTACAAATGCTATCAGGGGGGAGTACTCCGCGCGAAAGTATGCCTGAAATTGTGCAAAATATTATGATGTTTGCCCCAACAACGCATTTTGTTGAATTAGGACAGGCAATATTGTATCGAGGTGCTGGTTTAAGTGTAGTTTGGACTTCGTTTGCATGGTTATTGGTAATTGGTACCGTGTTCTTTTTAATTGCTTTAAGGCGTTTTCGTAGTTCAATTGTGAATATGGGATCATAATATCCCATTTTTTGATTAATTGAATCGATTGTCTTCATTAGCATGTCACTTTTATACTGTGTAATAAATGTGCTGGTTCAGTAATAAAAAAGTCAGGTTGGGAATAACTATTTTTAGCTTTTAAATCCAGTAACATAACGCCTGATTTCATAAATGAAAAATCTTGCCGATAAATTACCTGTAAACCCTTTTGCTCAGCTTGAATAATTAATCGCGAATCGTTTGTTGGAAAAGCAAGGGGTATCACAATGGAAGGATGATATTGTGATGTATTTACACAAAATTGATTTGTTTTTATTCGGTTCTAAAGCTCGGTCAACAATTAACAGATCACCATTAGAAATACCATAGCCAATCATAGAGTCGCCTGCCACTTTAATATAATATGTTGCGCTAGGCTGTTTTACTAAATGTTCGGTTAAATCAAGTTTCGTTTCTAAATAATCATCGGCTGATGAGGGGAATCCTGCTCTGACTGGAATATCGACCAAAGATAAGTAATTTTTGATAGTAGCATCAGCGATACTAAGTACAATACAATATTTACTCAAGAAAATTCTCCTAAAAAATAACGTGCAAATTTACGCCACGTTACAAAATTCGTGATGAAATGCGGAGGTGTGTATAAATATACAGTATAGAATTCTTGATTCAATAAAAATCAGTGTAAAAAAATAGAAATAGAGCAAAAATCATTGCGTCCCTTTATTGTAATTATTAGATATGCAATCATTATTGATATATTTAGACTGATAGTTGAGTTGCATATTTTATATTTTGGTGATTAATAAAATAGTATCTCCTAATTAAATTGATACAATTTGTATTACCGATTTTACAATGCTATATAAATGATTTACATTGTATTAAACTTTTATTAATCAATTTAAAACATATTTCACAGTATCTTGAATTATTTATTCACTGCCATATATATAGTCGCTAGTAATATGATTTTTAAGTAGTAAACTAAATATATAGATTAGTCAATTTATTATCTATATTGATGATGTTTTTATGACCGGAAATATCGCATAAAAAAATTACAATTTAGGTTAATTCGATCGCATATTAATTTTTACCATAATTTAACAATTGCTTTCTTTGTTTAAATTACATTTGTTTTTTATAAATAAAATTTATATTTATTGATTTTTATCAAAAAAAAATTTAATGTTTTTGGGTTTTTTAAGTTAGTTGGCCTTTCTTGATTTACACAAGGTTAAGAAGAATAAGTATAATACTTTCCAAGTTACGATATTTAACGTTTAAATATACCAAGAGCTGTTATATTAATAATGTCTTTATTTCAATACGCTAAAAGTAAAATAGCGTTAAGTTATATCAAGTTTCAAACAAGGTGGAATGTAGTTTTGCAAATATAGTTTTGTAGTTAATAGTGTATATTCGATTTTGTATCCCTTATTTTTGCTCGGTCATAAATAAAAAATCTAGTCCAAAGTTACCGACCCATTACCGAATTTGTATTTCAAGTAATATTATTTTAGGAGTTTTAAAAAATGAATTTAATCTGGTCAGCAGTTGGACAAGTTGTTAGTTCTTGTCTTCCGGTCTTTTTGTTAATTTTTCTTGGTTGGTTATGTGTACAACAAGGAATTTTTTCAAAAGACTCTAAAAAATTATTATCAGGGCTTGTATCAAACTTTGTTTTTCCTGCATTGCTTTTTGTGCATACATCTCATGCTAAACCATCACAAATATTTAATGGTATTTGGATGATTGCCTTTTTCTGCACTATGTCATTTTTATGGATAATTTGCTTTTTAACCAATAAATACATTTTGCATAAAGAGCTAAAATCAACAGCAATGAATGCAATGCTTTGCTGCTTTCCCAATATGGGCGGAATGGGGGTGCCTTTTTTAACGTTGATGCTTGGGGCAGCATCTACCATTTCGGTCGCGATTGCTAATTTTGTTGTCGCATTGTCATTGATTCCAATGACGATCTTCTTATTAGAACTCTGTGATACTAAATTATCTGGCGGTAAAGTCACCGGGGATATGATCTTTAGTGCAGTCAAAAACTCGCTCATGAAACCGATGTTTTTAGCCGTGATTTTAGGGCTAATTGTTAGTGTCACCGATGGAACCCAATGGTTACCTCATTTTGTATTTAACACTTTTGATATTATGTCAAATGCCTGTAACTTTATTTCGCTTATTGCGGTCGGTGTTGGTATTCATGGGGTTAAATTGAAATTATCTAAACCATTAATGGTCAATATTGTATTGAAAAGTTTTATTACGCCAATTGTTGCACTTATTGCCGTATATTTATTTGGTATCACAGGGATGGAGGCTGAAGAGCTAGTATTCCTATTGGCAATGCCAACGGCATCAACAGCAGTTATTTTGGCTTATAATTGGAATGTTGAGCAAGAACAAGCATCAAGCATTTTCTTTGCATCAACGGTCCTATCTATCTTTATTTTACCAACTTTATTACTTATTATGGATTTCACCATTCCTGGTGTTGCTTAATAAATAAAAACTAGGTATTGATGCCCTCGTTTAGTTTTAAATGAGGGCATTTTATTACTTATTACACATTTCTTGTAAGCGACTTTCCCTTAATTGCAATACAACCTCAGAATAAACCTATCCTATTGTTATAACAAAATACTGCCTTATTTCTTATAAAAAATCGGTCAGAAAAGGCATTGATTTTATTGGTTTTTTTGTAATAGTGGGGGATGATTGTATAAAACACCAATGTTATCAACTGATTTTATTAGTAAAATCATAAATGAACACTTTAAGTACTATTGATAGCACTAAGAACATAGCAAATTATTTAAGATAATAATTTGAAAGAAATAAATTGTCGTTTTTTTTATAAGAGTTAATTAGCTTTTTCGTTCTTTCAATCATTTCTTTACGAACATATTCAGGCTCTAAACAAATACATTGATGCCCAAAACTCATCAAAATACCATAACTATAATCATCGTCAATAAAGTTAAAATCCACAATATATTGTTTATCGTTTAATTTATGAAGATCTTGTTCATCGCAGTAATCTAAAATACGTTCTAAAATGGAATTATCTATTAATAATTTTATTTTAAAGACTCTTTTTTCCATGTCTTTTTCGAATGAAGAAAGTGCATCAGGCGTGGTTTGTTTAATAAATTTGGTATTTGTTATTTTTATGTTAGACATTTTAGACAGTTTAAATAGCCGAAAATCATTTCTACTTAAACAAAAAGCCTGCAAGTACCACTCTTTTTCTTTGAAAACGAGTTTATATGATTCAATTAGACGAGAATCTTGTTTATTTTTCAGTTTCATATACTCACAAGATAAACGCAATTGTTTATTTATTGCCGCTTTGATGATCGATATTTTATTATTAATATTCTGTTTAGAAAGCCAAGGCGATAAATCAACAGTTAGTTGGCTTAGATCATTTCTTACTTGATCGAGATCGTGTTTTGATAAAAGACTTTTGATCTTTTCTAGCGTTCTCACATTTTCATCTTCATTTAAAATTGGTGAGGATAATAAGTTCAGGCCTTTTAATAATACAATGACATCTTCTTTAGTGAATAAACCTTTACTAATTTTATAATTTTTTAAAATACTTATTCCACCAGCACTTCCTTGATACGTAATAATGGGTATACCAGCTCCCTCAATAACTTGTATATCTCGATAAATAGTCCGCAATGATACATTTAATTTTTCTGCTAATTCTTTACCGCTTATTTTTTCTCTTTGAAGCAATACCATGATGATAGTAATTATACGATTAATTTTCATGCTTTATGTTTACAAAATAATTTATATTAAATTTTAAATATGACATACAGTTGTCAGCAATGCTACATCATAATATAGATAACCAAAATTAAGTAAATTAAATTTTATCACCAAAAGGAAACAAAAAATGTTTAAACCTAATAGCGTTATTGTTTATGTCAAAGATGTCGATACTAGTACAGAATTTTACACAAAAATACTAGGACGCCCACCTGTTGAAACTTATCCTGGTTTCGCTGTATTTTTATTGAATGATAATTTTATTTTGGGGCTACAAGGGGCTGATGAAATAACTCCAAAGGCACCCAATCATTATGGTGGTTTTGAGTTGTCATTTAGTGATGTAACAAAAAATGATGTAGATGAGATTTATTCGACATGGAAGAAACTAAACGTCAAAATTGAACTTGAACCCCAAATGCTCGATTTCGGATACACATTTGTAGGAAATGATCCCGATGGTCATCGTCTTCGGGTTTGTGCTACCGACACTTCAAAGTTTGAATAAAACATTATCTTAATAAATTAAAACAATGGGGCTTTTATTTGTAAATACCCCATAATTAGTACAAAATAGACATAGAAAATCATGCTGCTTGTTTTAGTGTTTTATACTCAATCGGTGTCATATTATTTAATGCCTCATGCGGTCTTTCGGTATTATAAATCGTTAACCATTCTTCGGTTATTCTCCTTGCTTGCGCTAAGTTGTTAAAAAGATATAAATCGAGTACTTCAGTACGATAGGTACGATTAAATCGTTCAATATAGCCATTTTGATAAGGGCTACCGGGCTGGATATAATCAATGTTTATACCATGTAACTTTGCCCAGTTTATAAAGGTTTTTCCTGTAAATTCTGGTCCATTATCGACTCGTATTTTTAATGGATAGCCATGATATTCGGCCAATTTATCTAAGTAACGGGTAATTCTCCCTGCCGGTAAGCTTACTGCAATATCAATGCCTAGCGCCTCACGATTAAAGTCATCGATGACATTGAATGTCCTAAAGCGACGCTGATTACCACTACTAAAGCGACGCTGATTACCACTACTGTCACTCATAAAATCCATTGACCAACATTCACCTTGTTTATTGGGGACTAATAATCTTTCCGGGCATCGTGGAGGAATGCGTTTTTTACGCTTTACCCTGAGATTAAGTTTTAATTCACAATACACCTGATACACCCGTTTATGGTTCCATTTATAGCAGAGCTTTCTGATGCGATTAAAACATTGGGGAAAGCCCCAGCGTAAATGCTTGTCAGTCATCGCACTGAGTACCGATATAATCACCGAATCATCCGATAACTTAGGTTGATAATAGTAAGCACAACGGCTTAAGCCAACAATTGCGCAGCTCATGGCAATAGTAACAGGATGACTTTCTTACAATTGCACTGCCCAAGCTTTACGTGCCTTGGTAGGCACTAGAGCTTTTTATTATTTCCTCCTGAAGCTGAGTTTTTAAACTGAGCTGTGCAAACATCTGTTTAAGCTTACGATTTTCAGCTTCCAGTTCCTTTAAACGTTTAATATCAGAGATTCACATACCACCGTATTTTTCTCGCCATTTATAAAAAGTCGAGTTGCCCATGCCATATTTACGACAAAGTTCTTTAATGGGAATACCAGCCTCAGCTTTTTTTAATATCGATACGATTTGGTGCTCTGTCATCTTTTTCATGTTTCAATCCTCTTTTACTTTTATCATAGAGAATTTTCTACTTTTTTGCTGTACTATTTTCGGGGTAGTTACAATTTTACGCTCCTTAAAAAAATAAAATTAATGTTTTTTATCCGTAAAAAATTATTTTGCTATTTATTTAGCATTAAGAAAAGCCGAAAACTCTGCCGACTAAAAAGAAATTTTATACTAAAACGCATAGTTACCTGAAAGTTTTTGACAAAATTTCAACTCTTATTGTTTCCTTGCGATAGAAGACCACACCGTCCCGTAAAACCAAGGCTTTCAAGGGCAGTATTTTTACGAAGACAAATTTGTCTGGAACAAATTTGAACAATGCGTTAGCATTGCCCCTGTAAAGCTGAGTATCAGGATGATACGAATAATCAGGTTTACATTATAACCTTAATCGTTATTACGACCCGTTTACAGGTAGGTACATCACTCAAGATCCGCTTGATATTTTAAGTGATATCAATCTATATCGATATGTGGGTAATAATCCTATTAGCGGAATAGAGCTATTAGGATTGGATTTAATAGAACTTAGAACAGGTATAATGCCTCCAACAACAGAAACTTCCATCTCTCCAGTTTTAACATATTCGTCAAAATATAATGGAGTAACTGTAAAAATCGTTGTTAAACAAGGCACATTTTCTAAACTACAAGAAATAGGTATTGCAGCAAATTCTGCGGCAGCAAAAGTGTTTCCTACTATGTCGATTAAAACTGGAAAATGGCTGAAAACAAATACACGTTTTAAAGTTGAAGGCGGACAAATGACAACCCAACTTGGGCAAGGTAAAGGCATAGAAATTTTTAATGAAAATATTGTTCATTTTGCAAAAGTAAAATAAAGGTAAAAATATGCTATTAAAGTTAGAAAATTCAAAAGTACCAATGAAAATGGTCTTTTTATTATCAGAGGAATTAAAAAATAATCCTGAAAGGGTCGCTTTGACACAAGCATTAACGTTAGACAAATCAAAACCAACAATGGGGCTTAAAGGTATCAATGGTCTTTTTGGTTCAAAAGAGTGGTGGAATAGTATTGAGCAAGGAAGAATCCCTTTATTATTTATTTCGGGAATAATTAAAAAAGCTTATGTAGCAGGACAAGATCCCTCAAATTTTAATAATACAGTTGATTTATTACTTGAAGATGGAACTATTCAATCTGTTGGTATTTATACAAATAAAAGAGTAGATTCCAAGCTGTTTAAGATTGGCTATAGCGCAAGTATTGTATATGCGTTAGACGAACTAAAACCTCAGGCAGTACTAAATTTCGGACAAAAATATAATCAAATCGCTTTAGAAATGGCAGTTTCATTAGAGCCTGTAGAATAAGTTCCAATTTTAATTGCAGAGAGATTTTATTTAACATATCAAATCAGCAAAGCAAGCCTAATAATTGACTTGCTTTATTTTAATCATTATTGTATCGACTAACAGTAAAACTGATTTGTTCCAGACAAATTTGTGGCAAGGTAGCCGCTTATTGCCGAAACCGATAATGATAAACACTGGCAAACCTACCTTTACGAGCCAGATTCTTATCGCCCATTAGCCCTTGTTCACGGCAATGCCCGGCAAGATAATATCAAACTCTACTGGTACCAAAACGACCACCTCGGCATCCCTATTGCCCTCACCAGCAACATGGGTGACGACACCCTCTATGAATGCCAGTATAATGCCTATGGGCAGATAATAAACGAAACCTACCATCAAGACGATTTCCATGCTCTGCCGGATAACTCGTTAAGTTTTCAGGGACAATATTATGATGAGAACAAATTTGTCTGGAACAAATTTGAACAACGCTTTAGCGTTGGCCCTGTAAGGGTGAGTATCAGGATGATACGAATAATTAGGATTACATTTTTTTCGTTTAATCTTATTCATATTAGCTCCTTTTTTAGTTGTGATAAGTTTATCTTGCCCCTTAAAAAGTTGTATGAATTGGTGTAGCCGATTCAAAATAATTTCACGAATATGAGAATTATTTAATTTTAATAATTGCTTGATATTCATTTTCTATGCGTTCATAGTATAGAAAATGTTCTTTTCATTAGTATCGGACTTAGTTTTATGAAATCTTGTCAAGTTAAACTTAACATTCGATAAAGGTTTAATATCGAAATTAAATTTTTTCACACATAAAACAAATTCATACAATGTTGTTTTTTGTTGCAAGTTGATAAATCAAAAATACCCCAATAAAAGTAACAATAAAATCAATATAATACCTAACTAGTTTTTGATAATTTTTCTGAAATCTCTAAAGGCTAAGTTTTGTCGAGAGAGTTAATTGGCATAGACATTTGCAGGAACATAATGAGCCTTGGACGTACAAGGATGAGCATTCCAAGGTGATTCGTTAAATACCAATTAGTAAAGGAGAGGCGCTACGCAGTGATCAAAAATTCCTGCGATGAGAGGTTTTTAGGGGGTGAACTGCCCAACAAAAGCTAAACATTCAAAACCTAAACGTTCCCAAATTATTTCTATAAAATAAAAATGAAAAATATTCAATAATTTCAATATTTCCCTAAAAGCTTAATTTACCGCAATATTTACATTTTTTACCAAAAATCCCCCTAAAAAACTAGCCAAGCTTTTTAAAAACGGCTATACTTTCACCAATTATTGAAAATAGCTTATTTAATAAGATATTGTTATGATAAAAGATAAATAAAACAATAGTTTACTTGACAGGTGAACTATTGTTTTATCATTTTAGACACCAGCACTGGCAACCTATGTCTTAAATTTATCAAATAAGCCTATTCTTCGAGTTTTTGCACGAAACTCATTTATATCTTCGAAATTATTCCGAAAACCCTTGCTGGCGTTGGTGCTACTATTATTGTCGTCTTCATGGAATTTGCAGGCATTGGGTGTTAAAAATGGCCAAGAGGTAAATAATCGTAGTGATGCAATAATATTACCACCATCACCAATTATCAACTTTGTAAGACCTAGTACGCATTGGGGTAGTATTGACGACAATGCTTGGCGAATGAATTTCGCCGGCCCTGCTGGCATGTGGCAACCGAAAAAAGGATTCTTTGTTCAATCAATTGATCCTGCATCATACGCCCTGAATTTCCCAACCACGGGAGCTAATGGATTATATTTTGATTTACTGATGGATAACGTTGATGAAAGTGAATTGACATGGGCACCAGTCACGCATGAGGGAATAACTGCCACCGTGAAAAGGGTACCCGCGATAGATGATTGGATTGAAAGACCGCTTCCTACTCCTCGGGATGTGGTGACTTGCGTTATTCTGACAGGTCCAGAAGCACTGGAGCAAATAAACATTGACGAGCCTACTCGAATTACTGTGCCAAGGTTACCACAGACCTTTGAGTTAGTGGGTAGAGATAATCATGGTAATGAGATAGTAAAATATGGCTTTGTTTTGCAGAACTGGTTCGTCAATCGATGGATACACGCCGAACCCCCTGATAAACAGTCACTTTGGTGTAGTAACTTAGGCTATCGTCTTCCAAAAACACAGGACCTTACTAACGCCTTCTGTACTGTAGATTTAATAGATGGCCGTCGTTGTGAAGGTGTTGTTGGTGCTACGCCGTCATCAAGCGGTAATCATTACCAGCGTCGAATAGGGGGAGGATTACTTGCGGAGTGGGGTGCTGCTGGTGGATATTACGGTTCACGATTTATAGATTCTGGTTACTGGAGTAGCGCCATAGGAATTCCCCAATTCGTTAATGTGGCCTTTTTCAGAGGGACAATATATAGCGATGTTCCTTTTCACTATGGCTACTATGGCGTTTGTGTCACTCCTTAGCTTTTAGTTCTTAATACTTAGGTCGCGGTTAGGTTTATCGTACTCATTAAGGACAAGCCATTAAAAAATAAAACCACCGCAATAATAAACAGAAATTAGGCTATAATACATTGATTTTATTTAAAAGGTATCTCAATTTTTACAATACCTAAGAGTCAATACCGCTATTAATCTGGCATCAAAATGCGCCGACAACTGATCAGGAAGGGTATAACAGTTATAACGATTAATAATTGTTTAAGTAGTTAAAATAGTGATAATGGCTTCACTGTTTTAAGTTTTTGATTCAGTAACTAAGCAAGCTCTTGCAAGATTGTCTAACATCTAACTGCTTTAAAAAAAAACCGTTCTCAATGGAACGGTTTTTTATTGATTGGTATCAATTAAATTTGCTTATTAACCCTTGTATTTTTTCATGACAATTGAGGCATTTGTACCACCAAAACCAAAGCTATTTGACATGACTGTGGTAAGTTCACGCTCGGTTGGTTCGGTAATAATGTTCATGCCAATTGCTGCGTCATCAAGTTCATCAATATTAATGCTTGGCGTAATAAAGCCATGTTCTAACATTAATAATGAATAAATAAGCTCTTGTGCACCAGTTGCACTTAATGAGTGACCTGTCATTGATTTGGTTGATGAAATCGCTGGAATGTTATCACCAAATACTTGTTTGATTGCCCATAACTCTTTGACATCACCCACTGGGGTTGATGTGCCGTGGGTGTTGATGTAATCAACCGGAACATCTAAATCTTGAATAGCAAGTTTCATACAGCGCATTGCACCTTCGCCTGATGGGGCAACCATATCATGCCCGTCTGATGTTGCACCATAGCCAACAAGTTCACCATAAATATGAGCACCACGCGCAAGGGCATGTTCTAATTCTTCAACAACAACCATGCCGGCACCACCTGCAATAACAAAACCATCACGGTTTTTATCATAAGCACGTGATGCTTTTTCTGGGTTGTCGTTATATTTGGTTGATAAAGCACCCATGGCGTCGAATTCGCATGACATTTCCCAGCACAGTTCTTCACCACCACCGGCAAAAACGATATCTTGCTTGCCAAGTTGAATCAGTTCGGCTGCGTGACCAATACAGTGAACTGATGTTGCACAAGCAGATGTCATTGAGTAGCTAATCCCTTTGATTTTAAATGGGGTTGCTAAACAAGCCGAAATTGCCGATGACATTGATTTGGTTACAGCATAAGGACCAACACCACGTAGGCCTTTTTCTTTCATGCCAGCAACGACATTGTATTGTGTTCTGGTTGAGCCACCATAACCAGCAATTAAACCAGTGCGAGGGTTAGAGACTTGTTCCGGAGTCAATTTTGCATCTTCAATAGCTTGTTGTAAAGCTAGATAACCATAAATAGAAGCGTCATTCATGAAGCGAACAACTTTGCGATCAATCAGTCCTGTCGTGTCGAGCTTGACATTCCCGCATACATGGCTACGCATTCCGCTATCTTTCATTTCTTGGGAAAAGGTAATACCGCTACGACCGATTTTTAGTGATTCTAAAACTTCTTTAGTATTATTCCCAATACTTGAAAGAATTCCTAACCCTGTAATTACAACACGTTTCATTTACTATTTAGCTCCTAAGTTATCTGGCTTCATACAAAAAAGTTCGTTGATTATAGCGTACACTTGTAAGCTGAACAATACCTTACCGTGTTTTTTATTTTGATCTTCTGATATTGATTTTATTATTTATATAAATAAAGCAATTAAATCAAATATAACCTTATAAAAAGTTGCTAAAAGTAGCATAGATGCTGGTTGTTTTAGCCTGCAATATTTGCTTGCTAAGCTTGATATTATTGTTGTAAACTGTATAAATAAACAGTATTTTGATGAGTTAAATATGTCCGAAAAAATAATAACCAAACTTGAAATATTAGCCGAATCAGCAAAATATGATATTTCTTGCTCGTCAAGTGGCGCATCAAGAAGTAATAAGTCTAAAGGTATTGGTAATGCACATAAATCTGGTATTTGCCACACCTTTACTGCCGATGGAAGGTGTGTTTCGTTACTTAAAATTATGCTGACAAATTATTGTATGTTTGATTGTGCTTATTGTATTAACCGGCAAAGTAATGATATTCCAAGAGCGGGCTTTACGCCACGCGAACTGGCCAATTTGACCATTGAATTTTATCGCCGTAATTATATCGAAGGTTTATTTATCAGTTCGGGGATTGTTAGAAGTCCAGATCATACCATGGAAAGAATGATTAGAGTGGTAAAGATTTTGCGTGATGAGCATGGTTTTAATGGCTATATACATATGAAAGCGATCCCCGGTGCGAGTAATGATCTAATTAATCAAGCTGGCTTATTAGTTGATAGGATGAGTGTTAATTTAGAAATTCCAACGGAAGAAAACCTTAAATTACTCGCGCCCGATAAAGATCATCAAAGCATCTATCAACCTATGCGGCAAATTCATCAAAATGTGTTAGAAAATATCGAGGATCGCAAAAAATTTCGAACCACACCAAAATTTGTACCTGCAGGGCAAAGTACTCAAGTTATTATTGGTGCGACAGATGAGTCGGATAAGCAAATTTTGCAATTAACCGCCAAACTTTATAAACGACCAAGTATGAAGCGAGTTTATTATTCGGGATTTATTCCGGTAAATGGTTACGACAAACGGCTGCCTGTTGTGCAAGAAGTACCAAGAGTGCGCGAAAACCGTTTATACCAAGCAGATTGGTTATTGCGTTTTTATGATTTTAATGTCGATGAAATTGTTAATGATCAATATCCCGATCTGGATTTAACGGTCGATCCTAAATTGGCTTGGGCAATCCGTAATCCGCAGTACTTTCCAGTTGATGTTAATCGTGATAGTTATCAAAAAATATTACGAGTGCCAGGCATTGGAGTTAAGTCTGCCAAGTTAATTGTGATGGCAAGGCGTCACCGAAAGCTTACTCTTGACGCGCTTAAACGCATTGGCGTTGTTTTAAAACGTGCACAATTTTTTGTTATTTGTCATGAAATGAGAAAATTTAAATTACTCAATTCATCGGCCGAATATATCCGACTTACGTTGCAAGATCCACCTTTGCTAGAAGATAAACAGACAAATACTCCACAGCAACTAGTGATGGGCTGGTAAATCATGCTGGCGTTTTATTATGATAAGAGTTTTGAAAGCTTGCTTTGTGCTGTGTTTGATGCTTTTAAACTCAAGAAAATGCCTGAATGCTTATTAACCACAGGGCAGGTTGAGCCGTTGTTAGTGTCTGATAGGCATCATGTTGAATTTTGCGATGTAAAATATGAACGAGTACGCGTAGCATTAATTAACAAGATTAGCAAAGTTGCGCTTCGTCAGTTGATGTATGTTTGGCTATCGGAATTGCCTGAAAGTGATTTAATTGTTTTTCGTTACATTTGTAAGGTATTTAAATCCTCTAAATCAATCGAAACTGATTTTGCCGATCAAGATGTGCTAACTGTGCATGATATTGCTAAAAAAGTGAGCCGAGAACGGCATCGAGTGATGCAATTTGTACGCTTTAATGCCATCAATAATCCACTTAAAGATGTTGTTGAGCCTAACGATAGGGAAGATAAGATCTATTTTTCGATCATTGCACCTATTTATAATGTTTTGCCGTTGGTGATTAAATTTTTTAAAGAGCGCTTTGCTGATCAAAAATGGGCAATATATGATGAAAAGCGTGAATATGGTTATATCTATAATTTACACGGGATTGAACCTGTGTCGCTTATTGATAAAGATGATCTGATTATAAATAGCCAAGTTAATCAGCAGTATCTAACCAAAGACGAAGCGCTATTTCAAACTATGTGGCAACGCTATTGCAATGCGTTAACCATCAAAGAACGCATCAATCCTAAATTACAGCGCCAGCAAATGCCAAGCCGATTTTGGCATTATTTGCCAGAAATGAAACCAATATCGAACTAAATAGGCAAATAAAAGCGAATAAATTAGCGTCATCATAAATAAAAGACCATAAAAAACCGCCAATTAATGGCGGTTTATTTATTAGTGTGATTTAACGCAAAATTATGATTTAAATAAAGTTATTGTGAATCTATGTCATTGATAACGTCATTAATCGCTTCTTCACGTTGTTTTTGCTTGCCTTCGTCGACTTTACCGCCCGATGCCACAAAGTCATTACGTTGGAAGTAAGCATTACGCATAAAGTTATAAGGGTCATCGCTATTTTTAATTAAATCTTCATACTCGATCGCGACCGCACGTGCTTCAATACCGTCAAACGCACCACGCACTAACGCCCACTGCCAATCTAACCAAACAAGCGGTGGATAAAGAGAGTCAACTAAGCTACCACCTTCGTTTCTTAACGTTGCTGATCCATAAAACGGCAGCACAACATACGGACCATAAGGCACTTCGTAATGACCTAAAACATCGCCAAAACTCCTTTTGCCACCTTTTTGTAATTGAGGATCTGACATGCTAGCAACATCCATCAAACCCGCAAAACCGAAAACGGTATTTAAAAAGAATCGTGCTAAATGCGTACCCGCTTTATGAACATCACCTTGTAATAAGTTGTTCACCATTGAAGCGGGTTCAGAAAGGTTAGAGGAAAAGTTAACCACACCTGTACGAACAGGGGAAGGGACGTAATCTTTCCAAGCGACTGCCGTAGGGCGCAAAATATAAGGATCAAGCGCATAGTAGTTAACATTAAACATGGTTTTGTTAAACCCAGATAACGGATCACTATAGGAATTGTTTTCGGACTGATAAGTGGCACAACCTGTGAGAGCCATTATCGAAAACATCGTACCAACTATTCGTTTTTTCATAGTATCTTTGATTAAAAGTAATGAGGTTAAAGATGATGCGATTGTATCATGATTACTAAAAATAGAAAATTTTTCGTTATTTAAATGGCATTATCTTTTCAAATTTATTAGAATACGTATTCCAATGACCTCATAGTTAAATGGATATAACAAGCCCCTCCTAAGGGCTAGTTGCAGGTTCGATTCCTGCTGGGGTCGAAATTATACCGTTCAATAAAATTCAAAAACGTTCAAAAAGCCCAATAGAAACAAGCTTTATAATGATTTCATGGTTCATCTAAATTCAATAAGATTTAGCAAAATTCAAATTTTTATGTTATATGTTATGTTATACGCTCGGATATAACTTAAAAACGTATAACATGGCAAAGATAATAAAACCTTTAAATGATACTCAAATTAAAACAGCCAAACCAAAAGATAAGGATTACACTTTGTCCGATGGTAATGGATTATATATACTCATCAAAGTGACTGGCTCAAAGATATGGCGATTTAATTATATTAATCCAGTGTCCAATAATAGGGCTTTGGTTAGTTTTGGTAGTTATCCTGAAGTTACATTACAGCAGGCTAGGCAAAGACGAGAAGAATATAGAACATTAGTAAGCCAAGGTATAGATCCACAAGAACGAAGAAAATCATTAATAGAACAATCAGTAATAGAAAATAATAATACTTTTAAAAAAATATCAGATAAATGGATCGAATTGCAGAAATCAAAAGGTTTCACCAATAACACTATAAGCATTATTAAAAGCTCATTAGAAAACTATATTTATCCTGCGCTAGGTGATATTCCTATAAATCAACTTAAAGCAAAAGATTTTATTCCTGTTTTGAGACCATTAGAAAGCGCAGGGAAATTAGATACAGTTAGGCGTATTATTCAGCGAATAAATCGAATTATGGATTACGCTGTTACACAAGATATTATTGATATTAACCCTGTGGTCAGAATGAGTACAGTTTTTAAAACGCCTATAACTAAAAACCAACCATCATTACCGCCGTCAGAATTACCAAGAGTAATGAAAGCCCTTTCTTTGGCTAATATAGAATTACAAACCAGATGCTTAATAGAATGGCAATTATTGACTATCACAAGACCAAGTGAGGCAGTAAGTGCTTTGTGGGAAGAAATAGATCTAGATAATAAACTATGGATAATACCCGCTGAAAAGATGAAAATGAGACGTGATCATCTCATACCATTGTGCAAACAAGCCATAAACCTACTGGAAATAATGAAGCCTATTAGTGGTCATACTAAATTTGTTTTCCCGACACTAAAATCACCCTATAACAAACCAATGAACAAAGAAACAATAAACATGTCTCTTAAAAGAATGGGCTTTAAAGGTGAGTTAGTTGCTCATGGGTTTAGGTCATTAGCATCTACAGCTTTAAATGAGCATGGCTTTGATTATGACCTTATTGAAGTTTCATTAGCTCATGTGGACAGAAACGCAATCAGAGCTATTTATAACCGAGCTAACTACCTAGATAAAAGAAGAGATATGATGCAATGGTGGGGTGATTTTGTAGAGCAAGCAAGCCAAGGGAATGTGTCTTTATCAGGGAGTAATGCTTTGAAAACCGTTAATGATTAGTTTTGCCATAGCCATATATTAAGCCAGTCAACTAGACTGGTTTTTTATTGCCTCTTATATAGGAATATACTTTATACATTATTTTTAATAACACTAACAACACTAATAACATAATATAATTGATTTATATATATTTTTTTAAGTGTTATTAAAAAATAATAATAACATATATAACATTAAATTATGTCATTAGGTTTGATTCTAAATCTGTACTGATTTCTAAATGAGAGCCTTTCCTTTGGCTAGCTGGATTTCTCTAAAAAGCAATATTAAAAATACATGTAATTTTATCCAGTGGTGGTATAATTATATTTAAATATATTCAGCAAATTAAATTAGTTACGCCTAGGGTAGCTCCTGAACATTCGTAACCCTAACGAACTGGCGTAACTTCTTCATTAGGTTAGGGTGATTGTTTTAGGGAAACAAATGAGCAAGTTATATAGATTAAAAGAATATTTGTCATTGGATGAGGCGGCAAAAAGACTATCTCTAGGATTAAACGATAATAAAATTAATATATTTGATGTACTAGATTTAGTTGTTAGTGAACAACTAAAATTGAGTGTAAAGCCAACACATTTTCAGGTGAAAGCTATCTTTTGTGAAATACAAAAGCCAATAGTAAATTTAGGAACATTAAAAATTTATGCTCCAGAAGATGACGATAGATTCATTGATAACGTACAAGTTGGTGGAAGTGTTACAAATCGCTTGAAATTGATAGGTTATAATGGATTACTAATAAATTTAGCTGATGATTGTTGGAGTTTTCCCCTGGTTGGTGGTAACAAATTAGCTATTGAAAATTATAAAAGAAAATTGCAAGGAAAAAATCTAATCAATTCATTTGAAGGATATATATATATTAAAGGTACAGAATCATATCTTAAATTATATCACCCAAAAGATAATCAATTATTATTAAACGAAAAAGCATTAATGATTGAAAACTATGATCCTGTTACAAATTTTAATGATGATCTTGAATTAGTAATAAAACGAATAGATTTAGATAATTTTATCCAATCTTTACTGCAAAATGATGGTGATAATTTTACTATTGATGATTATCAAAATATTTTATTTTCATTAAAAGAACTTGTGTGCTCAAAAGCTAAACAATGGAGACAAGATACAATAAATCAAGAATTAGATAATACCTTAAAGGGAATGAGTAAAAGACGCTTAGAATCTTTGTGGTCAATGCTAAATAAAAAATATAAATCTTGAAATATTTTTTAATTATTTCGCACACGAAACTATGATTTCGCTTGCGGAGCTTTTTATCTTTATAATCCACATAATTACCTCATTAGTTAAACACAAATGAACTTAATGAGGTAAGAAATGCAGTTAAATACTCCTAAATATTATTCCCTTGATGAACTGGCGTTAATCTTAGGTTGTGCTAAGAATACATTACGCTACGATCCAAATTTCCCCAAAGGTATTAAAGTTGGCAAGCGTCGAGTAGTTTACGATATGGCCGAAGTTAAAACCTATTTAGAAAGCAACCGAGTACAGTAAGGGGGCTTTCAATGTCATATTCAATCACTCCAGAACAACACAAAGCCATTAGGGATAAATACGGTATCCAATATGATCGTCTTGTTCGTGAAAATGAGAGATACAAAATTACAAGTATCGCCCGTTCTACTGCTTGGCAACTTGAGAAAGAGGGTAAATATCCATTAAGAAAATCGTTAGGAGCTAATTCTTGCGGTTGGTCATTAGTGGAATTACTTCACTGGATAGACAACCCTCCAGCAGTAGCAAAGATAAATCAACCGACTAAACGCCGAGGGTTTGCTAATGGGAGCTACTAAGATGATTGTTAAACAAGATGAATTGAGTGTAATTAAATTTGATGGCATCGAAGTAAGAATCATTACTCATTTGGGTGAACCTTGGTTTATTGCTAACGATGTGTGTTTGGCGTTAGAGCATAGCAATCCAACCAAAGCAATTAAATCATTAAATAGCCTTGAATTAATGACCCTAACTTTAAGTTATAGTCATTCAGGCAAAAGAGGCGGGGCAAGAAAATTGTTAGCTGTATCTGAATCAGGATTTTACAAGTTGATCGCTAGAAGCAGAAAAGCAATTCAACAAGGAACATTTGCTTATCGATTTAGTAACTGGATATTTGGTGAAGTTATTCCAACAATTCGTAAAACTGGTGCTTATGGTGTGCCTTGGGCTTTCTTGAATGATCATGCTAAACGTGAAAAAGAATATCGTATTGAATCAAGCAGAAGAGGACGTAATTTAGAAGCTTGTAAAAAATGGAAAGCTAATTTAATCGCAGAGGAAAAAGCGTTATGGGCAAAATACCAACCCAAATTGATTTAATAAAAAAGGCAACCTGTTACAGTTGCCTCTATTCAATCACTCAAATCAACTAATAAGGAATTTTCAATGACAGTAGATATAATTAGATGCATTGAGATTGTGCCAAAGCGTCACGCATTTAAAACACGTTCTTATAATAACGCAGAGCTAAAAAATTGGGTAGATTTCGGAAGCGTTCGAAAGGATTTTAGTTATTTATTCAATCTCATTTTACAAGCAGTTTTGACCCAACCAGAAAAAGATTCACTATCTTTCTTGGCTTGTTGTTGGATTAATTCAAGTAAGTCATCTTCAAATCGGATCGTTTGTCTTGTGCTATTTAATCGATCACTTTTACTTTTTTGTTTTTTCTCTTGCATTGGTGCTGTCCACTATGGTAGATTATCATTAAATGGTGCAGTCCATTATAAAGATGAGTACCATAAAAAGCAATCCCCCGAAGTGCTCGCAACACTACCGAGGGATCTAACCACAAACATTAAACGGAGTAATGCTATGGCTAATAGTAATGATACCCTACGCCCTAAAAATGGGCAACCTGACCTATC
>NZ_WTEV01000069.1 GCF_009795885.1 Gilliamella sp. Pas-s25 | reverse complement strand
ATTTGATGTTGAGTTCTTATAAACTATCTTTTACTCACCCATAGGGGAATTTTATCCCTATCGGGCATAAATTCTCCTTTTTATTAATTTAATTTTGGAGAATATTATGGCTAACTTAACTAATAACACAGTAACTAAACAATTTTTTGATTTACATACAACTGGAATTGGCTATTTAAACAGAATCCGTGAAGTTAAAGTCAAAAATGGTAAACCTTATTTATCATGTACAATCGCAGCACTAAGAGGAAATTGCCAGAGCGCCGAATATACTTACATTAACTGTAACGTTACCGGTGAAAAAGCAAAAAAATTAGTTGAAAAATGCATCGAAGCAAATAAAGCTAACAAAAAAATCTTAGTAAATTTTTGCGTTGGTGATATCTATGCTGAAACATTTACATACAGCACTGGGGATAAAAAAGGAGAAGTTGGAGTCAATTTAAAAGCTCGATTACTAAAAATCTCCAGCATTAAAATTGACGGTGAACTTAAATATTCGGATAAAATCGAACATTTAGAAAATCAAGGTGAACCTCAACAAATTAATTAACGATAAAAAAAGCAAGGAAACTTGCTTTTTTTAATTGTAAAATCAGTTGCTTTTTACGTTTTTTAAATTACATTATTATTGGTGCAATACATATTGCAATGCACTTATAATATGGAGAATAAATTATGAGTAATAAACCTATACAAATCAGAATTGATGATAAACTTAGGGATGAATCATTTTCTGTTTTTAATCAGATGAATATTAAGCCAAATGAAGCTATTCGTGGTTTTTTGCGGTATGTCGCCAATAATAAGAGATTACCTTTTAAGGAAGTGAATCTATTTATTGACGAAGATGAAGATATTCTTAGAATTGCCGAAGATAGACTCAGAAATCCGGGGAAAACTATTGAGGTGAATGTGGATGACCTTTAAAGTCGTGTTCGATGAAAAGGCATTTAAAGAATGGAATAAATTAGATCGGAGTATTCAGCTTCAATTTAAAAAAAAGTTAAAAAAACTTCAGATTAACCCCTATATTGAATCAGCTAAGTTAAGTGGTTCACTGTCTGGGTGTTTCAAAATAAAATTGAGGTCATCTGGATTCAGAATGGTCTATAAAGTTATTGATGAGCTTATTATTATCAAAGTGTTAGCGATAGGTAAGCGAGAATCTTTAAATGTTTACAACGATGCGAAGCAGCGCATTAACTAAATCGTTATACTAATCACATCCTAACAGCCAACAAACTCACTGTTTCTTGCAGGTTGGTAACATCTATTTGATGTTGAGTTCTTATAAACTATCTTTTACTCACCCATAGGGG
>NZ_WTEV01000068.1 GCF_009795885.1 Gilliamella sp. Pas-s25 | reverse complement strand
GCCATTGTTGTTACCTTCTCTTATTTTTAGTTTATCATAACAATGACCTTATAAAACTGGTACTAATTAGTGTAGCCGATCCAGAAAATAGCGTTTTTGATTACGATTCGCCTGATGATCAAGTTTCAGGTATTACAACAGCAGAAAATCTTAAAACATGGTTTGAAAATTCTGGTGCTAAAATTTTATACAGCATCAATATAAGTTTAATTGATCAGATCCGGGGGCCACATTTAACTTTACAAGATTTATGTCGTTTAAATTCTTATATTAGCCCTGAAACACATGTTGTTGTATTAATAACAGCAAAAATGATTACTAATCAGGGTATTTTAACAACTAAAAACCACTGGATAGTTTGGACAGATAAATTAAAATTACACAATGGTCTGGAAATAACAGAACAAACAGCAATAACTGAAAAGGTTCAGCTTGAACTATTTTCATGGGGCAAGGTAAAAAAATGGTGGACCTCAAAAACTTTAGGTGAAATTATGGAATACTCCTTCGCAGCTATGGTGGTAAGTAAAATTCCTTAGATAAAACATATATGGCAATAAAATAAATGGTAAAGTGTTTAAGACACACTTATTTTTAATAAAAATTCAATTAATCGCAATAAACCATATGAAAAAATCACGATATTATTTAATGTTAATCGTTAACTTATTTTTAGTTCTTTCACTTACTGGGTGTTTTTGTAGCGGAAAATTTGAAGTGCTATCTGAATCTTTACCCAATGCCGCTTTTGGTAAACCTTATTATGCTGAAATAAATATTAATGTTGGTGTAGTTCGCAGTGATTCCTATCATATTAAACCTGAAAATTCAGGGCTTGAGCTATCTCCATCCTATTTTGATTGGAATAATTCATATAATGATTTCACCATAAAAGGAACGCCTAAAGTGAACGGAACAATTAGTATAGAATTTACAGGAACTACTTATGTAACTATGCATTGTCCGGCTAGTCAGTTTAAAAAAATTTATACTATCAAGGTTGAGGAATAGCTTTTTATATCTCTATAAATTATATGAAAAAATTAAGGGAAATGGTATCACACTTTATCGCTCAAAAAATATTTATGGCAAGGGCAGGACTTGAGCCAGAAGTAGTTAACGGTGGCATGCATAAATATTACATCCGTCGGACTTGGATTGACAGAATAAAACAATTAAACATTGATAATCGAATGTTTTCAGGTCCTTTTCCGAAAGTAGAGCAAAAAGGTATTAGGGGTGGATCGGTTACACTAATTCATACAACTTTTTTAAGGGGTAAGGTAAACTTATCACCACTAAAAAAGGAACAAATATGAATAAGATTAAACGCA
>NZ_WTEV01000067.1 GCF_009795885.1 Gilliamella sp. Pas-s25 | reverse complement strand
ACACTGTCTAATATTTTGGTGAGGATCAATTTTCTTTTGTTAGTTGGGGGAAGCTTGCTTTGTAGGTTTAAAAAGTAATAAGTAAATCCACCACGATTAATAGGATTCATAAGAGATATCAAACATGAACTATCAATTAAATAAAATGAGTAAATTTTTAAGTTACATTTTAAGGCATCAACCAGAAGCTATTGGTATAACCTTAGATACTGAAGGATGGGTCGATATTAATGTCTTGCTCCTACAAGCTAATCAACATGGTGAATCACTTACCAAAGAATTAATCGAAGAAGTTGTCAAAACAAGCGATAAAAGACGTTTTATGATTTCAGAAGACGGTTTAAAAATACGCGCAGCACAAGGACATTCAACTCAACAAGTTAAAATTAAGTATGTTGAACAAGTACCACCCGAATTTTTATATCATGGTACAGCAACGCGCTTTATTGATTCAATAAAAAACAAGGATTAATTGCAGGTGATCGCCATTATGTCCATTTATCTATTAATGAACAGACAGCTAATGCTGTAGGGAAACGCCACGGTAAACCTATTGTATTAAAGGTAAAGGCCTTACTAATGCATCAACAAGGCTTTAAGTTTTATCTAGCTGATAATGGCGTTTGGTTAACCAATAATGTTCATACTGGCTTTTTAATATTTGACTAAATCTAATTCAGACCTCTCAGCTTTATATTGGGCTGATTCTGCTTTGGCTAGTTCAAACCAAGTTAAAAAATTGTCTAAATGATATCGGTTTTCCCAAGAAGGTTCTTCCCCATTATAACCATAATCATGAAAATATACCTTCGGATCTCCACTTGTATCATTTCCATCAAAGCAGGCTAAAATAATGTATCCATCATTAAAAAAACCCGATTGATCGTTAGCAATGGCAAAAGGTATTAAAGGATGATTTGTATATTTTATTAGCATTGAGCCGTAATAACTTAATGACATCCCTATATCTTGACATAAAAAAGACCATGGCTCAATATGAATAATATTATTATTCTTTACAGTATCAACATAGCTTTTAGGAAAAGCAAAGCCGTTGGGTAGTATAGGAAGATTATATAAAAATATATTTGACATTACTGTTTACCTTTTATTTTAGGAGGTTGTATTGAACCATTTGGGTTTTGTTTCCCAAAACCTCCAGATTGTTTATTTATACGTCCTTTAATTGCTTCACCCCACGTTTTATATTGTTCCCAACCTCGAGCTTTTTGAATTTCTGGCGTTAGTCTATCATTAAAATAACGAATAATAACTCGAACATCAATGCCTGCTTCTCGTGCAGCTATAATTCGAGTATTATCCATACTCGTTAATTTTCCATCTGGCATTTTTACTACATTGATCCTCGCCAAAATATTAGACAGTGC
>NZ_WTEV01000066.1 GCF_009795885.1 Gilliamella sp. Pas-s25 | reverse complement strand
TTCGTTAGGCTACTTGCCTCCCGTTGAATTTAAAAAACACTTATCCCTTAATTTTTTTGTTTGAAAATGTGTTGCCATTCCACCCCCTGTATCTTAGTTGAATAAGGCTTCTTATATTTTTCATCTATCGCCACCTCATCACCTCCAGTAATCGCCTTGATACCGTTACCCTCACCGATATATTTGGCTTGGTCAGGTAAGATGATTAATGATTGCCCAACAATAAGCGACCTTTCTCTTGGTTTTTCTAAGGCTTCCATATTTGCCGATACCGTATTATTCTTGCCTGCTAGCATGGTAGCAATCTCAGCAAAAACACTTTTACCGCTACCGCCTGCGCCTGTAACCTCTAAGAATAATTGCCAGTCATAACGATTGGCTAAAATCATGTATAACGCAGCTTGTATCGCATCCATTTTGATTTTATCTTTTTTAGCTGAGCGTGATAACCACTGATAAAAATGCGGTGCATGACGTTCTAAGTTTTCATTAGATACACTATCAATATAATCAACATTATTAATTGATTGTAACCAATGGCTTTTAGAATGAGGCTTAAACGCACGAGCTTGTAAATCAAAAACGCCATTTTTAAACCCGATTAAATTTCTAGCTTGTTCACCTTTTAACGGTATCTGTAGCTTCATGGTATCAATGGTTGATTTAACCCCTTTTTCTGAATAATGCGCTTTTGCTTGCCTGAATAGCTGAACTAATTCACGCTTTAGATCCATTTCAGAAATCATCTGCCAAACATTATCCTTATACTGATAGACTTCATTAGTAAGCATATCTAAAGCAAGATTATTGTCATAGTGCTCTATAAGTACATCTGCTTTCTGGCTGGCTTGCATTTGCGATAAGTCGGGAACGGGATTATGGGCATTTTTAGTAATGCCAACGTCTTGGTTTTTACCTTGTAAATCACATTCAGCTTTTTTGATATTGCTGTCAAATACCGCTGTAGTTTTATTCATGCCATGTTGTTGCCTATAATCATCCCAATCACATTTATAATCTGTATCAGGAACGGAGTAATAACCATTTACCGCTTGAGACGCTTCTATTGCTTTAGCTAAGCCCGTATTAGGGCTTTGACCAATATCGTTATCACCTGCGATAATGATTTTAGCGGTAGGATTTAACTCACGAATATCTTTAGCCACATGAATAAGATTACCTGCGTCAATAGCGGATATAACAATAGACTGCTGGCGGAATTCCGCTATCGATATCCCTGTAGCCAAACCCTCACAGATAATAATTTCATTATGTGTGAGCAAATTTGCGCACACCTCGGTAGGTCTGCTAAAAATTGAGCTAACTAAAATAAAAGCCCCTTTTTTGCTCGAGCTTTTCATTAAGCGCTTACTGCCGTCAGGTTCGATAAATTGACCACCTGCGTATTCATTATGAAGATTCAGCATAGGCGCAAAAATGCGCCCGTTATCTAACAAGGGTAAGTCAAAGGTTAATCCTTTCT
>NZ_WTEV01000065.1 GCF_009795885.1 Gilliamella sp. Pas-s25 | reverse complement strand
ACCAAAATGACCACCTCGGCACCCCCATTGCCCTTACCAGCAACATGGGTGACACCCTCTATGAATGTCAGTATAATGCCTATGGACAGATAATAAACGAAACCTACCATCAAGACGATTTCCACGCCCTGCCAGATAACCCGCTAAGGTTCCAAGGGCAATATTATGATGAAGAGACAGGACTTCACTACAACCTAAATCGCTATTACGACCCATTTACAGGCAGGTATATTACTCAAGATCCGCTCGGTATACTAGGCGGACTAAATAGTTACCAATATGCTGGTAGTGATCCGATAAATTGGGTTGATCCGTTAGGGTTGATTAAGGTTGAAAATAATGGGTTTGAGGGGGTTGCTGGAGAAGAGATAGATAGTACATTATCAATTCCGACTATTAATCCTGCAACAAATAGAATTGCTACTGAGCATATAATTGTGCCATCAGGAAAAGCACCACATAGAGGAAAACCTAACTCAATTTATGAAGTATCGAGAGCTGATGGGTCTAGAAGTGTTACTTATTATGACGCAAATGGTAGAACTTTTTCTCGTGAAGACTATGGACAAATTCACCCACATGGACAAATAGGTTTAGGTCCAGACGGAAGAGTTGTTCCTCATGAACATAAAATTACATATAATGATAAAGGATATGTAACAGGTAAATACTATAGAAAACTCGATTCCAATGGGAAACCCATTGGTGAATGGATTAAGGATAAATAAATGAATAATTATATTGTTGGATATCTTGCTGGAATTAACTATAACAATAGTAAATCTATTTTAAAAAAAATAGCTGCGAATTATAGTATTGGATTAAAAGAAATTTTACCGGAACAATTGTTTCAATTTACTGAAAGGTATTTACCTAATAAAAATGAAACTAATTTCATTTTTTCAATGAGTGATAGCCCTGATTCTGAAGAAGCTGATTATTTGATTGATTATTTAGATTATGCTCCAGAAATGCAAAGTAAATTTCCTTCGTTAGGAAGAGATCGTTTACTAATTTTGATTAGTATATTACAAGAAATGATGACTCTAACAAATTGTTCGAAACTTGTGATATCTTTGACAGACTCCGGTTATATTTATTCATATAAAAAGATAAAATTTATTGAATTATCAAAAACGTTACTTTCAGATTTTGAAGTAAGCGAAGGTGCTCCAGATACACTTTATGAAATCATATATTAAGTGTAGTAGCTCAGATTTAATCTGATAGACACTTGTTATTCATCGGCAGTGGGAGTGCGATGCGCAAAATAAACTCTCCAATTGCTTTTCATTAACCAACCCTTTTGCATCGTTCCTCGTTTTCCATAACAATATTTTCCAAAATGTCTTTTCTCGGTTGTAAAACTCAAGCCATTACTCAATCACTTATCCTTATGCCAATCCCGAGTAGCGAATATGTAGTAGCTTAAACTTAATCTGCTTTTTAGTTAAAAAAGCACCTGAAATAACTTGATTCAACCAATGACTTAATACCATTTTGATGATATCCATAACCTGACAAGCTTGTATAATCGAAT
>NZ_WTEV01000064.1 GCF_009795885.1 Gilliamella sp. Pas-s25 | reverse complement strand
TCAGATTGATGACAAACCTCGATATAATTCGGGGTTTATTTTTTTATTTAAACCATAAATAAGATTTTTAATTTGGATTTTATTAAATAAATTAAAAAATAGCCTAAAAAAACGTAACAAAAATAGCTTTATCGCTATTTTCTTGATATTTTGAGCCGTTGCGGCCAATAAACACTGCATTTGAACCTGCGCTCTTCCTCTAAATCGTGCATAGCGATGTCCGTGGTGTTGTTTAGCATCAGCAAAGCTGCGCTCTATCGTTTCTTTTCGCCGAGCATAGACTTTTTTACCCCACTGACTTAAACGAATCTCGTTGGCTTTCTCTTTATCTGCTTCCCAGATATGCCGTGTGATGACTTTCTGTGTATTTTTACTCTGTGTACACTGTGACAATAACGGACAGATTTTGCAGGTTGTTGCATCAGAATGATAATGACGATAACCTTCCCGGCTGGTAGTTTTATATATTAATGTTTGCCCGTTTGGGCAAGTATAAGTATCGTTTTGACCGTTATAGATAAACTGCTTTTTTCTGATGGGATTCGCACCATGGGTGGGGCGACGATAACCCAACACCGGATATATCTGCTCTGCCAGCAGTAAATGGCAAATGGGAGCCGTAAAATAACCCGCATCAAGACCGACACCAACCGGATTAAAGCCAAACCGCTCTAGCTGGCGTTTTAATCGAGCCATATAAGGCTGGGAATCATGGATATTTCCGGCAGTGACATAGGTATCAGTAATTAAATTATGTTTGCCATCAACTGTTCGGTGATCTAAGTAGAAGAACCCTTTAGGCTTGCCTTCCCGATGCATAAAGCCACTGTCCGGATCGGTTGGACTGACTTTGACATCCTTATATTTCTCTACCGTCGATGGCTTTAAGGCTTTTTTCCGTTTAATTCTCTTTCTTCGTTGATGGCTTGATTAAGCGCATCAACATATTGGCTGGGCTCAACAATACGCTGCTCATTACGTGCCTTGCCTTTATTGGCATTTGCTTTTAGGTGAGTACTGTCCGTATATAAAACCCGACCACTTATCAACCCTTTGCCAATGGCCTGCTCAACAATATTATCAAAAATCTGTTGATAGATTTCACTGTCATTAAACCGACGGCGACGATTTTGGCTGAGTGTTGAGGCGTCAATCACTTTTTCGGTTAATCCCATTCCCAGAAACCAACGGTAAGCTAAATTGACCTGAATTTCCTGAACCAGACGACGCTCACTGGGGATACCGAAAAGATACCCCAATAGCATGATTTTAAACAGTCTGACCGGATCTTCTGCCGGACGACCATTATTAGGGCAATAAAGTGGCGCTACCGCTTCTCGAATAAATTCAAAATCAATGACTTTAGCTATTTTACGAACAAGGTGATTTTGAGGGACAAGCGCATCTAACGAAATTTGCTCTATTTTTTCGGGTGTCGCTGGCGTTGGTTTTTTTAGCATAGAAGAATTCCTCTTATCATGGACTCTTCTCTATTAGATCAAAGAACTCGCCAAAAAGCGAGTTCTTTGTCATCAATCTGA
>NZ_WTEV01000063.1 GCF_009795885.1 Gilliamella sp. Pas-s25 | reverse complement strand
CCCTTGAGACAGCAAACTAAATTAACAAAATGTTGATTGAAAGTTGAAGCTGTTAGCTCTTTAAAAATAAGAAACAGACAATCTGTGTGGGCACTTGCAAGACGAAGAATTAAAAGTCTACGGACTTAAAAAAATCAAGTCTTAATAAGTGACACTGAAGATTCATTTGAATATGTCAGAGACAGTTATTGAGCATCAAACTTTAAATTGAAGAGTTTGATCATGGCTCAGATTGAACGCTGGCGGCAGGCTTAACACATGCAAGTCGAACGGTAACATGAGTGCTTGCACTTGATGACGAGTGGCGGACGGGTGAGTAAAGTATGGGGATCTGCCGAATGGAAGGGGACAACAGTTGGAAACGACTGCTAATACCGTATAATGTCGCGAGACCAAAGCATGGGACTTTCGGGCCATGCGCCATTTGATGAACCCATATGGGATTAGCTAGTAGGTGGGGTAAAGGCTCACCTAGGCGACGATCTCTAGCTGGTCTGAGAGGATGACCAGCCACACTGGAACTGAGACACGGTCCAGACTCCTACGGGAGGCAGCAGTGGGGAATATTGCACAATGGGGGGAACCCTGATGCAGCCATGCCGCGTGTATGAAGAAGGCCTTCGGGTTGTAAAGTACTTTCGGTGATGAGGAAGGTAATGTATCTAATAGGTGCATTAATTGACGTTAATCACAGAAGAAGCACCGGCTAACTCCGTGCCAGCAGCCGCGGTAATACGGAGGGTGCGAGCGTTAATCGGAATGACTGGGCGTAAAGGGCATGTAGGCGGATAATTAAGTTAGGTGTGAAAGCCCTGGGCTCAACCTAGGAATTGCACTTAAAACTGGTTAACTAGAGTATTGTAGAGGAAGGTAGAATTCCACGTGTAGCGGTGAAATGCGTAGAGATGTGGAGGAATACCGGTGGCGAAGGCGGCCTTCTGGACAGATACTGACGCTGAGATGCGAAAGCGTGGGGAGCAAACAGGATTAGATACCCTGGTAGTCCACGCTGTAAACGATGTCGATTTGGAGTTTGTTGCCTAGAGTGATGGGCTCCGAAGCTAACGCGATAAATCGACCGCCTGGGGAGTACGGCCGCAAGGTTAAAACTCAAATGAATTGACGGGGGCCCGCACAAGCGGTGGAGCATGTGGTTTAATTCGATGCAACGCGAAGAACCTTACCTGGTCTTGACATCCACAGAATCTTGTAGAGATACGAGAGTGCCTTCGGGAACTGTGAGACAGGTGCTGCATGGCTGTCGTCAGCTCGTGTTGTGAAATGTTGGGTTAAGTCCCGCAACGAGCGCAACCCTTATCCTTTGTTGCCATTGGTTCGGCCGGGAACTCAAAGGAGACTGCCGTTGATAAAGCGGAGGAAGGTGGGGACGACGTCAAGTCATCATGGCCCTTACGACCAGGGCTACACACGTGCTACAATGGCGTATACAAAGAGAAGCGACCTCGCGAGAGCAAGCGGACCTCATAAAGTACGTCTAAGTCCGGATTGGAGTCTGCAACTCGACTCCATGAAGTCGGAATCGCTAGTAATCGTGAATCAGAATGTCACGGTGAATACGTTCCCGGGCCTTGTACACACCGCCCGTCACACCATGGGAGTGGGTTGCACCAGAAGTAGATAGCTTAACCTTCGGGAGGGCGTTTACCACGGTGTGGTTCATGACTGGGGTGAAGTCGTAACAAGGTAACCGTAGGGGAACCTGCGGTTGGATCACCTCCTTACGAAG
>NZ_WTEV01000062.1 GCF_009795885.1 Gilliamella sp. Pas-s25 | reverse complement strand
AAAAGGTGGGGCTTCGAAGATTGACATACAAGTTATTTTTATCATTAAAACTTAAAATGTCCAAAATCTAATTGAAGTCCCAATCGCCTTCACCCCCCCTTAAATCCATCAAAAAATATTTAGGAACAAAATTGATTTTATTAAAGTTTCTATTTTATTTTTTTAACAAAAAACACAAATCTCTCAATCTTTTAAAATATTTTATAAAGCTTAATCGAAGTCACACCTTACTAATTTTTACCGAAAAAGCCCTAAAAAAACTAGCCAAGCGTTTTTAAAACGGTTATACTTTCATCAATGATTAAAAATAGCTTATTTAATAAGCTAATAAATATAAAAATTTAAATAAAACATAAAATTACTTGACAGGTAAGCTGCAATGCATTATCATTATTTTAGACACCAGACACCAGACACCAGACACCAGACACCAGACACCAGACACCAGACACCAGACACCAGACACCAGCACTGGCAAACCTACGTCTTAAATTTATCATCTAAACGCATTAGACAAGTTTTTACTGTTGTTTCCTCTATTTTCTCGAAGTTATTTCTCAAGTTATTGTCAAAAAATTCCCAAAAAATCCCGTTAACATTGATATTGTTATTATTATCATGCTCATGGAATTTGCAGGCATTAGCAGGTAAAAATAGCCGAGTGGTGAATAATCGTAGTGATAGCATAATATTGCCGCCACTACTACAACAGGGGGAAATAAAATACGTAAGGCCAAATTCGTGCCCTGGTAATTGCGACGGCGACGGCGACGGCAGCAGCAACACACGTTATTTAAGTCCTGATATGGAGTACAGAAAAGGATTTTTGGTTAAATCAACCAATCCAGCAACATATTCGCTTAATTTTCCAACCACAGGTGCCGATGAACTTTATTTTGAGTTGTACATAGAGGGAATAGGTGTAGAAGAATTGATATGGGAGCCCGTTTCGCATGAAGGGATAACCGCCAGCATGAAATTGATGAAGCGGGGTGATTTTAACCGATGGTTGTATCACTGGAGTGATCTGGATATTCTAGATGATAATGTCACATTAATACGCGTTACATTAACAGGCCCAGAAGGGTTTTCTCAACGGCATAATCCCTATCCAAGTCGAATTACCGTGCCAAGGTTACCGCAGACTTTTGAGCTAGTGGGTAAAAATAGTCATGGTAAAGCGATAATAAAATATGGATTTGTATTGCAGAAATGGTTTGTTAGCCGCCGTCATGCTACTACTCGTCACCTGCAAGAAACATGGTGTAATAACATAGGTTATCGGCTTGTAAGAGCAAAAGATCTGACTAATGCTGTCTGCATAGAAGAAAGTCCAGGAAGCCTCCCGTACACTTGTGGATCTGTTGTTGGCGCCACGCCGTCATCAAATTTTAAACATGCTGATCGTCGGATTGGTGCTGGTATGTTCGGAGAGTGGGGGGACTTAACAGAGTATAGATGGGATAATGGAGGGAATAACTACTGTAAACAAAACCTTCATGACCCAGGATGCTTTGGATGGGCTTCCTGGGTAAGTGATTTTCATGCTGATGTTGATTATAATCCTAATAATAATCCGAATTGGAGGCCATTTCATGCTTCGTACTTTGTTAATTTACAATATGATGGTTCAATAAGTGATTATATTGACCAGCCCGGTACTGGTGGTGGTTCTGGTGCATTATGTGTTACTCCTTAGTCTTTAGCGCTTAATTATTAATTTTTGCGTTGTAGGAGAATAAAGGATAACAGATAGAAG
>NZ_WTEV01000061.1 GCF_009795885.1 Gilliamella sp. Pas-s25 | reverse complement strand
CGTTAGGCTACTTGCCTCCCGTTGAATTTAAAAAACACTTATCCCTTAATTTTTTTGTTTGAAAATGTGTTGCCATTCCATAATTACGCTGTTTGCGATAAAAATTTCATATGGGTATAAACATATAAATAAAGGAAAAATTAGCTACTCTCGGTTACCTATTAAGTATCAAAACATTTTTAGGAAAGCACAGGGTATTTACACTTTATGATTAAAATGATTCGCTAAAAATAAATAAATGGTCTATTCTAAATATCACCTTTATTCGGTATTACGGAATTTTAGCAATTAATAAATTATTTAAGTTTTTATAGTCTATCTTTTGTATTGTCAAATATTGGCTGATTATGTCACATCACCATTAATGTAGGTATCCTGCCTTTTGTTTTACTATTTGTTTAGAGGCTAGTAGGTTATGTAAATTTTGGGTTATGCGAGGAATATGACATGTTTTAACAATTTGCAGTCCATTTATCCCTTAATATACATACTCATTATCAAAATAAACGCATTTAATACGGTAAAGGAATTGGGCTATTATATCACTTCGTAGAAACAGTACTATGCTAAACTAAGATTAATGGAAGATAAATATCAGCATAAAGGGTCTCATGAAAAATCGTCGATACAAACTCCTGTCATCTCTATAATTTGATTTTTAAGTAAAGGTAAAATATTATTTCGTTCGGATAGGTTTTGTTATAACATTTAGGTTGTCACCTTAATTTATCTTTTATTAATTTTCAGCTTTAACCAGATATTTAATGTCAAAACTAAAGGTTTTATAATGTTCCTCCTACTAGTTAAAAAGATAAATAGTGCTAATCTGGATTATAATACGTTATAAATAGTCAGACGATCTAACATGAAATGTTTTGTCAAAATTATTGGAGATATTTTTCTTTATGATATCATCGCCTTATCTTTTGTCTATAATAAAGGGTTAATTTTGATATTTTATGTATATTCATTATGTTTTTTAGATTAATGTAAATAATTCTCGATTTGGACATTTAACAAATCTTAACAATCTATGCAACCCAAATTAGCAACTATCAACCTATTTTATTTAAATAAGGTGTATATAATAGCGACCTTAATTACCAACCAATTTAGTTCGTAATGATGCAAATATGCTATCGAACATATCATATATAAGAGAACCTTGTTGTCCTTTAAAAATTGTTAATACCATTGTTGCAATTCCTGCCGACATTATCGCATATTCAATCGCTGATATGCCTTGCTTGTTTTGAATAAATTTAACTATAAAAGTGCCGCCTAGAATATTCACTGTAGGTATCCTCATCATTTCCTCTTTTAACATTGTTTGTAATTGTTATAAAAGAATCATTTTTTATCTAATAACTATTTATAATTTTAATAATAAATTGAATAAAATTCAAGCTTTCAAGCTAATAAAGTATTTTACATAAGCTATTAGGGCGTGTTGATCTTTCGTGATTATTTATTAGACGGCATAATGTGAGTTATAATAATTCTGCAAAAAACAACCATAACTCGATTCATCATGCCAAGAACAATGCTAACAGATAAACGGTGGAAAAAGCTACTACAAATAATGAAAAATACCGGCCGAGTTTATAATAAATCCGAGCATAGGATGACGTTTGAAGGGATCCTTTTCCGAATGAGAACCGGTATTTCTTGGCGAGATTTGCAGAAGAGTTTGGTGAATGGAGCACCGTCTATAGACGATTTAATTTGTGGTCTAAAAAAGGAATATTAGTTGATATTTTCAAACA
>NZ_WTEV01000060.1 GCF_009795885.1 Gilliamella sp. Pas-s25 | reverse complement strand
TGATTATTAGCCCTGTCGGCTTAATTACTTTGATTAATCGATGCCGGCAGTCGTACTCATAGTGGGTGACTAGACTGTGGTCTTTTCCACGCTTTTCGGCAATCAGATTACCAAAGCGGTCATACTCAAAATGTTTGTCACTAAAAAAGGTCAAGCGGTTGCCTTTGGCAATATTGGCGTGAAAAGGCGCGGGTGCCAGCGCTTGGGTTTCAGTGCTTTTATTGCCGGTTTGGTCATAGCTAAACAGTTCCACTTTTTCAGCGTGATGTTGCTCCGGATTGGCGTCAGGATAGGTGACGGTGTGTAGCTGACCGGCATTATCATAACGGTAACGGCGTGGCTAATGCCCGGTGATTTCAGCAAGTTGCCCATCAGTTTACTAAATAAAATCCCCATAAATTATATGGGTATTTTACTATTTACTTTGAATAACGTTCTCTTAATTTATTCATATAAAATTCGATTGAATCTTTTTCTTTAGGATGTGCTTCAATATAGCTATTAGATATTATTTGCATAAGTTCAACAAAATGTTGGGGAGATAGCGTTGAACTTTCATAGTCTCCAACTAAAAAAGATACCTCATCAAATTCTTTCGGATCATCTAAATCTTGATCTAAAACATATTCTAACCCCTCGTGAACAATGCAACCAATCCCCCGTGATGCATCATAAATAAATTGTAAAAGATTCATCTTATGTTCTTTGTACATCGTTTCTATTAAGTAATATAAATCACCACCTCCTTGTTCTTCTATTTCTTTTTCTATTGTATTTAACCATGTTAAATTATGACTCATTTTATATTCCTTATTGGCATTGTAAGAAATGCATTGCTTATTTTGCCTGTATTTTGATTTTTTGTTACAGTAAACTGGATCGGATCACTACCGGCATATTGGTAACTATTTAGTCCGCCTAGTATACCGAGCGGATCTTGGGTGATATATCTGCCTGTAAATGGGTCGTAATAGCGGTTTAGGTTGAATCAAGTTATTTCAGGTCAAATAGAGAACTAAATTAACGCAGTATCAATACAACTATCGTTAATCAAACTTGTATAAATTACTCGCATACTATATTTAAACTAGACGCTTACATCTTTACGGTAAAATATCTATTCCATCATCTAAAATTGCAATATCTACTTGCCTTAACATCCCGTTAGATTTAACTAAAAACCATTTATCATTATTATTTGCAGAAGAATCCTCGAAAAGACTTGAATCAAATAAAATAGAAACATTTAATGCACAAGCTAGTTTTTGTGCAATACTTTTCCCATCTAGTGTTATATTTAAATCATCAGACCACATAATAGATAAACCTTGTTTAAATCCTTGAGAGTATTCCATTAACAACACAAATAATAGAGACTCATTGCATGGAAAATTAACCGATTCTATTTTCAATCCAATTATAAACTCAAGATTAGCGAGAATTTCATGCTCTGAACGCTGATTTTGCAAATAGAGATCAATTAATAATCTTGAATTATTCATTTTTTATCCTTCATTAATTTTAAAATAGCTTTAGTTCGTTTTATTTGTTCAGGATCAAGAATCTTTTTTTTCTCTAGGTGATTCAATGTAATTATTGCTTTATCTTTTCCGTACTTTTTCGCTTGAATTAAGACTTTATATTCTAGTGATGAAATATTTACAACTCCAGGTCCAGAAACTGGGTGGACAGAATTATTATGTATACCCCATACTCTGCCTGATGATGTTGTAAATAATTCACCATCTCTAATAGCAACTCCAGATTTAATTTCGGCAAGATCAGCTAACGCTTCAGTTC